>JAJRTY010000024.1 GCA_024278055.1 Alphaproteobacteria bacterium | reverse complement strand
TCAGGCTCAGGCTCAGGCTCAGGCTCAGGCTCAGGCTCAGGCTCAGGCTCAGGCTCAGGCTCAGGCTCAGGCTCAGGCTCAGGCTCAGGCTCAGGCTCAGGCTCAGGCTCAGGCTCAGGCTCAGGCTCAGGCTCTCGCTGCACCACTGGGGCTGGGGTTATGGCCGGCGGACTGGCTTCGGTTTCAGGCTCTGCTTCTGGTGTCTGAGTTTCGGTCTGATCGGTTTCATCGGCAGGTTTTTCTTCCCTGAAACGATTGAACATGCGGCGGAAAAACCCGCCTTTTTTTTCTTCACTCATTCAGCCAGCCGCCCTTGAAGTTGTTGGCTATCATTACAGTGAAGCAGGACACGTATCAATTCACCGGGTGTTGCTTTGTCTGCCAGTTTGACGGCCATGAAATGCTGGGTGCGGCCGCTGTATTCTGTTTCAATCAGAACGTCGGCTTTGGTGCCGTCCAACATTTGCGCCCGCCTGTTGAGGGCTGTTTCGCCCTTGTCTCTCAAGGTTTTGGCACGCTTTTTGATGGTTGCGCCATCAACCTGAGGCATTCTGGCAGCCGGTGTTCCCGCGCGGGCAGAATAGGGAAAAACGTGCAGGAAGGTCAGATCGCACTCATCAACCAGCAAAAGCGTATTGGCAAACATCTCGTCGGTTTCGGTTGGAAAACCGGCAATCAGATCGGCACCAAAGACCATGTCCGGTCGCAGCTTTAATATATCCTGGCAAAAACGGATTGAATGATCGCGCAGGTGGCGTCGTTTCATGCGCTTCAAAATCATATTATCACCGGATTGCAACGACAGATGCAGGTGCGGCATCAGGCGGGTATCGGCAAAACAATCCAGCAATGCCTGATCAATCTCGACTGAATCAATTGATGACAGTCGCAATCTGGGTAAATCCGGGATCTGGTTGAGTATGGTCTGGATCAGTTTTCCCAGACTTGGGGTTCCGGGGAGATCAGCGCCGTACGAAGTGATGTCAACCCCGGTCAAGACGATTTCCCGGTAGCCGTTGTCCATGAGCTTTTTGATCTGCTCTATGATCACCCCTATGGGGACGGAGCGCGAATTACCGCGGCCAAAGGGGATGATGCAAAAAGTACATCTGTGATCGCAGCCGTTCTGGATTTGCACAAAGGCGCGCGCGCGCGCGGCAAATGAGCTGATCAGATGACCGGCGGTCTCAGTAACCGACATAATGTCGTTGACTTTGATTTTCTCACTTGCCGATATGCCAAAATCAGGAAACCGGTAAGCACTTGCATCGAGCTTTTCCTCATTGCCAAGCACATTGTCTACCTCGGGCATTTCAGCAAAAGATTCCGGGTTGATCTGGGCGGCACAGCCGGTGACGATTATTCTGGCGTCAGGATCTTTGCGCCGGGCTTTTCTGATCGCCTGGCGTGCTTGGCGCTCGGCTTCAGCGGTAACGGCACAAGTATTGAAAATAATTGCATTATCAAGGCCGCTGGAGGCTGCGTGTTCGCGCATAACCTCTGATTCGTATGAATTGAGGCGGCAGCCAAAGGTTATGATTTCCGGTGTTTTAACAGGTGCGTTCATGAGTTCACCGTGGCGTTAAAAATCGTGTTCGGCAAAGTACCCTCAAATTCATATTCGTAAGGTCCGGACATTAAAATATGGTCGTCGCCTTCGCGCCATTCAATCAATAAAGGCCCGCCGGGAAGATGAACCATGGCTTTGCGCTGTGTGAGACCTTTGCGTGCAGCTGCAACCACAACAGCACAGGCAGCCGAGCCACAGGCTTTGGTAAGGCCGACGCCGCGCTCCCAGACTTTGAGTGTTATGTCTTCGGGCGAGGTGACATGGGCGAGAGAGATATTGGCGCGCTCGGGAAATATGGGGTGATGTTCGAGCATGGGGCCGATGTTTGCAAGATCGTAAGCTTCCACATCATCAACCCAGAAAATACAATGGGGATTGCCGACATTAACGACGCCGGGGCTGTGCAGGATGGGATCATCTATCGGTCCGATCTGCAATTCAATCTGACGGGTGTCCATTTCCTCGGCAATGGGGATTTGATCCCAGAGCAGTTTCGGTGAGCCCATGTCGGCGGTAATCATATCGGGTTCAGCAGCACGGCTGCACAACAACAATCCGGCATTTGTCCTGATGGTGACAGACGATGCATCATTTTCACTCATCAAAATGTCACCGATGCACCGTGTGGCATTGCCGCAGGCATCGACTTCGCCGCCACTGGAGTTGTGAATACGCATGAAGGCATCGGCATGAGTGTCGGTTTCAATGATGATCAACTGATCGCAGCCAATACCGGTCTGGCGGTTGGAAATGGCTGCGGCGATAGTGTCATTCATAGGGATGGTACGGTTGCGTGCATCAAGCACGACAAAGTCGTTGCCAAGTCCGTTCATCTTGCGAAAGGGGATATGATCGCCGGTTTCATCCATAATAGCCGTTATATAGTGCTAAAGTGGTCAAATAGCCAAATATTTAACGGCCAGTTTAAAAATGGCTTCGATTCGATCAAGCAGCATTGAGTTTGCGCCAGTTGTCCGGGCTGTGGCCAAACTGTTTTTTGAAGGCGCGGGAAAAGGCGGAAGTTGATCCAAAGCCGGTTCTGAGGGCAATTTCCAGGACAGAAAGCCGGGTATCAATGATTAACCGCCTGGCTGCCTGCAGGCGCAAATGGCGATAATAGCGGCCGGGTGAAAATTGTAAGGCTGACTTAAATAAAACCTCCAGCAGGCGAACCGAAATCTGTAGCAATCGCGCAATCTCCTGTGGGGATACCGGCTCATCGAGATGGTCTTCCATAATTCTGATGGCGGCGGCAACCCGGGGCTCCATCACCTGCAGGCGGCCAAGAGAGACCAGGGGTTGCGGCTGGGTTGAAGGATATGTTTGATCGTAGATAAAAACACTGGCTACCTCCATGGCGAAGGCGGCACCGTGGCGTTTGCGGATCAGATGCAACATGAAATCAAAAGTGGGAGAGGCCCCACCGGTGGTGAAACAACGACGGTCAACAACAAACCTGTCGGGAATTACCTCTATTTGAGGATAGGCGGCAGCAAAATCCTCGAGGTCTTCCCAGTGGGTGGTCGCCTTGTGGCCATTGAGCAGTCCGGCCCGGGCCATCAGCCAACTACCTGCTTCAATACCACCGACAAAATCAAAGTTTGAGGCGAGCCGGGCCAATCGGGCGACTGTATTTTTTTGCGCGTGCTGATCGCTGTCAAAACCGGCAATTATGATCAAGATCCGGTTGTCGGCAATCGTTGTATCGGTTTTTTCGCCAAAGGCGGATTGCGCGACTATCGGCAGCCCGCAGGTCATTTCAACCGCATGACCATCAAGGGTTTGAATATGCCACTGGAACACGGGTGTTGGTGCCAGCCGGTTTGCTGCACGCATGGGATCCAGTGTGCAGGCAACCGACATCATCGAACAATCCGGTAAAATCAGCACGGTGACCGCCAGGGGGGCGGTGGAAGGAGAAAAGAGGTTCATTGCGTAAAATATCAAAAAATTTACGTAAATTGTCAAACACAGATATCAAATTGAACTGAAGATCGTTGGAAGAAATGGAGGAATTGATATGGGACTTTCTGCCAACCGGGATGTTTTCATTACCTGTGCGGTCACCGGCTCCGGTGACACAGCGGGCCGCTCGGACAAGGTGCCGGTAACACCGCGCAAGATTGCTGATGCGGCAATTGAAGCAGCAAAAGCCGGAGCTGCGGTGGCTCACATTCATGTGCGCGATCCAGACACAGGCGAACCTTCTCGCGATTTAGCCCTTTATGCCGAGGTGGTTGATTATATAAAGCAGGCAAAAGTGGATGTGGTTTTGAACCTGACTGCGGGCATGGGCGGGGATCTGGTGATTGGCTCGGCGCAACAACCGCTGCCCTTGAACCCGGCCAGCACCGATATGATTGGGGCGGCCGAGCGTCTTGAACATGTTGCAGCCCTTTTGCCTGAAATCTGTACGCTGGATTGCGGCACCATGAATTTTGGCGAAGGCGATTATATCATGACCAATACGCCGTCGATGCTGAAAGAAATGGCGCAGCAGATTCAAAGTCTCGGAGTGCGCCCGGAAATAGAGGTGTTTGACAGTGGTCATCTTGAATTGGCCAGGTGGCTGAAAAATCAGGGGCTGATTGATGATCCCGTGGTGGTGCAATTGTGCATGGGAATTGCCTGGGGGGCGCCTGACGATATTGCGACGTTCAATGCTCTGGTGCAAAACCTGCCGGATGACTGGATTTTTTCGGCGTTCTCCATTGGTCGAAATCAACTGCCTTATGTGGCGCTGGCGATTGCGAGTGGCGGCAATATTCGCGTTGGTCTGGAGGATAATCTGTGGCTGGCAAAGGGTGAACTCGCCTCTAATGGCGATCTGGTGAAACGTGCGCTCACCATCGCTACCGCCATGGGGTACAGCATTATGAGCCCTGAGCAGGTGCGTAAAAAACTCAAACTGAAAAAACGTTGGGGGTGAAGATGTTGCACAAAGCAGCGGTAATTGGCGGCGGGGTGATTGGCGCTGGCTGGATTGCGCGATTGTTGCAAAATGGCGTTAATGTCGCGGTTTTTGATCCAGCGGCAGATGCACAACAAAAGATAGATGCGGTGGTGGCCAATGCCGCTCTTGCTGCGAATAAACTGAGTGATACGCGATCTCGCACGCCCGGCAGGTTGCGTTATTGCGACACGCTTGAACAGGCTGTCATGGATGTTGAACTTATTGTTGAGGCTGTGCCGGAACAGCTTGAGCTTAAGCAATCAGTATATTCGCAGGTTGAAGCAGCCGCCGGTGAGGATGCTCTTATAGCCTCTTCCACCTCGGGAATTTTACCCACCCGACTTCAGGAAAAAATGGCGCATCCTGAACGTTTGCTGGTGGCCCATCCCTTCAATCCGGTTTATTTGCTGCCGCTGGTGGAACTGGTTGGCGGTGAACAAACCTCCATGCAGACAATCGAACGGGCAAAAGAAATTTACAAATACCTCGGCATGCACCCGTTGCATGTGCGCAAGGAAATTGAGGCCTTTATTGCCGACCGACTGCTTGAAGCGGTGTGGCGCGAAGCGCTTTGGCTGGTCAAGGACGGGGTGGCAACGACGGAAGAAATTGACGATGCCATCCGCTATGGCTTTGGTCTGCGCTGGGCACAAATGGGTATGTTTGAAACTTACAGAATTGCCGGTGGCGAAAAAGGTATGCGGCATTTTATTGCCCAGTTTGGCCCCTGCCTCCAATGGCCGTGGACCAGATTGACGGACGTGCCCGAGCTTGATGAAGAACTCACTGAGAAAATTGCCTCACAATCCGATGCGCAGTCGGGACAATATTCCATCGGCGAACTTGAGCGCATTCGCGATGATAATCTGGTGGGGATTTTGCGGGTGCTGGAAAAAAACAACTGGGGCGCTGGAAAGACCCTCAAATACTATGAGGCAAGATTGAACGCTGAAATTGAGGAAAGTTAACATGGATTTTGCCCTTTCCACTGAACAACAGATGATTGTTGATACGGTTCGGCGCTTTGTTGAGCACGAACTTTATCCCCATGAAGCTGAAATTGAGCGCAGCGGGAATGTGCCACGCGAGCTTGGCCGCGACATTCAGAAAAAATGCCTTGAGTTGGGGTTTTATGCCGCAAACATGCCCTAAGATATTGGCGGCGGCGGGTTGAGCCATCTCGATTTTACCTTGCTTGAACGCGAATTGGGCCGGGCCAGTATGGCGCTGGGGGTGTTTTTTGGCCGTCCTTCGGGCATCCTGCTGGCGTGCGAGGGAGAGCAGCGTGAATGCTATTTATTACCGGCGGTGCGCGGTGAAAAAATTGACTGTCTGGCGATGACCGAACCCGGCGCGGGTTCTGACGTTCGCGGTATGAAATGTGCGGCGAGACAAAGCGGTGATGACTGGATTGTTAATGGCAGCAAACATTTTATCAGCCATGGTGATATTGCCGATTTTGCCATTGTTTTTGTTGCCACCGGTGAAGAACAAACCGCGCAAGGGGTTAAGAAAAAGATCACCTGTTTCCTGGTGGATCGTGACATGCCGGGATTTGATATCACGCCGGGGTATAATTCTGTCAGTCACCGGGGATATCAAAATTGTATTCTAAATTTTGAAGATTGCCGTTTGCCCGCAAGCCAGATACTCGGGCAGGTTCACCAGGGTTTCGATATTGCCAATGAATGGCTTTATGCCACCAGAATTTCTGTGGCCGCCGCCAGTGTCGGCCGGGCGCGCCGGGCCTTTGATCTGGCAGTAGAATATGCTGCTGAGCGTGAGCAGTTCGGCCAGAAAATCGGGCGTTTTCAGGGGGTGTCATTCAAGCTTGCCGACATGATTACCCGGATTGATGCAGCTGATTTAATGACGCTTTCGGCAGCGTGGCGGCTGGACCAGTCTTTGCCGGCCAACAGAGAGATTGCCAGCGCCAAACTGTTTGCCACCGAAATGCTGGGTTTTGTCACCGATGAAGCTATCCAGATATTTGGCGGTATGGGGTTGATGGATGATCTGCCGCTCGAACGCCTGTGGCGCGATGCCCGCGTTGAGAGGATTTGGGACGGTACCTCGGAAATTCAGCGCCATATTATCTCGCGTGAATTATTACGCCCGCTAGGCTGCTGAAATGGCGCGCTGCCTCAAACGCCTGCTGGAACCCGGAACGATTGCCGTAATTGGCGGCAAGGAGGCCAGGGCTGTTATTGAACAATGTATGGCATTGGGATTTCCAGGGGAAATCTGGCCGGTGCATCCGACAAAAAAGCAGGTCTGTGGCTATAAAGCCTACCCGACAATCGAAAGCCTGCCAGGGTCACCTGATGCAGCATTCATTGGTGTTAACCGCGCGCGTACCATCGAAATTGTTGAAGCTCTCAGTGAGCGCAATGCAGGCGGGGCTATTTGTTATGCTTCAGGATTTTTGGAAACCGATGGAGAAGGTGCCGGGCTTCAACAGGCGCTGGTTGATGCTGCCGGTGATATGCCGGTTATCGGGCCCAATTGCTATGGCTTTTTGAATTATGCCGGTGGTGTTGCGCTGTGGCCGGATCAGCATGGCGGCAGAAAACTGGCCAGTGGTGAAACCGGCGTCGCCATTATTACGCAATCGTCAAATATCGCCATCAACCTGACCATGCAGAAAAGAGGTTTGCCGGTGGCTTACGTTTTAACCGCAGGCAATCAGGCCCAGACTGGCCTGTCTAAGATCGCCAGTGCCTTGCTGGATGACCCCAGCGTAACAGCGCTGGGACTGCATATCGAAGGCTTTGACAATATTGCCGGGTTTGAAGCCGTTGCTGTCAAGGCGAGGGTTTTAAACAAACCGATTGTCGCCCTGAAAGTTGGCCGCAGTGAAAAAGCGCGGCAGGCCACATATACCCATACGGCTTCAATGGCGGGATCAGACAAGGCTGCCGATGCGTTTTTGACGCGAATTGGAATTGCCCGGATTAAGTCAATCCCGTCATTTCTGGAGACATTAAAACTGCTGCATGTGGCAGGCCCCCTTAATGGTGCTGAAATCTCCTCGATGAGTTGTTCAGGTGGTGAAGCCAGTTTGATGGCCGATGCCTGCCTTGGGCGTAAAGTGTTGTTTCCGTCTTTGACTGAAGCGCAAAAACAGCCACTGCGCGAGGTCTTGGGCGAGATGGTGACGGTGGAAAATCCGCTTGATTACCACACCTATATCTGGGCGGATGCAGAAGCGATGACGGCGGTATTTACGAGGATGTTAAGTGCCGGGTTTGATCTCAACTGTCTGATTCTGGAATTTCCACGCAACGACAGGTGCAAGGCTGACAACTGGTGGATTGCCATTGATGCGCTTGCAGATGCGGCAGACGAGACCGGTGCGCGGTGTGCTGTCATTGCCTCTTTGCCGGAGAATATATCCGAACAACAGGCGATTGGCTTAATGGGTCGCAAAATCGCGCCCCTGTGCGGAATTGATGAAGCACTCGATGCCATTGAGGCTGCTGCTGCCATCGGGCAGGCCTGGGCCCGACCACAGTCGCTACCTGTTTTAACAGCGACACTGGCAAGCACGAATATAACCACCTTCCCAGACGAAGCCGAAGCAAAGGCGTTACTCGCGCGTCATAATATTTCAGTTCCGTGCGGACAAAAGTGCAGCGATCCTGACAGGGCTGGCGAGATTGCAAAGACCATTGGTTTTCCCGTTGCCATCAAGATGTCCGGCATTGGCCATAAAACCGAGCACAATGGGGTGCGCTTGAATATATGCGATGAAGCCGGGGCGGTGGCGGGTGCTGCAAGCCTGATGAAATCGGGTAAAGAGGTGTATATTGAGGCCATGATTGGCCATAGTGTGTTTGAGGTGCTGGTCGGCATTGTGCGTGATGAGCAGTTCGGGCTGGTAATGACGATTGCCACGGGCGGTACGCTGGTGGAAATCTGGGCAGACGGTCAGACATTGTTATTGCCGGCAAATGCGCAAGAGATTGAACAGGCTTTGAGGAAATTAAAAGGGGCTGTTTTCTTTGACGGTTTTCGCGGGCGCGAAAAGGCAGATCTGGCAGCGGCTGTTGTGGAAATTGAGGCTATACAGAAGTTTGCGGTCGCACATGGTGAAAACCTGGATGAACTGGAAATCAATCCGCTGATTGTGTGTGCTGAAGGGCATGGCGCTATGGCCGCTGATGCGTTGCTGGTATTTGGGAGAGAAAATTATGAGTAAGGTAATTTCAATACGCAAAGACGGCGGTGTTTTCGAGGTGACGCTGGACCGGCCCAAGGCCAATGCCATTGACCTTGAAACCAGCCGCATCATGGGGGAGACATTCAAGGAGTTTCGCGATGATGTTGATATGCGGGTGGCCATTGTCAGAACCGCCGGGGACAGATTTTTTTCTGCCGGATGGGATTTGAAGGCTGCTGCAGGTGGTGATGCGGTTGACGGTGATTACGGGGTTGGCGGGTTGGCCGGTTTGCAGGAATTACGCGATCTCAACAAGCCGGTGCTGGCAGCGGTGAGTGGCATGGCGGTGGGGGGCGGGTTTGAGCTGGCGCTGTCCTGTGATCTGATCTATTCGGCTGAACATTCAACCTTTGCCCTGCCGGAAATCCGCGCTGGCACACTTGCAGATGCTGCAACCCTGAAGCTGCCCCGGCGCATTCCTTATCATGTGGCGATGGAGATGTTGTTTACCGGGCGCTGGATGGATGCGGAAGAAGCTTTGCGCTGGGGGCTTGTGAACGAGGTTTTGCCGCAGGAAAAATTATACGACCGGGTATGGGAAACAGCCCGGCAACTGGAACAGGGCCCACCACTGGTGTTTGCTGCCATCAAGCAAGTGGCGCGTGAAGCTGAAGCGATGAAGTTTCAGGACGCACTCAACAAGATTACAAAACGCCAGTTCTCCACCGTCGATATTCTCTATGGCAGTGAAGATGGCCTTGAAGGCTTTCAGGCATTTGCAGAAAAACGTGATCCTGTGTGGAAGGGAAAATAATTATACCCAGCGAAAAACACTATATCCATAGAGCAGTGAGACAATAGCGGCTCCCCACAGGGGGGGGCCAAAGAAGCCGAGCCAGCCGAGGAAGATGAAGGCGCTGCCAAGCAGGGTGATAAACAGGCGGTCTCCACGAGTGGTGTCAAGTGTCAAAATACCCCGGCGCGGCGCACCGCCGGGATGGTAGTATTCCCACACCCCCATAGCCAGCAGGGAGCAGAAAATACCAATGAAAAAAAGTGCTGTCTGCCACGTCCATGCCATCCAAGATAGGCCCATTTTCTTACTCCTTAGTATTTGTTTAAGCGTCTCATTTATCCGATAACCGCTCCCCACTCATCGCTGACACGCTCTACACCCGCCCCATGGCAAAGCCCTTGGCGATGTAGTTGCGCACAAAATAAATCACAAAGGCGCCGGGGATAATGGTGAGAACGCCGGCGGCTGCCAGTAATCCCAATTCATAGCCTGAGGTGCTGGCCGTTTTGGTCATTGTGGCGGCGATGGGTTTGGCGGCAACGGAGGTAAGTGTTTTGGCCAGCAGCAATTCCACCCAGGAAAACATGAATGTGAAGAAGGCGGCAACACCGATGCCTGCTGCAATCGCCGGCATGAAAATCCTGAGAAAAAAGCGCGGGAAGGAATATCCATCCACATAGGCGGTATCGTCAAGTTCGCGCGGGATGCTCGACATGAAGCCCTCCAAAATCCACACTGCCAGCGGAATATTGAACAAGGCATGGGCGAGGGCCACTGCAAGGGGAGTGTCAAACAGGCCGACGGCAGAATAAAGCTGGAAAAATGGCAGGGCAAAAACCGCAGGCGGGGCCATGCGATTTGTCAGCAGCCAGAAAAACAGGTGTTTGTCGCCCAAAAACCGGTAGCGGGAAAAAGCGTAAGCTGCGGGCAGGGCAATGGAAACCGAAATTACCGTGTTGAGAATTACATAGGTGAGTGAGTTGAAATAGCCATTGTACCAGGTTGAATCGGTAAAGATGGTGCGGTAGTTCTCCAGTGTGAATTCGCGCGGCCATAGTGAAAATGTTCCCAGGATTTCATTGGTGGTCTTGAATGACATATTCAACAGCCAGTAAATCGGCAGCATCAGGAATATGATGTAGAGTGTCGGTACAAGCCAGGTAAACCGCCGCATCATTCCACCTCGTCTTTCATCATGAGGGTGTAAAAAATCCAGCTCACCAGCAGCACTATCAGGAAGTAAATCAGCGACATGGCGGCTGCCGGCCCCAGATCAAACTGCCCCAGGGCGGTCTTGACCAGATCAATTGACAGGAAGGTGGTTGAATTGCCGGGACCACCGCCGGTGAGTACAAAGGGTTCGGTATAGATCATGAAACTGTCCATGAAGCGCAGCAGGATGGCAATGGTCAAAACCCGTTTCATTTTCGGCAGTTGAATAAATCTGAAAATCGCCCAGCGGCTGGCACCATCAATTCTTGCAGCCTGATAGTAGGCATCGGGAATTGAACACAAGCCCGCATATGCCAGCAGCACCACCAAAGATGTCCAGTGCCATACGTCCATCAAAATCACGGTGAACCAGGCATCAAGCGGCTGGCGGGTGAAGTTGAAATCAAACCCGAGCGCATTCAATCCCTTGCCCATAAGACCGATTTCAGGCAGGGCAAAAATATTCCACATGGAGCCGACCACATTCCACGGTATCAGCAATGGCAGCGCCATCAAAACCAGGCACACAGAAACCCAGGGGCCCTTGCGCGGCATGGTGAGCGCTATGGCAATACCAAGTGGTATTTCAATTGCCAGTATGATGCTGGTAAAGATGACTTGGCGGCCAAGGGATGACTGAAAACGTTCCGAATTAAGAACCTGTTCAAACCATCTGATGCCTTCCCAGAAAAAGACATTGTCGCCAAAAGTCTCCTGAACCGAATAATTGACAACTGTCATCAACGGGATTACCGCATTGAAGGCCACCAGCAGCACAACCGGAATGACGAAGAACCATGCTTTTTGATTTGTGGTTTTTGCTGCCATCATCCTTCCTCAGGTAATTATCCGGCCATCGGCATAGATTTGCGTGTGAGCCTTATCAAATTCGATAAAGGCATTTTCTGAGGGAATTTCCTCCCCTTCAGGCACCAGCAGTTTTATTGACTGGTCTTTATGCAGAGCCTCTACAATGCTGAAGCGTCCGGCATCGCTGGTGCGAATAATTTTTACCGCCAGACCGGTGTTGGCGAATTGTATGAACTCGGGGCGAATGCCGATTTCGAGGTTTGCACCGGCTTGCGGGGCATGCTTGACCGGGCTGGCGGGAATGACCTCACCGGCCAAAACCGGCTTGCCGTTATCAAGGTCGCAGCGCAATATGTTCATGCCGGGTGAGCCGATAAAATGCCCGACGAAAGTGTGTTGCGGCTTTTCAAATAATTCAACCGGGGTGCCGATCTGCACCACGGCACCATCATACATAACGACAACTTTATCGGCAAACGTCAGCGCTTCGGTCTGATCATGGGTGACGTAGATCATGGTGGTGCCGACCTGTTGGTGCAGCTCTTTGAGCTTGGAGCGCAACTGCCATTTGAGATGGGGGTCGATCACGGTTAAAGGTTCATCGAACATAATGACATTGACATCGGCACGCACCAGCCCCCGGCCTAAAGAGATTTTCTGTTTGCCATCGGCGCTCAAACCGGCGGCACGCTGGTGCAGGGTGTCGGTGAGATCGATCATTGCGGCTATCTGGCGTACGCGCTGATCAACCGCCTCACCTTCAAGTCCGCGGTTGCGCAGCGGAAATGCCAGATTATCATAGACACTCATGGTGTCATAGACCACGGGGAACTGAAACACCTGGGCAATGTTGCGTTGATCCGGCATGAGGCCGGTTACATCTTTTTGATCAAAAAGCACACTGCCTTCAGTCGGTATCAACAGGCCGGAAATGATGTTGAGAAGAGTGGTTTTGCCACAGCCCGAAGGCCCAAGCAGGGCATAGGCGCCGCCATCTTCACATTCAAAGTTCAGGTGTTTCAAGGCCCAGTCGTCGTCATCTTCAGGGCGCTCGTTATAGGAGTGTTTCAGATCCTGCAAGGTAATATGGGCCATCGTCAATAATACCTCATGTCTGCACCAGTTGCTCATTATTGTCGAAATACAGGCATCTGTCGGTCTGAAGGTAAAATGAGTTGATGGTCTCGCGATCAAAGGCATGGATGCCTGAGGCCTGTGACACCCATGACAGGTCATCGAGGTTGAAATGAATTGTGCTTTCCGAGCCGCTGAGTTCCGTTACCAGGACTTTGCCACTGATTTTGACTGAGTTGCCCTCTGTCTCAAATGGCAGGATGTGATGCGGCCTGATGCCAAGAGTATAGGGTCCATCGGCCATCTGGTGCAGGTTTTTATCCAGGACCCAGCTGACATTGCTGTTAAGAATAATGCGATTGCCCTGCTTGGTGACAGCGGCAATATTTATGGGTGGGTCGGAGAACACCTGCGCGGATTTCAGATTTGCGGGTACACGATAAATCTCGTCTGTTTTGCCAAACTGGGTAATGGCACCTTCATGCAAACAGGCGGTATGTCCTCCCAGCAACAGGGCTTCCATTGGCTCTGTTGTGGCATAGACAACGCAGCAGCCGCGATTTTCAAACATTTTGGGCAGTTCTTCACGCAGTTCTTCGCGCAGTTTAAAATCAAGGTTGGCCAGGGGCTCATCGAGCAAAACCAGATCAGCCTGCTTGACCAGCGCGCGGGCCAGGGCGGTGCGTTGTTGCTGGCCGCCGGAAAGTTCAGCCGGTTTACGCCCGAGCATGGGGGTCATTTTCAGCATCTCGGCGATGGTTTCCACCTGCCGGGTAATTTCAGCTTTACCCATACCGATAACGCGTAAAGGAGAGGCAATGTTTTCAAAAACATTCATGTTGGGGTAATTGATGAACTGCTGGTGAACCAGTGACACATTTCGTTTTTGTACCGAGGTGCCGGTAACATTTCTGCCGTCAAACCAGATCTCACCTGCGGTCGGTTTGATCAGGCCAGCCATTATCTGCATCAATGTGGTTTTGCCGGCGAGCGTGGTGCCAAGCAGGATATTGAAGCCGGTCTGCCCGAACTCGAGGTTGGTGGGATAAATATGAGTTTGCGCCCCCACATTCAACGACACGTCTTTGAAAACCAGCGTCATGGGCACTTAACACCAAGGCAAAGAGTTACAGCTATAGAACACCGGAGGAGGTTGCAGGATCCTCCTCCGGTTATTCACTTCCAGGACTATTATTTAGCCCAGCGCTTGATGAGTTCATCATAAGCGATGGTTTCACCTTTTGGCTTTTCGTTGGCCAGTTTGGCCTTTGGTGAACCAGGCTTGTTAAGCCAGACCGCAGGGTCTACCTTCGGGTTCAGCCGTGGGCCGCAACCGCCATAGATTTTGGCTTTTTCGTCAGCGGCCTGCATACGGGCCATAACGCTGTCCATTTCTCCGGCAAGACGGTCCATCGCCTGTTGTGGCGTAAATGTGCCCGAGTTGACATCACCAATATTCTGCCACCAAAGCTGCGCCAGTTTAGGATAGTCAGGTACGTTGACGCCGGTCGGAGTCCAGTTGACCCGGTCTGGTGAGCGGTAAAACTCAATCAAGCCACCGAGCTTGGGTGCGCGTTTGGTGAAGCTTTCATCCATGATCGTGGATTCGCGGATGAAAGTAAGACCTACATGGCTCTTTTTCACATCAAGGGTTTTGGAGGTTACAAACTGGGCATAAAGCCAGGCTGCCTTGCGACGTTTTACCGGTGTGGATTTGAAAATTGTCCACGAACCGGCATCCTGATAGCCAAGTTTTTGTCCGTTAACCCAATAAGGACCATGCGGTGAAGGTGCCATCCGCCACAAGGGCTTGCCGGCATCATCTACTGTGTTGTTGCCTTCACTTTTGGGCGCAACCATTGTTGCGGTAAAGGCTGTATACCAGAAAATTTGCTGGGCAACGTTGCCTGAGGCCAGAGCTGGTAAGGACTGATAGAAGTCAAAATCAGCAGCACCTGGAGGGGCGTACTTCCTTAGCCACTCATCCCATTTGCGAATGGCATAGACTGCTGCGGGTCCGTTAGTGGCACCGCCACGTGACACAGAAGCACCAACCGGATTGCAAGAGCCTTTTTCCATGCGAATGCCCCATTCATCGACCGGGATACCATTGGGAAGGCCTTTTGAGCCGGCACCGGCCATGGACAGCCAGGCATCGGTCATACGCCAGCCAAGGTCTGGCGCACGTTTGCCATAATCCATGTGGCCGTAGATGCGCTTGCCGTCAATTTCCTTGACATCTTCAGAGAAAAACTCGGCGATATCTTCATAGGCCGACCAGTTGACCGGAACACCAAGCTCATAGCCATATTTTTCTTTAAAACGCTTTTTAAGATCAGCGCGCTTGAACCAGTCATAACGGAACCAGTAAAGATTGGCGAATTGCTGGTCTGGAAGCTGATACAGCTTGCCATCGGGACCGGTGGTGAAAGATTTGCCAATGAAATCATCGATATCCAGTGTTGGTGAGGTAACGTCCTTGCCTTCACCCGCCATCCAGTCAGTAAGATTGACGGCCAG
The DNA here is from genome assembly GCA_024278055.1 of Alphaproteobacteria bacterium. Classification (GTDB taxonomy): domain Bacteria; phylum Pseudomonadota; class Alphaproteobacteria; order Rhizobiales; family JAJFHR01; genus JAJFHR01. The sequence continues at coordinate 66,646 of JAJRTY010000024.1, read as the reverse complement.
CTGGAGACGCGAATGGGTGCCGATCAAATCAGAATCATTGATGTAAGCATCATAAAGGTTGCGCCGGGTCTGCATCTGGGTCTGTACCGCCTGGACGACTTCACCTTCGCGCAGAATCTGGTGATTGACTTTTATTCCGGTGATTTCCTCAAAAGCCTTTGTGAGAACTTTTGATTCGTAATCATGGGTGGGAATTCCCTCAGACAGAACGTTGATTTCCATGCCTTTAAAGGGCTCAGCGGCCTTGATAAACCACTCCATTTCTTTCATCTGTTCGCTTTTTGACAGGGTCGAGGGCTGGAACTCTGTTTCCACCCATTTTTTGGCCTCTTCTATTCCCGCCCATGCAGGTGCGGAAACAGCCAGCGCTGCTACTAGAGTAAGTGCAGATATCATTACTTTCTTCATAGATGTACCTCCCGAATTTACTATTACACGCAAACGATGATCTTAAAGAAATTGAATGTCAATGGAATAGTTATAGAAGGCCAACAGTCTTTGAACCGGCGCCGATAATGTAGAGTGGCAGGAAAATCTATTAAATTTTTTAATCTTTTCAACCGAAAATTGCTGACTGTGCCAATTTGAAGCTGAGGCCTGTGGCATGAAAATTGCTGCGGTCTTTGCAGCTAGTATCGAAATTCTCAAAAAGGAGTGCGGCCATGAAGAATGCGAAGAAATGCGGTGAGAACGTTGTTGATTGGACAAAGATGCGCAAAGCCGAGACAAGTTCAGCATTTCGGTCTGACGATAGCCGGAAAATCGTTGAATTAACCCATAGTAAGCCAGCTTCTTCTGAAATGCGCCCGGGACCGGGGTTTCGGGTAAACAGCAAATATGAACGCGTATCAGCTGAACTTGTCGCCAAACTGTCCCGGTTTGAAACACCGGACATTTCTGATGCACTCAATCGCATGTTTACCATGGATCCGGCCATCCGAAACGTTGTCAACGACAAGCCCCTGTGCGGTGTTGCGCTGACGGTCAAGGTTTTTCCCGGTGATAATCTGATGGTTCACAAGGCGCTCGATGTGGCTAAGCCGGGCGATGTTATTGTTATCGATACCAGTGGCGGCTCACGCAATGCTCTGGTGGGCGACCTTATTGGAAATAAAGCAAAACACCTCGGTATTGCCGGGTTCATCGTTGATGGGCTGGTGCGTGATCTGCCAGGATTGCAAGACGTCGGGCTGCCGATCTATTCAACTGGTATTACAGCTTTTGGACCATTGCACAGAGGTCCCGGCGAGTTGGGCCACACCGTCAGTTGTGGCGGTATTGTGGTTAACTCAGGTGATGTAATCTGCGCCGATGACAGCGGTATCGTTGTTGTTCGCAAGGAGTTTGCAGCTGATACCTGTGATTACCTTGATGAGCAGACCGAGCGCATGGCCAATTATGTTAACAGCGTTAAAGCAGGCAAGTTTTCAAATGACTGGGTTGATAACCAGCTGGCTCAGGATGGCTGCGAATTTGAATAGGACCTGTAGGCAATCATATTAACTGTTTTCAGGTATATTCACCTGAAAACAGTTTTATCCGGGGCAATGGAACCGAGCTGCATGTCTGGAATTTCGTTAAGAATGATAACAACCACATTGTGGCGGGCCTGGTACAGGCTGTTCTTTTTTGCCGATTTACCCGGAATTGCGCGCCTGTTGCAATATAGAAAATTGCGGCAAAGTTACTATGATGAGCTGTGGCAAGGTGTGGCGGAAAAGCTTGTGGCTGACATTCGCCACGATCAATTCGGCTATTCGCGCATCAGCCGGAACGGTCTGGTCACATTCGTCAAACAATATCAGGTGATGCTTGAAGACCATTTGATGCTGAAAGTCATGGGCGACAAGGCGATGACCTATTCGCTTTTAAGTGAAATGGGTGTTCCGCTTGCCCGTCATTGTCTGTTTTCGATGCAAAACCTTGACGTGGCTGAGGCTTTTCTGGCCAATGAAAAGACAGTGGTGGTGAAGCCCGCCAGCGGTACGGGTGGCGGTCGCGGTGTTACCACCGGTATAGATACAATCTCTCAATTGATTTCCGCTGCACGGCTGGCGGCTCGGTTTGATCATACGCTGATTGTAGAAGAACAGCTGCAAGGTGCCTCTTTCCGGCTGCTTTATCTCGATGGCAAACTCATTGATGCCATCCGCCGCGATCCACCGGTGGTTGTCGGTGATGGTGTTGCCACGATTAAAAAACTGGTTGGCCGGGAAAATGCCCGGCGCAAGAATGAAATGCCGTTCAGGGCGTTAAGTCCGCTGGTTGTCGACAAAGACGCCCGCAACTGGATGCAGGAGCAGGGTATTTCTCTTTCCGACATTCCTGAAACGGGACAAATCGTGCAAATCAAGCGTGCCGTCAATGAGAATGACCGAAGCGGCAACGTCAATGTTACTGCCCGGGTTCACCCGGATATTGAGCAGCAATGTGGTGAACTTGTACGAAAGCTCGGTGCGAGGTTTGTGGGCGTTGATCTTATCTGCAAGGATATCAGTCAGCCGCTTGATCCGGAAAATTGCCGGATCAGTGAAATTAATACCACACCGGGACTTCATCACCACTATCTGGTCGCCAATCCTGAAGAGGCCAACCCTGTGGCGGAAATGGTTATCGACTACATGTTGTCAAATCGTATTGGCGTCATGGAAGTGGGTGCAGCCAGGCAACGTGCGCCGAACACTGTCAATGGCAATGATCAGAAAAACGGTAAAAATCGAAACAGGCTCATCCGGCCATCCGGCGGTTTGGAGAAGTCAGAACAAGAGGATGTTCATGAATATTCATAGGCCGGTAGTAGATATTGCAGCATTTGATGAAAAGAATATAGATACGTCAACGCCGGTTCTGGTGCTTGGCGGCAAAGAGAATGCCTTGTCGCTGGTGCGCCGGTTTGGAAAACTGGGCATCAAGACGCGGGTGAGCGGAGATGCAGATTGCTGGGGCCGGTATTCGAGGTATTGTGCGCAAAGCCTGCCGGTGCCAAGGGATGAGGCTGCGGCTGATTATTGGGCCGGGCTTTTATTATCGGGAAAATCGCAAGACCTTCATGGCAGCCTGATTATATGTTGCAGCGATGTGGCTATAGAGTTTGTTGCCGCCAATCGCGAAGAACTTGGCCGCCACTATCTGCTTGGTGATGGCAATGCCGGGCTGCAAAATGCGCTTCTGGACAAAAGAGAGACACTCGAACTTGCGCGAAAGGCCGGTGTAGCAACGCCGCAATTCTGGGATGTAAACTCGGAGCGTGATCTTGAAGCCATTCGCGAGGCCATCCAGTTTCCGGTTATGGTCAAACCGATTATCTCGCACAGGTTTTCAAAAATATTTGGCTGCAAACTGTTTATTATTGAAGACAGTTTTGATGAACTTGCAGAAAAGGTTCGCCTGTCGTGGCAAAACAATCTTGACGTCATGGTGATAGAAATGATTCCGGGACCGGATTGCCTGTTGAGCAGCTATTACACGTATATAGACGGCGATGACAACGTCCTGTTTGATTATACCAAACGCATCATCAGGCGCTTTCCGCAAAACCAGGGTCTGGCCTGTTATCACGCCAGCGAATGGTTGCCGGAGACTGCGGAGGCTGGCAAAAAGTTTTTCACCGGAATTGGTTTTTCCGGCCTTGGCAATATCGAGTTCAAGCGCGATCCGCGTGATAACCTGCTAAAAGTCATCGAGTGTAACGCCCGCTTTACGGCTGCCCAGGAACTGGTCATCCAGTCGGGAGCTCCTATTGACCTGATTTTTTATTGTAGTGTCACCCAACAACCAATGCCGAAATTCAGCACTTTCCAACAGAATATGACCTTCTGGTATGGCTTGCGCGATACATTGGCTTTTATTGAATTATACCGGCAGGGCAAAATCGGATTTGGCGAGTGGGTTAAAAGCGTGTTGCCGATGAACCATGTGGCTCCCCTGCACCGGCTTAGTGATCCTATGCCGACGGCGGGCGCACTGGCTGCGCGGATTGAAAAAACCACACGGAGGTTTTTGTGACCTCACATATCGTTCACCCCGATAGCCTGAAAAATTTTATCATGGCGCTTTTCAGCGCCTGTGGTGTGAAGGCAGACCAGTGCAAGGCTGTAGCCTCAAACATGGTGTGGAGTGAACTGGTCGGGCGCTGTAATTTTGGTGTGTCGCGTATCCCTGTGCATATTGAGCGTCTTGAAAAAGGCGTGCTCAATCCTGTCTGCCAGCCGCGATTTGAAAATTTATCCGCAAGCTGTGCGCGGCTGGATGCGGATAATGGCTTTGGTCACTTTGCCGGTGAAATCGGCATGGAAAAAGCGGTTGAACTGGCACGCGAAACCGGCATTGGTATTGTTGGTGTCAACAACAGTAATTTTTTCGGAACCGGCGCCTACTTTGTTGATTTGGCGGCAAAACAGGGCATGGTGTCTTTGGCCATGAGTAACTCCTTTCCCAAGGTGGTGGCTTATGGCGGCACGAAGGCAGTTTTGGGCACCAATCCCTTTGCCTTTGGGGCGCCGCGACAAAACGGTGAAAATCTGATGGTGGATTTCGCCACCAGTTCCCTTGCCGGGTCAACCGTGCGCGAGTATCTGGGCAAGGGTGAACCTTTGCCCGAAGGGCTGGCCATTTTACCTAATGGAGAACCGTTGAGTGATCCTGCCCGCATTGGTGAAGGCTCACTTACGCCATTTGGTGGGCCTAAAGGTTATGGTATTGCGCTGATGGTGGAAATACTGGCGGGAATTTTGACTGGCTCGGGATTTTCTCATTCCGTGAAATCGACGTACTCCAATTTTGTTGAAAACAGCGACAGTGGTCATTGCCTGATCGCCATTGATGTTGAAAAATGGATGTCGATGGCTGAGTTTTATCAAAGGTTTGAAGCGCTCATCACTTTGTTGAAAGCTTCTGGCGATGCAGATCAAGTCTTGCTGCCCGGCGAAGTTCGCTGGCAAAATTATAAAGATAACCTTGTTGCTGGAATTTCAATCCCGCCAGCAATGATGACAACTCTTGAAGAACTGTCGGGTAAGTATAATATTTCGCCGCCGTGGGAAATTCCCCTGCTGGCCACCGGTAGTTGAGGCCTGTTTCTTCCATGGCCAGTATTCCCGATACGCATAGTAAACCCAGTATTCTAAACCTGCGCCAAAAGCTTGGCTCAATTTCCGGCACAGCACTGCTTTTGTTGATGGTAAGGATTGGCAGTGCCGGGATAGGAATTGTTCTGCAATTGCTGATTGCCCGCACTCTTGGCGCAGACATACTTGGCAACTTTTTTCTGTCCCTTGGTCTGGCTGCTGTTTTATCCACTATACTTACAGCAGGTTTTCCATGGATTATTGCCCCGGTTGTGGCGCGCTCTGAAGCCGAGGCGCATCCCGGATTGTTGCAGGCTTTTCTTCGCTGCGCTCATAAACAACTAGCCACATTCAGTTGCCTGATTGCGGTTCCGGCAGGCGTGTTTATCTGGCTTTATCCCGGGTTTGCTGGTGAATTGCGCTGGGCCTTGCTGCTTGCGGTGGCAACAGCACCGGTCTATGCAGTGATGCGGTTGAATGGCGGTCTTGCCAATGCCCGCAAGCGTTTCATTATTGCCAATGCGCCTGAATTGCTGGTTCGTCCGGTTTTTCTGGTGTCCTTCGTTGGCATTGCTGTTGTTCTGTCGATAGCGGTGAATGCTGCAACTATTGTGGCACTCAATCTGGTTATTGCAACCGCTTTGGCCATCTGGATGTCTGTTGTCATGTCGCGCCAGACGGGTGCGGATTTATTGCAGGCAACCAATAAAGAGCCGATTGCTCGCCAACAGCTGCAACAATGGCGCATTCTGGCCCTGCCAATGGTGCTGGCGACATTGTTTGTAACCATGTTTGCAGATCTCAATATACTGATGGTCGGCTCGTTAATGACGGCTACTGAAACCGGGATATTCGGTGTTGCCATCAAGATCACTTTTTTGATGGCCTTTGCCATTCAGATTGTTCATCAGGTCATGTTGCGCGATGCGTCTGACGCCCATTTATTGAAAAACCATCAGGTATTACAGGCAACCGTGCGCAAGGCCAACCGTTTTGCCGTGGCCATAACACTGAGTGGTTTTGTGTTTCTGGTATTATTTGGCAATTATGTTCTCGGATTTTTTGGCACAGGTTTTGCTGAAGGCTATGTGGGTATGATTGGCCTGATGATAGCCCAGGTAATCCGGGCAGTTGCAGGGCCGGCCATTCAGATTTTGATGATATCGGGATATCAGCGGGCCAGTATTCCTGTTTATATTGCCAGTATTGCGTTGCTTTTCGTCAGTAACCTTCTGTTTGTGCCAATTTTCGGGTTTATTGGGGCCGCTGCCGCAGTGATTCTTACCACCTTGTTCTGGACGGTTTGGCTTAACCGTATTGTTAGGCACAAGGTCGGTATCTCCGTATCTGTTTTTGCCGGGCGGTAGATTTCCGCGCATATTTCCCTTTCTCTTCGCAGTTGCAAAAACTTTTTCCATAATTTGATCCTAGTCAAATTCGATGTCCTAAAACCGGGTTAGGAAGCCGTATCACAAACCAAACAAGTGATCGGAGCTATCATGGGGCATCTAGACGGAGTTACTTCCGGCCAGCAAACACGTGCATTAACACTTAGTACCTTAGCCTTTACTGTCTGTTTTGCTGTCTGGACCATTTTTTCAATCATCGGCATTAAAATAAAAGCTGATCTTGGGCTTTCCGAGACGCAGTTTGGTATTTTGATTGCTACACCGATTTTGACGGGCTCATTAAGCCGCGTCTTTCTCGGTATATGGACCGACCAGTTTGGCGGTCGAATAATTTACACAGCTCAAATGCTGACAACTGCCTTTGCAGCTTATCTGCTGACTTATGCAACGACTTTCCCGATGTTTTTACTGGCGGGTCTGGGTGTTGGACTGGCCGGCGGCAGTTTTGCCGTTGGTATTGCTTATGTCTCCACCTGGTATGAAAAGGATCGCCAGGGTACGGCTCTGGGGATTTTTGGTGTCGGCAACGTCGGGGCTGCAATCACCAACTTCGGCGCACCGTTTTTACTGGTAGCGATGGGTGACGAGTGGCAGGGTGTGGTTCGCGTCTATGGTATTATCATGGCGATTACCGCCATATTGTTCTTTGTTTTCGCCAAGACTGATCCAGCACTTACGGAACGCAAAGCAAAAAACCTGCGTCGCCAGTCATTTGCCGAACAAATGGAACCGTTGAAAAATCTGCAGGTATGGCGCTTTTCGCTGTATTATTTCTTTGTCTTTGGTGCCTTTGTCGCCCTGGCTCTGTGGTTGCCGCGCTATCTGATCGGTGTATATGGCGTTGATATCAAAACTGCTGGTATGCTGGCAGCATTCTTTGCCGTGCCGGCCAGTCTGTTTCGCGCCTATGGCGGCCATCTTTCCGATAAATACGGTGCGCGGGCGGTTATGTACTGGACGCTTGGGGTCTCACTTGCTACTACCTTCATGCTGTCTTATCCCAATACCGATTACATCATTCACGGTATTGAAGGCCCGATTGAATTTTCAACCAGCATGGGACTGGTGCCCTTTGTTGTTCTGATTTTTATTCTCGGCTTTTTCATGTCTCTGGGCAAGGCTGCGGTCTACAAGCACATCCCGGTCTATTATCCCGGCAATGTTGGCTCTGTCGGTGGCCTGGTTGGTATGATTGGCGGTTTGGGTGGTTTTGTCCTGCCGATTGCCTTTGGTGTCATGAATGACCTTACCGGCGTGTGGACAAGCAGTTTCATGCTGTTGTTCGGCATCGTTGGTGTCGCGTTGTTATGGATGCATAATTCCATTCGCCGGATGGAGCGTGAAGCCCTGCCGGAAGGTATGCGCGAGTTGCCGCAACTGCCGGAAATGGCGGAAATTCACGTGCCCGCCGAGCATGGCAAAGCCATGGGGCCAACCATTGAAGACTGGCGGCCTGATGATGACAAGTTCTGGGAAGAGACGGGCCGGAAAATTGCCCGGCGCAACTTGTGGATTTCCATTCCGTGTCTGTTGCTGGCTTTTTCAGTGTGGCTGGTATGGAGTGTGGTCGTTGCCAAACTGCCGTCCATCGGTTTCAATTATACCTCTGACCAATTGTTCTGGCTGGCAGCTTTGCCGGGATTGTCGGGGGCAACGCTGAGAATATTCTATTCGTTCATGGTGCCGATTTTCGGCGGGCGTCTGTGGACAACCCTGACAACTGCGTCGTTGCTTATTCCAGCATTCGGCATCGGTTATGCGGTACAGGATCCCGGCACGCCTTATGCCATGTTCCTGGTACTGGCGCTTTTATGCGGGCTCGGTGGCGGTAACTTTGCCTCCTCCATGGCCAATATTTCCTTCTTCTTTCCGAAAAAGGAAAAAGGCAATGCGCTTGCATTCAATGCCGGTTTCGGCAATGCCGGTGTCAGCGTTATGCAGTTCACCGTGCCGCTGGTGATTACAGCGGGCGTGTTTGGTGCGATCGGTGGTGAGCCCCAAACAACTAGCGACGGCACACAATTATGGTTGCAGAACGCCGGGTTTATCTGGGTGCCGTTCCTTATTCTGGCAACGATTGCAGCCTGGTTCGGCATGAATGATATCGCCGATGCCAAGGCTTCTTTCAAGGAGCAATCGGTCATCTTCTCGCGCAAGCACAACTGGATTATGTGCTGGCTCTATACGGGTACTTTTGGCTCGTTCATCGGATATTCCGCAGGCTTCCCCCTGCTGTCAAAACTGATGTTCCCGGATGCGAACTCGCTCAAGTATGTTTTCCTTGGTCCTTTGGTGGGTGCGCTTTCGCGTGCTGCTACCGGCTGGATGTCTGATAAATATGGCGGTGGTCGCGTAACACTATGGACTTTCGTCGTGATGATCGGTGCCGTTGCCGGTGTGCTTTACTTCCTCGCCATCAAAGATCAGCCCGGGGCATTCTGGGGCTTCTTCGCCATGTTCATGATCTTGTTCTTTGCAACAGGTGTCGGTAATGCATCGACCTTCCAGATGATCCCGGTGATTATGCGGCTGGAAGTTGGCCGACTGATGTCGGGCCTGAGCCAAGCCGAGCAGGTGAAGCAGGCAGATAAAGAAGCTGCTGCCATCATTGGGTTTACTTCAGCGGTGGCCGCGTATGGCGCATTCTTCATTCCAAAGTCATACGGCACATCGATTGCTGCAACCGGCAGTCCGTCGGCTGCCCTGATAGCCTTCATGATCTTCTATGCCTCTTGTGTCCTCATCACCTGGCACTATTACACCAAACGCGGCAGCCTTCTGCATGATGTGGAGCGCGGCAAAACGCAAGGAATCAAATCATGAGCAATTTCATTGATCGCCTGACCTACTTTTCCAAGGTCGAAGACACATTCTCTGATGGCCACGGTATTACCACTTCGGAAAGCCGCACCTGGGAGAAAGCCTATCGCGGGCGCTGGGCGCACGATAAAATCGTACGCTCCACCCACGGGGTTAATTGCACCGGATCGTGCAGTTGGAAAATCTATGTCAAAAACGGACTGGTGACGTGGGAAACCCAGCAGACGGATTATCCGCGCACCCGCCCTGACATGCCCAATCATGAACCGCGCGGGTGTGCCCGCGGGGCGAGTTATTCGTGGTATCTCTATAGTGCTGCCCGGCTAAAATATCCGCTGGTGCGTTCACGCCTGCTGAAACTCTGGCGCGAAGCCAAAAAGAAACACAGCGATCCGGTTGACGCCTGGGACAGTATTGTTTCAGACCAGGTCAGAGCCAATGACTACAAGAAGGTTCGCGGTCTGGGCGGCTTCGTGCGCGCAGACTGGGATGAGGTCAATGAAATTACCGTTGCGGCCAATATCTTTACCGCCAAAACATATGGGCCTGACCGGGTTTTAGGGTTTTCGCCAATCCCGGCAATGTCGATGGTCTCCTATGCTGCCGGGTCGAGATATCTGTCGTTGATGGGGGGCGTATGTTTGAGTTTCTATGACTGGTATTGCGATCTGCCACCCTCCTCGCCGCAGACCTGGGGGGAACAGACCGATGTGCCGGAATCGGCTGACTGGTTTAATTCGTCCTACATTATAGCGTGGGGCTCAAACGTGCCGCAAACGCGCACGCCTGACGCTCACTTCTTCACCGAAGTGCGCTACAAAGGCACCAAGACGGTTTCGGTAACACCGGATTATTCCGAAGTCGCCAAACTCACCGACCTGTGGCTTAATCCGCGTCAGGGCACCGACAGCGCCATGGCCATGGCCATGGGCCATGTGGTGTTCAAGGAATTTCATCTCACCGGCAAATCAGAATATTTCACCAACTACTGCCGGCAATATACGGACATGCCGATGCTGGTAATGCTGGAGAAAAAAGGTGATCATTTTGTGCCAGACCGGACGTTGCGCAGCTCTGATTTGACCGGCGATATGAAGGTCAAGAACAATGCGGACTGGAAGTCGGTTATCTATGATGAAAACAGCAAGGAGCTGCGCGTGCCTAACGGTACTATCGGTTCGCGCTGGGGCGAGAAAGGCAAATGGAACCTGGAGGAAAAAGACAGTGTTTCGGGTGCTGACATTTCGCCGCAACTTTCCTGCATAGATGACCGCGACGATGTTTTGGCGGTTGCCTTTCCTTATTTTGGTAATCAGCCGCATGAAACCGGATTGTTCACCCACACCAGTCATGACAGTGTTCAGGTGCGCAATGTGCCGGTGCGTAAAATCGAGCTCAAGGGCAAAAAGACTGCCTATGTTGCCACTGTCTATGACCTGATGGCGGCAAACTATGCCATCGACCGCGGATTGGGCGGCGGCAATGTCGCGACTGATTTCGATGATGATGTGCCTTATACACCAGCCTGGCAGGAGAAAATCACCGGGGTTGATCGCTCAAAGGTTATTCAGGTGGCGCGTGAATTTGCTGATAATGCTGATAAGACCCATGGTCGTTCCATGGTCATTTTGGGTGCTGCCATTAATCACTGGTATCACATGGACATGACCTACCGCGGCATTATGAATCTTTTGATCATGTGCGGCTGTATTGGCCAATCCGGTGGTGGCTGGGCGCATTATGTCGGCCAGGAAAAGCTGCGCCCGCAAACCGGCTGGTTGCCGCTGGCGTTCGGGCTCGACTGGAACAGGCCGCCACGCCAGATGAATTCAACTTCGTTTTTCTATAATCACTCAAATCAGTGGCGCTATGAAAAACTCGGTGTGGATGAAGTGCTCTCACCGCTGGCGGACAAGAAAAAGTGGGAAGATTACTCACTTATCGATTGCAATGTACGTTCTGAACGTATGGGCTGGCTGCCATCGGCCCCGCAATTGCAGGAAAATCCTCTACGACTTGCAGCCAAGGCCAAAAAGCTTAAAAAATCCACACCAGAATATGTGGTTGATCAGCTCAAGGCCGGAGATCTGAACTTTTCTTGCGAGGACCCCGATCATCCCAATAATTTCCCGCGCAATCTGTTTATCTGGCGTTCAAACCTGCTGGGCTCATCCGGCAAGGGCCATGAATATATGCTCAAGCATCTTTTGGGTACGCAGAACGGATTGATGAGCGAGGATGTTGAAGCCTCAGGCTTTGGTAAACCTTCAGAAGTCAAATGGCATGCCGCCGCACCTGAAGGAAAGCTTGATCTGGTGGTGACGCTTGATTTTCGCATGTCGACCACTGCGGTTTATTCGGACATCGTTTTGCCGACGGCCACCTGGTATGAGAAAAACGATCTTAATACCTCGGACATGCATCCGTTCATTCATCCGCTGTCAAAAGCTGTGGACCCGGCGTGGGAAAGCCGCTCGGACTGGGATATTTTCAAAGGACTGGCGAAACGCTTTTCTGAACTTTGCGAAGGACATCTCGGCGTTGAAACCGATCTGGTCACTGTTCCTATTTTGCATGATACGCCGGGAGAACTTGGGCAGCCTTTGGGTGTCAAGGACTGGCGCAAAGGCGAATGTGAACCGGTGCCCGGTAAAACCATGCCTAATCTGGTGGAAGTGGAGCGTGATTATCCAGCTCTTTATAAGAAATTCACTTCCGTTGGACCCTTGCTGGCCAAGCTTGGTAATGGTGGCAAAGGTATTGGTTGGAATACACAATCGGAAGTCGAGTTTCTCGGCAAACTGAATGGCGTGGTACGCGAAGAAGGTGTATCCAAAGGCCAGCCGCGCATAGAAACAGATATTGATGCAACTGAAGTGGTGCTATCTTTGGCGCCGGAAACAAGTGGTGAAGTTGCTGTCAAGGCGTGGGCCGCTTTGAGCGAGATGACCGGTCGTGATCACACCCATCTGGCTCGACCTAAGGAAGATGAAAAAATTCGCTTCCGCGACATTCAGGCACAACCGCGCAAAATCATCTCGTCCCCCACATGGTCGGGGCTCGAAGATGAACATGTGAGTTACAATGCGGGTTACACCAATGTGCATGAACTTATACCGTGGCGCACGCTTACCGGCCGCCAGCATTTCTATCAGGATCATGAGTGGATGCGGGACTTCGGTGAACAGCTGTGTGTTTACCGCCCACCAATCTCTACACGTACCATTACTGACGCGGTGAAAAGCAGAGGCGATGGATCAAAACAGATCGCGCTCAACTGGATCACACCACATCAAAAGTGGGGCATTCACTCGACGTATTCGGACAATCTGTTGATGCTGACGCTTAACCGCGGTGGACCGGTGGTGTGGATCTCTGAAATTGATGCCAGAAAGATTGGCGTTGAGGATAATGACTGGATCGAACTCTACAACGTCAATGGTGCCATAGCGGCGCGTGCGGTTGTCTCGCAACGCGTACCTGAAGGCATGAGCATGATGTATCACGCTCAGGAAAAAACCATGAACACGCCCGGCAGTGCGGTTACGGGAAAACGCGGCGGTATCCATAATTCCGTCACTAAAGCCGTCGTCAAACCAACCCACATGATTGGTGGGTATGCCCAATTGTCGTGGGGTTTCAATTACTACGGAACGGTGGGTTCAAACCGCGATGAGTTTGTTCTCGTGCGCAAGATGAATTCAGTCGACTGGCTCGACAAGCCTTATGTCGAAGGTCAATCAATCAACGTGGAGGCTGCCGAATGACTATTCGCGCGCAAATAGCAATGGTCCTTAATCTGGACAAATGCATCGGCTGTCATACCTGCTCGGTGACCTGCAAGAATGTCTGGACATCGCGGGGCGGGGTTGAATATGCCTGGTTTAACAATGTGGAGACGAAACCCGGAGTTGGGTATCCGCGCAACTGGGAAGATCAGGAAGAATGGAAAGGCGGATGGGAGCTGACCAAATCCGGCAAGCTGCAACCCAAAGCCGGGGGCAAACTCAATATTCTGTCAAAGATTTTCGCCAATCCTGATTTGCCGGAAATTGATGATTATTATGAACCGTTCACTTATGAATATGATCATCTGCAAAGTGCCAAGGAAAGCGAAACTGTTCCCACAGCGCGCATGCGTTCAGCTCTGACCGGGGAGAAGATGGAAAAACCCAATTGGGCGCCCAACTGGGAAGAAATCCTTGGCGGTGAGTTTAAAAAGCGCTCACAGGATTACAATTTTGAAGATGTTGAAAAATCTATCTACGGTGAATTTGAAAACACCTTCATGATGTATCTGCCGCGCCTGTGCGAGCATTGTCTCAATCCCTCGTGTGTTGCGTCATGCCCGTCGGGTGCCATATACAAACGCGAGGAAGATGGCGTTGTGCTGATTGATCAGGACAAATGCCGCGGCTGGCGCATGTGTGTTTCAGGCTGTCCCTACAAGAAAATTTATTTCAACTGGCAGTCGGGTAAATCGGAAAAATGCACCCTGTGTTATCCCCGCCTGGAAGCCGGTGAGCCTACAGTGTGTTCGGAAACCTGTGTTGGGCGGATCCGCTATCTTGGTGTTCTGCTCTACGATTCAGACCAGATCAAACAGGCGGCTTCGAAGGAAGATGAAAAGGATCTCTATCAGGCGCAATGTGACCTGTTCCTTGATCCCAATGACCCGCAAGTCATCGCCCGGGCGCGTGCAGATGGTGTGCCGGACAGCTGGATTGAAGGTGCGCAGAATTCGCCCATCTACAAAATGGCGATTGAGTGGAAAATCGCTTTTCCTCTGCATCCTGAATATCGCACCTTGCCGATGGTCTGGTACGTGCCGCCACTGTCGCCCATTCAATCGGCGGTGGAATCAGGTCTGCTGGGGGAGCCCGGTGTATTGCCCAACGTCAAGGATTTGCGCATTCCGGTGAAATATCTCGCCAATCTGCTCACCGCCGGTGATGAGGCACCGGTTGTCTCAGCGCTGGAACGGATGATGGGCATGCGGGCGTTTATGCGGGCAAGGTCGGTTGAGGGTTATGATGATCCTGAAATTCTCAAGTCCATCAACATGACCGAAGAAGAATTAACCGACATGTACAAGTTGCTGGCGATTGCCAATTATTAAGATCGGTTTGTTATTCCCACCAATCACCGGGAATATTCAGGTGAAACGCCGTTTGATCAGGATATTGCTTTTGCAACGCGCTCTGAGTGCGGGTTCAGCTTTGGCAATGGTTGTCATGGCGGTGATCCTGACAGCACCAATCTGTTTGGCACACCAACCCACAAAAATACCATGAGCGGAAAGCCGAGGGATACCCATGAGAAGTTTTAGAGTTTTATCGCGATTGTTGACCTATCCGCAGGCCGAGTTGCTTGATCATATGGATGAGATGAAAGGTATTATTGCCGAGGAGGGTTTGTTAAAGCCCCGAAAATTGAAAGGCCTGTTTGCGTTCATGGATGAATTGCAGGCAACCGAATTGATGGATGCACAGGAGGTCTATGTGGATCTGTTTGATCGCGGTCGCGCCCATTGTCTGCATCTGTTTGAACATGTGCATGGCGAATCGCGGTTTCGCGGCAAAGCAATGATTGATCTGTCGGAGCGCTATCGTGAAAAGAGCCTGAAGGTTGATGCAAGCGAATTGCCTGACTACCTGCCGCTGTTTCTGGAATTTATCTCCATTTGCGAGGTTGATGAAGCCCAGGAACTCCTGTCTCAGGCCGTCCCGGTTATAGCCACCATTGGTGAGAAACTGAAACGCCGGGGCAGCGGATATCATACCGTCATGGCAACTGTGGTCGCTTTATCGGGTGTGAAAATAGACAAGGCTGCTATTCAAAAAGCAGCGGATGCTGCTTTGCCGGACATTAAAACACTGGAAGAACTTGACCAGGACTGGGTCGAGCCAGAAGCGTTTAACGGCGCACCTGATTGTGGAATCTGCGGTACGGATGCATTGCCCGGCGCACAAAATCCTGGAGGCATGTGATGAGCACCTATATCAATACTCTTTTGTTTGGAATTTATCCCTATATCGCCATTGTAACCATGATCCTTGGCTCCATTCTGCGCTATGATCAAAATCCTTACTCGTGGAAAGCTGATTCAAGCCAGCTTTTAAGCCGCAAAGGATTGAGATGGGGAAGCAATCTGTTTCATGTGGGTATCCTGCTGCTGTTCTTCGGTCATCTTGTCGGGTTGCTGACACCTCACTGGGCTTATGATCCCTTTATTAGTGCTGGTGACAAGCAGATGGTGGCAATGGTGGCTGGTGGTATTTTTGGTGCCATGAGGCTGGTTGGCATGATTATTTTGATTTGGCGCCGGGTTGGCAATCAACGTATCCGGGCGACCACCAAGCCGATGGATATGGCGATATTGTTGATCTTGTTTGTGCAGATGATACTGGGACTGGCAACCATTCCGGTTTCTGCCCAGCATCCTGATGGCTCGTCAATGATAGCTCTGGCTTCATGGGCGCAGTCTATCGTTACATTCCAGCCGGGAGCCGCTAATTTCATTGCTGACCAGGCCATAATCTTCAAGTTGCATATTTTTCTTGGGCTGACGATATTCCTGTTGTTTCCGTTCACCCGACTGGTCCATATGTTCAGTGTACCGCTTAAGTATGTCCTGCGCTCGGGCTATCAGGTGGTGCGCAAAAGAGGGTAATGGAACTTTTAGAGTTGAGTTTTATTTCTGCGGTAGGGTGACGGTTGCGCACAAGCCCCCCTGTGGGCGGTTGGACAGGGATACTTCGCCCCCGTGGGCGCGGATGATTGAACGGACCACCGCCAGGCCGAGGCCGGTGCCGCCGGTGTCGCGGCTGCGCGAGGTCTCGAGGCGATAAAATGGCTCGAACACACGTTCAATTTCGCCCTCAGGGATGCCTGGTCCGTCATCATCAACTGTAATGACAAAGTCTTTAGATGTTGCATCCAGACTTACCCGCGCTCGTTCGCCATACTTAACCGCATTATCAACAAGGTTGGCCAGAGCGCGGCGAAGGGCTAGGGGCCGCCCGCTGAAAGGGAGGCTTTGGCTGCCGGTACAGGCTATATCACCACCCACGTCGGCGGCATCATCACAGACGCTTTGCACCAGATTCGACAGATCGAGATTTTTGCGCGGCTCATTGGCATTGTCGTCGCGGGCAAATGCCAATGTGGCAGCAATCATTTCTTCCATCTGTTCAAGGTCGCTGAGCATTTTGTCGCGCTGTTCTTTATCTTCCACAAATTCAGCGCGTAATCTCAGGCGTGTTATCGGTGTGCGCAGATCGTGCGAAATAGCTGCCAGCATCTGGGTTCGGTCGTTAATCAGGCTGCGCAGACGTCGTTGCATATCGTTAAAAGCCTTCGCTGCCCGGTGTACTTCGCGTGGGCCATCTTCGGGCAAATCGGGTGCGTTAACATCGCGACCCAGTCTTTCAGCTGCCCAGGCAAACAGTGCCAGAGGGGCTGTTGAGCGCCTGACCGCCCACACGGAGAGCAGGGTGACGACTATTGCCATAACAAAAAACGCCAGGAAAAATCTTGACTGCCAGATCGGTGAAACCCGCGGGGACAGCATCATAAAGTTAAGCCACTCGCCATCAGCAAGACGATAGGAAATTTTCAAAATATCGCCATCGCTCCATGCCTGCATCCGGTCGCGCATCTGCGGTGACATGGCCATGGTCATGTTTTGCATGGCACCGCTTTTCGACATCATCTCCATCATGCCGGTCATCGAAGTGTCTGAATTTCTGCATTGTTCCAGGCCCGCAGAAAACGCCTGTCGCGAGGAAGGGCCGTTTCGATTAATGCTAATTCGTATGCGTTTGGATTTAGGGTTGCCCAACAGGCCCCGGATGGCGGTGCTTAGCGGGCGTTCGCGCCAACTGATAATTTTTGATTTGACGGCGGGCTCAGCAGCCAGTGTTACAGTGAGCCCGGGCCCCGATTGCGCGCAGACTGCCTGATTGCGGGCAGCGGCCGGTAAACGCTCCATTGCCTGAACCACAGCAGCAATGCGCTCAGCTCCGGTAATTTCCGTGATGTTGGTCAGAGCATTGTCGCGTTCGCCAGCGTAGATCAACAACCCAATCAGGTTGGAAGCGACAAGGCCTGCCAGCAATACCAGGATGGTGCGGCCGGCAAGAGTGGTTGGCACAAGCGTCATGATTTTTTCTCAACTGCGGGTGTGAACATGTAGCCGCCGCTGCGTACGGTCTTTATGAATTTAGGATTGGCGGGGTCACGTTCAATTTTGCGCCGCAAACGGCTGACCTGCACATCAATGGCGCGGTCAAAGGGCTGGGCCTGGCGCCCGCGGGCAAGATCAAGAAGCTGGTCGCGGGTGAGCACGCGTTGAGGATGGGTGACGAAAGCTGCAAGCAGTTCGTATTCGCCTGCACTTAAGGAAATCAGAATACCCTGCGGTGATGTCAGCTCGCGATTGTTGAGATTGAATTGCCAACCATCGAACAGATGAAGTTCAGGTTCATGAGTATCTTGAGATTTACCTGCGGGGGCATCTTCTGCCCGGCGCAATACCGCCTTGATACGGGCCAGGAGTTCGCGCGGGTTGAATGGTTTGGCGACATAATCATCAGCACCCATTTCTAGGCCGACAATACGATCGGTTTCCTCACCCATGGCAGTCAGCATGATGATGGGAATTTTGGATGTTGCCCGCAAGGTGCGGCACAAAGTGAGCCCGTCGTCTCCCGGTAACATGAGATCCAGGATGACCAGGTCAATAGACCAGTCTTCAAGGGCGCGATACATCTCGCGGCCATCAGCAGCACAGCGCACGCGCAACCCGTGTTGCGAAAGATATCGCGCCACCAGATCGCGAATTTCGCGATCATCATCAACAATTAGAATATGCGGTTGTTCTGACATGGCGCAACTATACAGGTGGTGAGGCCTCAGGTGCCAGAATAATGGTTACACAGTGTAACCGAGGTATTGATTGTAACATTCAGTTACAAATCTCTTTGTTTTTGACATCAACCTGTAACAGAAGCCCCCCAGATTGGAAGTGTCAGGGCCGCCGATGTTGAGTGGTCCTCCCACACACACCAGGAGAATTAAAAATGCGCACTTCCTTGAAAATACTCACTATCGCCACCGCTCTGGTTGTTGGTATCGCAGCAGCACCTGCGATTTACGCTCAAAGCTCCGGCACAACAGCTGCTCCCATGATGGGCAAGAATAAAATGCCCATGAGCCAGATGGGTGAAGGTAATATGCCAAAGGACCATATGGGCCAGATGGGTCAAGGTAATATGCCAAAGGGCCAGATGGGTCAGGGTAATATGCCAAAGGGCCAGATGGGCCAGGGCAATATGCCAATGGGTCAAGGTAATATGATGGCCATGATGCAGAAGATGATGCAGAAGCATACTGAAATGATGAAGACCATGATGAAAGATCATGCTGCCGAAAAATCGGAAAAATCCCAGTAAGGCATGATCAGTGAATTCAGCGGTCCGTTTTGAAGCGGGCAGCTGGCTTTAAGCTGAAGCAATTGTTGATGGAGGTTTATTATGGGTTATGGAATGATGGAGGACGGCGGATATATGGGCTGGGGTGGAATGTTCTTTGGTGGTTTCATGATGCTGTTCTGGATCGCTGTGATTGTTGCGCTGATTGTCTTGCTGGTCAAATGGATCAGACCTTGAGCATATGAGGGGGGTCGCAATATTATTTCAGGCTGCCCACCAGATTGCGAAAATGACGGACCGGATTTCGGGTGCCAATCAGCGAAAACAGGGAGCTGTCTATGCCGGTTAAATTCTTTGCCCACAACCACAACAGCAATGAGCCAAAAAAATTTGCCACAGCATATGACGTCGCTATGCCGTGAATTCCCCACAGCGGATACATAGTAATAGAGGCCACCAGGGAAAACCCGAGGCTGGCCAGCATGACGATGACCGAGGGCCTTTGGTGACCGGTCATGGACAGGATTGCGGGCGCCGGGCCAAAAATGGCGCGGACCGGGATGGTTGAAGAAACTATGAGCAGGAGCAACCAGCCCTGTTTGAATTCCTGGCCGAAAAGCCCCATCAAAAGCGGCCCGAACAGAGCGAAAAATACCATCACACCACAGGCATAAATAAAGGCCAGCAGGTTGGCCAGTTGAAGATGTGAATTCAGTTCGCGGGCTTTTTTTTGTACATTGAGGGCAATGATTCGCGGCAGAAAAAGCGCATATAAAGATCGCATGCCAAAACCGGCCAATACTCGGAAGCGAAAGGCGATATGCAGGATCGCCACCTGGGCGGGGGCAGCGAGAAAGCTGGTCAAAATAATGTGCAGCTCAATAAAAAGATCCCAGACCAGAGATGTGATAATCCATGGGTAAGATGCTGCTCTCCAGCGCCTGGATTCTTTTTCTTCGACAACATCTTCGGCAATGAAGCCGGTCTTGCGGATAAACACGTATGATAACAGACAGGCGACGGCTGCACTGATGGCAAATAGGGCCAGAAGTCTCGAGGCATCAAGACCAATGCCCGCCACAATGGCTGCAACAATAAGCAGCAAAAACACCATTGGTTTTAACAATGTATCGGAAAGCAGTCCGGCAACCTGTTTTTCCAGGCCGACCAGAACCGCACCATTGAAAACTGTTACCGCCAGCAAAAAAGCGGTGATGATTGACAGCACCCCTCCCAGCACCGGTGTTGAAACCGGCAGGTCGGGCATGGCAAAAAATAATGCGGCAAGAATAACGCTTATGGCCAGTCCGAAAAATGCATGTTTCCAGCCCGCCTGTATAAACCCCTTCAGGCGACCCTGATGGGGGTCGGTGGTATATTCCACGGTGAAAATTGTTGCCACTGCCGGAAAACCTGCCGACAGGAATACCGACAGAACACTTATTATGGCAAGAATGGCCGACAGTTCACCAAGCGTATCCGCACCCATTTGGCGGGCAATCAACAGGCTGGCAACCAGGGTTGCGGCAGCCCCGGCCAGACGCCCGCCGGTAAGCAGGGAAAAACGGGTCAGCAGTTTACGCAGCGATGAGGACGTCATTTCATCAGCCGTGTTTTCAGCGCATGGATTTTTGGCAACAGGCTGACTTTAAGTTTTCTGACCTGAAAAATGGTGTGACCCAACAGTCTGGCGCGCAGATTGCCGGCATAGTGATAAGCGGGCGGAGTGAGGCAAATTGAGCCGGTTTTGCCAACGAACCCTTTTTTGAACTGATGCAATCCGCTATCGCGATCATTGCCGCCCAGATCATACACACGATTGTGCGGCAGGCTGCACAGGTGGGCGGCCAGCCACCAATGCATGGCGTAACCGGCTTTCAACGACACAGCCTGATTATTACTGGCACCATAAAGGTAGGTTGCGCGCTCGCCACTGAGGTCGAACACGCCACCAGCTATTACCTTGTCCTTGTGGGAGACAAGGACAATCGAGGGTCTCAAAGCCTCATTGCCGTTTTGCATCAGACCTTTCAGCGTATGGATTGCCGAGGTGTCCATGAACCTCTTGCGATCAAGCATCTTTTCATAGAGATCGATAAAAGTATCAAAGGCCTTGTCACTGGTCGAGAATTCAATTTTGAAACTGTTTTTACCGGCTTTTTTGAGATTGTAGCGCCATTTTTGATCGAGACTTTTTCGCAAATCTTCGACGCTTTGATTGGTGTCGACGAGATAGCGCTCAGGTGCTGACAATGTGGCACCGGTTTTAAATCCAAGCGCTTTGAGCTGGTCGCAGATGTGTTTTGAATATTCATTGTCTGCGTGAGGCATAATGGTGAGATATAACCCGCGAGTTTCAGCGAACTCTTTTTGCAACAGATGCAGCATGGATTTCAAATGAGGTAATTGCGGTTGTTGTCCCTGCTTTCGCCATAAGGGGCCCCATTTGACGATTGCCAGACCAGTGGTGCTCAAAGGGATGGCAAGAATAATGATGCTGGCGCCGCCGACGATCCGGTTGCCCGATCGGAAAATTACATTTTCAACTTTGCTTTCACCCCATCTCAGCGTGTTGAAAAAATGGGTCTGCTCATGAACGACATCGTCGAATTGAGTCGCAATCCGGTCCCAGGCCTTAGCCTCAACATATTCCAACCGGCAGTGCGCATCATTGATTTCAGCAGCAGCGTCTACAGCCGTTTTTGCGTCGGTCAAAAACCCGTTTTGAAATGATGTTATAAAAGTCATTAAAAGCCTTTGAATTTTGAGCGGTGACTATAGGGTTTTTAAGTTAACTTTCAGTGTGGCGGCCGGGCCTGCGCACGAACGGTGCCGCGTTCACTGTTTGTAAGGCGCACAAACAGGCGCCGCCAGTTCGGGGCCAGACTGAGCAGGGACATTATGCCCGGCCCGGGGTCATGCCAGACATAGGACATGTGAAGGTCGGCGCGAAAGCCCTTCCGAGCGGCACGTAAAAATTTTGCTATTGTCGCAACGCTGCCGATTTCCCGGCGTAGCCAGGCGCTCTTGGCACTCAACAAATCGCCATAGGTCCAAACGTAGCGAATACCCGTTCGGCCTTGCACAGGCCGAGTGTCCAGCGCTTTGTTTTTCGCCATGTCTACGAGAATTGAGCTTAACTTGAGACCGGCAAATTCCGGTACCGCATGATTTCCGGCAATACGGGGATTGATCTCAAGAAAACTGATGTCGCCGGTGTCATCGTCAACAAGATACTGAGCGCAACCGATGCCTGAATAATCCAGATTTTTGACAAGTGTTGCGGTAAAACGCTGCAATTGCGCCTCCGGCCTGATGGTCATTCCTTCCACCGCCAGCCCGGAGCCGTCCGCCATATCTGTGCGCAAGATGACCGCGTGCAGATAGCGGTATAATTTTCCCTTCTGTGCGGCAAAATATATGTTGTGGCGTTTTCCTTTGGCTTTTTTCTTAAGGACCAGGCCTTTTTGCAAGGCAGGCCATTTGGGCAATTGCCGGTTCAAATCCTGTATGTCCTGAATGAACAGAGCCTTTTTGCCATCAATGCGCTGATTTGAATCCTGAGGCCGGATCACCAGGGGAAACCCGATGGCCTGAGATTTTTTTTGCAGTTGGCTCTGATCGTCGGCATAGGCAAATGCGGCTGTCGGGATGTTGTGCGCTTGTGCCAGTTTCATCATAAACATTTTGTCGAGGCAGCGTTTAATCAGGTCCGCCTGAACGGTGGCTATAACGGCATTGCCGTAGTCCAAATCAGAGCGCTCGGCAAAAAACCTGACAGATTCTTCTGACACCGGAAAAATTACTGCAACGTTATTTTCACGCACAAAGGCAGGAAGGCTTTTTAAAAAGCCTTCAGGGTTGGTTTTGACTGGCTCATGATCCCAGATCTGGTCCACATAGCGGCTGTATTCAGCTCCGCCATCACAGCCTTCAAGCCCGGAAATAATACGGAAACCCTGTTTGGACAAAACCCGGGCAAGGGTTAATGTCGGGCGGTAATTTCCCAGCAGGAGAATGGTTTCTTTGGTAGCCGTGACGCTCATCTTTTTGATGCCGGGGCCAATGTCTGTGTCACCAGAAAATACAGCGCGGTCATGTGAAACGAGGCCCAACTGAAAATACCAAAGAACTTGGCGCTGTCCTCAATGTAAACAAGGCCTGGAACAAGGCTGGAAAAAACAGTGTCGACCAGTAAAGACACCGAAACGGCAAAGCCCGCCACCAGCAGGATCACGTAATCGGAAGCCAGAATTATGCGCCAGCTGGCAGCCGCATAGGCAAGGGCCAAGGCGACGTATGTCGCCAGCACCAGGTTTTGCGGGATGCCGAAATAGGGCAGTACATTTTCATGCAAAAGGAAAGCGTCGTCCAAAGCAAGCAAGCCATTGAGCAGACCGGCAGACAGGGCAAACCACATCAGGGGCCGCGCATTTATACTGGCAAAAACACCGGCGGCAAACAGGCAGACAGCGGCGGTGGCTGACCACAGCATGATGCCCAGATTAGAAATGAACCCGTAAGAGGTGCTGCAACAGTTTTCCGAGAACCGTGCGGCTGTTACCGTGTCAAGGAACATCCATTTTGGCTCCGCCCACGGTTGCAGCAATACGATTGTCAGGAAAATCACGGGCACTGTGAAGGTTATGGTCCTGATCCAGGTGTCAAAATTCTGCCGGTCATTTTTCTGACGGACAAGGTTGCGCGCATCTTTGAAAAACTGTCTGGTGTCAGCGATTGTCTGCATGGGGAAACCTTTTTGTTAAAGGGGTTTTAAATTTTTCCAGAGCGCCCAGAATTTGAAGGCGGGAGCGGTTTGTTTTTTTCAAAAAATTCATTACCGGAGTGCTGGCTTTTAGTGATTTTTTGACCTTGAGCCTTGCGGAGAGGGAAAACGCACCAAGTCGGCCGATGCCGGTTGTGGCGAAAACACTATCGTAAAGATCAAGCTTTTTATCGCACCAGGAAAGTTTATAAGGCTCGTCACCGGCAAGGAAGTCGTAGGTGTGAAATTTGGCGCGTGAGGCCAGTTCAATTGTTTTTACCAACAGGACTGAACCCGCCGAGCAGTTGGTGAAGACCTCGGGGCCGTACGACATGGTGAAAAGTGAAAATGTTTTGTTGTCAACAAATGCAATCAAACCGGCAATCATTTCGCCATCAAGAAAAAGCCCGTAAACCCGCAAGGGGCTGGTTTTGGCGTCGCCTTGGGCGAACCGCCTGATTGTTTGCGTCAGCACGGAGCCCGACAATGGATCCTGCGACTTCTTGTTAAAAGGATTTCGCTCCCCTTTCTGTTCCAGCTGAACAGATTTCCATCGTAAAATCGTGTCAATGCAGGACAGTTGCCGAGACCCTCGAATAGCCATGAAACGCAGGTTTCCCGCCCGCTTTAGACGCCTGGTTTTTTGCCTTATGCGGCTGCGTGATTTGGTGCTGCGCTGTTGGGCGTAGAGGCTGGCCCAGTTGGGGTCGAGGTTAAGGGAGTGCGATCCGCACGAACTGCGGCGGACGCCTGAGCCTATAAATGGATTGGCTGACCCGGCCAGATATTTTGGCTGTCTGGTTAAATAAAAGACATCAATGCCGGATACATGGTGACCAATATGGCGGTAAATTTTACTTACGGTCGCAGCTGACATTTGCGGCAGAAATTCGGTTTTAATCAGCGGGCAATTGTAGTCATTGACTTCATTTGCAGCCCATAATAACCGCTTGAGGCCAAAATATGTTTCACTGGCAAATGGCAGGATAAACTGAAGCTCCCCTTCTTTGAAGCCGAGTACGATGAGCGGTTTTGCCTTGTGGTCTTGATTCCTGCTCTCAAACCACGCGTTTATCCAGTCAAAATTCTGAAACGGTGTATGCCATGCGGTGTGCTGAAACTGTTTCCAGATATGTCTTACCTGAGATAACCGGGTTACTGCATAAAGGTGCAGTTTATTGCCATTTTCCAGTTTTATCTCGGGTAAAGCGTGCCAATTTTTATTTCCCTTGAATTGCACAAAGAAACCATCAGCACATTGGGGCAGATCAACGGCCATACCCTGGGGTGATGTGGTTTTCTGTGCGTGGTGTCCCATTTTGGGCCTTTTTTGCGATTTAACCGGCTTAAGCCAGATAAACAGCAAGTCTCATGCCATGGTCGGGAAATCGCACTTGAAACTCAAGAGGGCTAAAACCTGTCACGCAGTGTGTAATACAACATGGCAAGAACCAGCAATGGTGTTCTGGCTAGGGAGCCGCCGGGAAACCTCTTTGTTGGAATTGACCCCATGCAGTCAAACCGGCTGGCGGTACCATCAATGGCTTGCGCTAAAACGAGGCCGGAAAATGTACCCATGCCCAGGCCATAGCCACTGTAGCCACCGGCGGTGAGGATATTGGGGGCAAGGCGGTTGAGGTAGGGCAGACGGTTCATGGTAATGGCGAGAGTGCCGCCCCAGCCGTAGTCGATGTTCACATCTTTCAGTTGCGGATAAATTTCTAACATGGGCCGGGTGACAAAGGATTTTATATCGGCAGGAAACTTGTAACCGTAATTTTCACCACCGCCAAACAGCAGGCGTTTGTCAGCCGATAGACGGTAATAATTAATGACGAACTTTGAATCGGCAACGGCGATATCATCGCGGATAAGTTCGTCGGCTTTTTCCTGCGGCAACGGCTCGGTGGCGATGATGAAATTGTTGACCGGCATGACGCGTGCGGCAATCTTTTTTTCCAGTTTTCCGAGATAGCCATTGCAGGCGATGATGACGAATTTGGCCGATACTTTTCCGCATGCGCCTGTAACGATGGCCGGATCTGATTTGGAAATATCGGTGACTTCGGTTTTTTCAAAAAAACGAACACCGGCATTAACAGCTACCCGGGCCAGGCCGAAGGCAAAATTGAGCGGATGCAGATGACCGGCACTGGTGTCAAGAGTGCCACTGAAATAGGCTTTTGTACCAAGCATCTGGCGAATTTCAGTCTCATCGACAAAGCGGACTTTATCATGACCGTATTGCGAGTGCAGATGTTCTACTTCCTGTTGTGAGTGGCGGGTGAACCGGGCGCGATGATTGGCGTGCAGAACCCCGGGTTTCAAATCACAATCGATTTTGTGCTGTTTGACGAGATCATGCACCAGTTGATTGGCTTCAAGACCAAGCTGCCACAGCCCCTTGGCGGCCTCGATGCCGACCATTTTTTCAATCTTTGATTGCTCGACGCGCAGGCCAATGCCCAATTGGCCGCCATTGCGCCCCGATGCTCCCCAGCCAATGCGATGGGCATCAAGCACCACCACATCATAGTTTTTCTGCGCCAGATGCAACGCTGCGGACAGGCCGGTATAGCCTGCGCCTATGATGCAGACGTCACAGTTGAGATCACCGGCAAGGGCGGGGAAGGCAGGCAATTCGGTGCTGGTGGCATGGTAATAGGAGGGCGGATAGCTCCCCTGTGGATCATTGGCGAATAATACGTTCATAGATTACGCTGCCGTTTTCATCAAACCGTCTTTGGTCAGCACATCCAGAGTCATATCGAGAGATTTGAAAGCAAGTCCAACCAACTCATCAATCTGCGATGGGGAGATGTTTAATGGTGGAGAGATTACCATAATATCACCCACTGAGCGCATGATCAGGCCATTGTCAAAACAAAGGTTGCGGCAGGTAATGCCAACGTTGCTGTTTTCGCTGAAACGTGCGCGCGCGGCTTTATCAGGGGTTAATTCGATGGCTGCCATCATACCGCAAACACGCGCTTCACCGACCAGAGGGTGATTGCCGAGAGATTTCCATTTTTCTTCAAGGTAAGGCGCTGTTTGTTCGGCGACAATTTCGATCAAGTGCTCATCTTCCATAATGCGAAGATTTTCCAGGGCAACGGCGCAAGCTGCGGGATGGCCGGAAAATGTGTAGCCATGCTGAAAATCTCCACCCTTTTCACTGAGAACATTGGCAACTCTGTCGCTGACAATTGAGGCACCAATCGGTAGATATCCTGACGTCAATCCCTTGGCTATGGTCATAATGTCCGGGGCTATGGCAAAGGTTTCACCGGCAAACCAGTTGGCGGTACGGCCAAAACCGGTAATGACTTCATCAACAATCAGCAGAATGTCATGCTCGCTGCAAATGCGCTGTATTTCCGGCCAGTAGGTGTCGGGTGGGATAATTACGCCACCGGCACCTTGTACGGGTTCGGCTATAAAGGCTGCGATCTTGTTGGCACCGATGCGCTCAATTTCTGTCTCGAGTGCGCGGGCGCGCGCCAATCCAAATTCAGCTGGAGAACTGTCCCCACCTTCGCCATACCAGTAAGGCTGGTCAATATGGGTGATGTTGGGGATGGGCAGGCCGCCTTGCTCGTGCATGGCACTCATGCCGCCAAGCGATGCTGCGGCCACGGTTGAGCCGTGATAGCCGTTTTTGCGGGCGATGATGGTCTTTTTGTCGGGTTTGCCCAGACTTGCCCAGTAATGACGTACCATGCGCACGTTGGTATCGTTGGCCTCTGAGCCTGAGCCGGCAAAAAACACGTGGTTGAGAGTTCCTGGCGCAAGTTCAGCCAGGCGTTTTGCCAGCATGACGGCGGGCGGGTGAGTGGTCTGGAAAAACGTGTTGTAATAGGGCAATTGGGACATTTGACGAGCAGCTGCATCAACAAGTTCGTGGCGACCATAGCCGAGGTTAACGCACCATAATCCGGCCATGCCATCAAGCAACCTTTCACCGTCACTGTCCCACAGGTAAACACCACTGGCGCGGGTGATTACGCGTGCGCCTTTGGCGTTCATGGCGGCACGGTCGCTAAAGGGGTGGATGTGGTGAGCTGCATCAAGAGCTTGTAGTTCACTCGTCGGCAGGTGGTTGTCTAGTGTTGCCATGGCAATGTCCTATACGTTCAACAGCAGGTGGTCGCGTTCCCACGGTGTGATAATGGCTGAATAATCATCCATTTCAGATTTTTTGATGGCCCGAAAAAGCTGGCAAAAATCATTGCCGAGCATGTCGGTAAGTTCGGTTTTTCCGGTAAACATTTCCAGCGCCAGGCTCAAGCTGCGCGGCATTGTGAGGTTGGATTTATAGGCTTCACCGATCATGGCATCTCGCGGGCTCAATCCCGTTTTCATGCCGATGAAACCGCTGGCCAGACAGGCTGCCAGCGCCAGGTAAGGATTGCAATCCATGCCGATGATACGGTTTTCAACTCGGCGTGCCTGAGGCGGTGACAGTGGGATGCGCAAGCCGGTGGTGCGGTTGTCTTCACCCCACTCAAGATTTACCGGTGCCGAATGAGCGGCAATAAAACGTCGGTAGGAATTGACATATGGCGCGATGAGACAAAAAATCGAGGGCAGATGCTGTTGCTGTCCGGCAATGAAACTGTAAAACTTTTCTGAAGGCTGGCCATCTTCGCGACTGAAAATGTTTTTACCGGTTTTTTTATCGACAATGCTTTGGTGAATGTGCATGGCACTGCCCGGTTCACCCTGCATCGGCTTGGCCATAAAGGTGGCAAAGCAATCATGCTTCAGGGCTGCCTCATGAATGGTGCGCTTGAAACAAAACACCCGATCGGCAAGGGCTACGGCATCCCCGTGATTGAGATTAATCTCAATCTGCCCGGAGCCGTCTTCCTGAACGATGGCATCAATATCAAAGCCCTGAGCTTTGGCGAAATTCTGAATGTCTTCAATCACCGGGCCGTATTCATCAAGGACGCTTAAGGAGTAGACCTGTCGCCTGACGTTTTTACGATTGGTACGGCCGGATTTAGGTTGAACCGGAAAATTGGGATCGGTGTGGGGTTCTGTCAGGTAAAATTCAAGCTCCGGGGCAACAACCGGTTGCCAGCCCTCGCGGTCATAATACGATAAGACTCGTTTGAGAACATTGCGCGGGGCCAGTCCCACAGGCTCACCGTCCCGGGTGGAGACATCATGAATAACCTGCAAGGTCACGTCCTTTGTCCACGGGCATGCTACCGTTGTTGCAAGATCCGGGGTCAAAACCATGTCCGCCTCTGTCCATTGACCTTCAGCTTCCATCTCGGCGTAGCTGCCGGTGATGGTTTGATAAAAAATCGAGTCCGCCATGAACATTTTTTCGGAAGGAGAAAACTTTTCAGCCGCTACAGTTTTGCCGCGTGTGCCACCGGCAACGTCGGCGATAACACAAGCCACCTGATCAACTTTTCGCCCATTGAGCCAATGGTGCAAGGGAGCAGGTACAGGTTCCAGCCATTTGGGCAGGTTGGTCATACTGCCTCCTGCTTGAAAAACTCCGCCATCATTTTGGCAATAAGAGGCGATGATAATTCTCCCGAAAGATCATCGTTACTGTGCGCCATGACTTCTGCCGGTAAAACGTATTTGCGCGCATTGAAAAGACCGGCGATAAATTCTGCATCAAACTCAGGGTGAGCCTGAACCGACAATGCCTTGTTGCCATAGGCCAGGGCTGCATATTTGCAGAAAGGCGAAGAGCCGATAACTTCGGCATCTTGCGGCAGTACAATCACCTGATCCTGATGCCAGGCCATCAGGTCGATGCCAGCTTCAACCCCGTCAAGTTGATAGTGCTGTTTACCAACGGCCCAGCCGCCGGTAAATTTCTCTACTTTGCCGCCAAGGGCCTGGGCCAGAATCTGATGGCCAAAACAGACGCCGATAATTGGAACATTTTGACCGTAGGCGTGGCGAATAAAGTCTTCCAGCGGTGCTATCCAGTCATGGTCTTCGTAAGCGCCATATTTTGATCCGGTAATGAGCCAGCCATCAGCCGAAGTGACGGATGAGGGAAATATGCCCTCGACAACACGAAAGCCTTCAAACTCAAAGCCGAAGCCGTCGAGGAAACGTGCAAACACAGCATCATATTCACCGTACTCTTCAACCAGTTCCTCCGGGCACAGGCCGGCCTGTAAAATGCCAATCTTCACAAGCGCCCCACCACGTTGGTTTTTGCACCCTTTTTAATGGCCATCAGGCACAACCAGTCGTGGGCGATAGTGGCTGCGGCAATAGCGGTTATTTCGGCATGGTCATAGGCCGGTGCAACTTCCACAACATCCATGCCAATGAGGTTGAGGCTGCCAAGGCCGCGAATAAATTCCAGCGCCTGCCAGCTTGCCAGGCCTCCTGCTACCGGTGTGCCGGTGCCCGGAGCAAAGGCTGGATCAAGGCCATCAATATCAAATGAGATGTAAACAGGGGCATCGCCTGCGCGCTGCGTGATAATATCGAGGGCTGCATCCATACCGTTGCGATGCACCCACGGGGCGGTGAGGATTTCAAAACCCATGTCACTGTCGTTAAAGGTGCGCAGACCTATCTGGGTTGATCTGGCCACATCAACAATACCATCATTGAGCGCGCGCGCAAACATCGAGCCATGATCAAGTGCCGTGCCGTCATCATCCCAGGTGTCACAATGGGCATCAAACTGTATCAGGGCGACAGGTCCATATTTTTTTGCGTGTGCCTTCAACAGTGGATAGGCTACAAAATGATCGCCGCCAAAGCTCAGCATTTTGGCACCGCTGGCCAGAATGTGATCGGCATGGGCTTCGATGGCAGCGGGGATGGTTTCAGGGTGATGGGGGTCGAGAAAGCAATCGCCGTAATCAGTGACTTTAAGTGTCTCAAAGGGATCAATGCCGAAGGGAAAGGATTTCAGTTCTGCCAGTTGGACGTAGCCTGCGCGAATGGCGCGAGGGCCGAGCCTGCAACCGGGGCGAAAGGTTACGGCGCAATCATACGGGATGCCGCTGACAACTACATCAACGCCGTCAAGCTCGCGGCTGTATTTTCGCCGCATAAAACTCAAGGCACCACCATAGGTCATTTCCGGCCAGCGCTGGTTGAGATCATCGGCTCTGAAAGCCTGGTCGCAATCTGTTTTACTCATTTACGAAGTCTTTCCGGGTTTCATCTGTGTGGAGGCGATTACCACACCAATGGCAACAATCACAATGATGATGGTAGCCAGGGCATTGATGTCGGGGCTGACGCCAAGACGTACTTTTGAGAAAATCACCATCGGCAGGGTGGAGGCACCGGGACCGGAAACAAAGCTGGCAATGACCAGATCATCCAGAGACAGCGTAAAGGCCAACAGCCAGCCGGAAACCAGAGCAGGCGAGATCACCGGCAGGGTGATATCAAAAAATACCCGTACCGGTCTGGCGCCGAGATCAAGGGCTGCTTCTTCCAGACTTGTATCCATAACAACCAGGCGTGACTGCACCACAATGGCCACATAGGCCATGGCGAAGGTTGTGTGGGCGATAATGATGGTGGTAAGGCCGCGTCCGGCGGGCCAGCCAAATGTTGCTTCCATGGCAATGAACAACAGCAGTAACGACAGGCCGATGATAACATCAGGCATCACCAGAGGTGCTGTTATCATGCCGCTCAACAGGTTTTTACCGTAAAATTTACGAAAGCGAACCAGAACAAATGCCGCCAAAGTCCCCAGCCCCATTGCCAATGTGGCGCTGATGAAGGCTATCTTGAGACTGATCCAGGCAGCTCCCAGTATCTGCGGGTCGCGCAAAAGCTCACCATACCATTTGGTTGAAAACCCCGACCAGACGGTTACCAGCTTGGATTCATTGAAGCTGAAAATTATCAGTGAGATAATCGGAATGTAAAGAAAGGCAAAGCCGAGCACAGTGGTAATGGTTAAGAACCATGAGGTTTTTTTCATGATGCTGCTCCCGCGCTGGCGTTCTGGGCATTGCGCAACAACATGATCGGAATTACCAGCAACACCAGCATGACGACGGCAACGGCTGAGGCTACCGGCCAGTCGCGGTTGGAGAAAAACTCATTCCACAGGACTTTGCCGATCATCAACGTGTCGGGGCCGCCCAAAAGTGCCGGGATGACGAATTCACCGATCACCGGGATAAACACCAGCATTGAGCCGGCGATAATGCCTGGAACTGACAATGGCAGGGTGATCTTGAAAAAAGTCGTTATCGGGCGCGCACCAAGATCGGCGGAGGCTTCGAGTAGCGAGGGGTCGAGCTTCACCAGATTGGTAAAAAGCGGCAATATCATAAACGGCAGGTAGGTGTAGACAATGCCGACATAGACGGCGAAATTTGTCTGCATCATAATAATCGGCTCAGACGTGATGCCGAGTGACATCAGAATATTATTGATAATGCCGTTGGTTTTTAAAATGCCGATCCAGGCATAGACCCGCAACAGGAACGATGTCCAGAACGGCAGGATTATCAGCATCAACAACACATTGCGCCGACGCTCGGAGGTGCGGGCGATGTAGTATGCCATGGGGTAGGCGACAAGCAAAGCAATGACGGTTGAGAAAAACGCAACTTTGATCGATGACCAGTAGGCGGAAACATAAAGCGTGTCTTCAAGCAGATATCCATAGTTTGAAAAAAACAGTTTGAGTTGCAGCACGCCGTCCTCGGTCCAGGTGTATAACGGCGAATAAGGCGGTCGGGCGATGATTGCTTCGGAAAACGAGATTTTGGCGACAACCGCAAAGGGGATGAGAAAAAACACGAACAACCACCAGAACGGCACGGCTATAACCAAAGAGCGGGCGCGAAAACCCATTCGGCCCAAAAGGCGTGCTGCGCCGGTTATGAGGGTTGTTGCGTTCATTGCATCAACACCACGCCGGCGGTATCTTCCCAGGAGACAAAGACAGTTTCGTCCCAGCTGATATTGTCTTCATCGCGGCGTGATAGATTTGATTTTGTCACACGGACTATAATGCCGCTGTCAAGTTTGATACGAAATACCGAGAGGTTGCCCATGTAGGCAATTTCGTCGACCCTGCCTTCGACAAAATTGTAAATGCCTTCTGGTTTTTCACGCGACAGGGTCATTTTTTCCGGGCGAATGGCAAACCATAATCTCTGGTTTTCGGTGCAACTGACACCATGGGCAACGTGAATATCGCAATCAGCCTGTTGGCAGTGAATGCGCACATAATTCTCGGCATCATCGACCACGCGGCCTTCAAACATATTTACCGAGCCGATAAAATCGGCGACAAAGCGCGACTGCGGAAACTCGTATATGTCATGGGGTTCGCCGACCTGAACGATTTCCCCTGCATCCATAACGCCGATGCGCGTTGACAGGGTCATGGCTTCTTCCTGGTCGTGGGTAACGACTATGAAGGTGACCCCCAGGCTTTACTGAATATTGACCAGCTCAAATTGTGTTTCCTCGCGCAGCTTTTTGTCCAGCGCACCCAAAGGCTCATCCAGCAGCAGCAGTTTTGGTTGTTTGATTAATGAGCGTGCAAGTGCGACACGCTGGCGTTGGCCGCCGGAAAGCTGGTCGGGTTTGCGGGTGGCAAAACCATCCAGTTGCACCAGTTTGAGCATTTCATTGACGCGATCATTAGCTTCTGATTTCGCCACGCCATCGCGCATCAATCCATAGGCTACATTTTTTTCCACCGTCATATGCGGAAACAGGGCGTAGGATTGAAACATCATGTTGGTCGGGCGGTCATAGGGAGGCACATCGGCGACATCCTGGCCGTCAATTTCAATCCGTCCGCCGGTGGGCGTTTCAAATCCAGCCAGCATGCGCAGCAGGGTTGATTTGCCACAGCCGGATCCGCCAAGCAGGCAGAATAATTCCTGACGATAAATATCGAGCGAAACATTGTCGACGGCAGTGAAATCACCAAATTTTTTAGTCAGATTGGAAATCCGAATGAAAGGCTGCTGATTCGGATCCAGCCAGGGTTTGGGGGTGATTGCACCTTGTTGTTGATTTTGCATGTGGACGCCCTCATCAAGCCAGCCGTTGCCGCCACATCTGCACAGGCAGATATGGCGGTCAGCTGATTGTGAACAGGTTTACTTGCCGGTTTTTACTTTGGTCCAAAGCCGGGTGATGACACGGTCAGTGCGCTTTTTATAGACTTTGGCACCCCATAGTTTTGCCTTGACATCATCAGGCGGGAAGATGCCGGGATCATCCTTGATATCTTGTTCGACCATGGGCATGGAGGCAGAATTGCCATTTGCATACCAGACATAATTGGTGATATCGGCGGTGATCTGGGCATCCATGACAAAGTTGATGAAAGCCAGAGCTTCATCCTTGTGCTTGGAATCAACCGGAATGGCGAGAGTGTCAAACCATTGCAATGCGCCTTCCTTGGGAATGGAGTAGCCGATCTCAACGCCTTTTTTGGCTTCATCCGCGCGATCGCGGGCCTGGAACACATCGCCGGACCAGCCAACCGATACACAGATGTCACCATTGGCGAGGTCGGAAATATATTGTGAGGAATGAAAATAGCGCACAAAGGGACGAATTTTTGCCAGCAGCGCGGCACCCTTTTCAAAGTCCTCTTTTTTGGTCGAGCGCGTATCAAGTCCGAGATAATTCATCGCGGCGGGAATAATTTCGGTGGGTGCATCAAGCAAAGATATGCCGCAGTCCTGTAGCTTGGCGGCGTTGGCAGGGTCAAACACTAACGCCCATGAATCTGTTGGCGCATTGTCGCCAAGACGTTTGGCAACTGCTTTGGTATTGTAACCAATTCCTGTGGTGCCCCACATATAGATGACGGCGTATTCATTGCCGGGGTCAAAATTTCCCAAAGCCTTCATCAGGTCGGGATCCATGTTTTTCAGGTTTGGCAGTTTCGATTTATCGAGCTTGGCATAAACACCAGCGGCAATCTGGCGCTGTAAAAAATCGGATGTGGGAACCACAACATCATAACCGGAACTGCCCGCCAGCATTTTGGCTTCGAGTACTTCGTTTGAGTCATAAACGTCATAGGTGACTTTAATGCCGGTTTTTTCTTCAAATTTCTTGATGGTGTCTTCGGCAATATAATCTGACCAGTTATAGATATTGAGTGTTTTTCCACCGGCAAGTGCCGGTGTTATACTCAATGCGGCAAGGACCGCAAGCGATAGTATTTTCTTCATTTGGTTTCCTCCCTTTTAATAAACTTATGTGGTCTCAAGATAGGTGCTGTATTCAAAGTCGGTTATCCGGCTGGCAAATGTTCTTTCCTCCTGGCGTTTGCAGGATGCAAAAAGGTCTCGAAACATTGGAGACAAGAATGACGGCAGAATTTTTGCGCATTCGAAACTGTCAATTGCGTTACGCCAGTTATCGGGCAAATGTGTGAGGCCGGGTGAAGATGCCTCCCCAACGATAGGATCGACAGGCATTTGTGCTGCTTCCATGCCGGCTAGGGCTGCGCCTAAAATGGCTGCCAACACCAGATAAGGGTTGGCATCGGCACCTGAAACCCGGTGTTCAATGCGTCGTGCAGCGGTCGGTCCACCGGGAATTCTAATGGCGGCATTGCGGTTTTCATAACCCCAGCTAATAGCGCTTGGGGCATGGGTATTGGGTTGCAGGCGGCGATAGGAATTGAGGTGCGGGGCGAAAAGAAGTGTTGATTCATCCATTGCCGCTAGCAGGCCAGCCACTGCGTATTGCATGGTTTTTGAGCCTGCATCGCTGCCATCATCAAAGACGTTTTCGCCAGCTTTATCCAGCAGGGAAAAGTGAACGTGAAAGCCATTGCCGGAGCGCTCGGCATAGGGCTTGGCCATGAAGGATGCAACAATACCATGTTTGCGGGCAACGCCTTTGACAATGCGCTTGAACAACACAGCATCGTCAGCCGCACGCAAGGCCTCATCGCAATGGGCGAAATTTATCTCGAATTGACCGGCACCACCTTCAGCGATTGCCGTATCGGCGGGGATCCCCTGTTGCGCACACAAGGCGTAAACATCATTGAAAAAACCGTCAAAGTGGTCAATCTCATCAATTGAAAGCACAGCATTGGCATTGCACACTTTGCCGGTTGCAGGTGATTTAGGCGGGGTTGGCCGGGTCTCATCAGGGGCCAGCAGATAAAATTCCAACTCGGTGGCAACCACAGGCCTTAAACCAAATGCGCTGTATTTTGCCAGTACATGCGCAAGCGCCTGACGCGGGTCGGCCAGGAAAGGTGCGCCATTTTCGTCAGTTAGCCACAAGGGTATGAGCCCGGTTGGCTGCGCCAGCCATTCCATGGCCAGGATGTTGCGGCCTGTCCATTGCAGAATACCATCACCATCGCCGCTTTCGTAGACCAGCGATGAACCGGCGATGTCATTGCCCCAGATGTCGACGCTTGTGGTCGATAACGGAATGCGCAAGCCGCCGTTTAAGGCTTTTTTGGCCTGATTTGCCGGTATGAGCTTGCCACGCATAATGCCGTTAAAGTCGCAGACACCGGCACGCAGATTTTCAATGGCGGGTCGTGCAGACAGCCAATCCAGCATCTGTTCGGTTGGTGAAGCTTGCAACATTATGTGTCCGCCAGAAAAAATGTGATCACATTACTATAAAAGTTATCACTATTCATCTTGATGTCAACCGGTTATTGTTACCGGGAAAGAAGTCTGACTGGAACTTTGAAATGGCTAACCCTCCTCTTAATTTACCCGAGATAAAAAAATCGGGAAAAATGACCATACAGGAATATGCTTATGTGCGGCTGCGCCATGCGCTGATGGTGGGCAGTATTGCGCCCGGTGTGCCGGTGACCATTCGCGGGCTGGCCGCAGCGATGGCAATCAGCCCGACACCGGTTCGCGAGGCATTACGTCGACTAAGTTCGCAAAATGCGCTGTGTGTTCTGGAAAACCGCCGGATTGTTGTGCCGCCCATGACGGCGAGGCGTTTCCATGAACTTGTCTCTCTAAGGTGCGCGATAGAAATCCATGCGGCTGAACGCGCCCTGCCGTATATTTCCGATAATATCATCGACCGGCTTGTGGAGATTGATACAATTATGGATGAGGCGGTTGAAGCGCAGGATGCAATCACCCTGATTATCCAGAACCAGCTGTTTCATGGCCACATCTACCGCTCGAACTGTGACCAGCTTTCGATGCCGGTGATTGAGAGCATCTGGCTGCAACTGGGCCCGTTCATGCGCATAGCCCTGCGCCATGTGGGGAGCTTTTATGGTGTTGACCGCCACAAGGAGATTATTGCTGCTTTGCGTGATCGCGATTCTGATGGTCTGCTACAGGCTATTCACGCTGATATTCACGACGGTGTCGGCTGGCTCGACAATGATGCTCTGGATAAAATTCTCAGGCCCGGAAATTCAAAAGCATTGGAAAAACACCCGGCCCTATAGGCCCCAGTTCCAGGCGTCCGGTATCCAGCGATAGGTGTCATGTTCGCGGCTAATATTCCCCACGCCGGGGAAGGGAAAATGATAGCCGATAACTCTCAAGCGTTCTGTTGCGGCCATGTCTGTGAGCTTCCGGCGATTGGTAACAGCCATGTCCCCATCCATATCGGTTGCCGGCTGCCATTGCGGGTGCTGGAGCGATACGACGAAATGAGTAAGGGCGTCACCGGTCACCAGCAGGGTTTCATTGTTGGAGGTTACCAGATACGACATATGTCCGGGCGTGTGGCCAGAGCTGTCCACAGCCTGAAAACCGGCGATGAATTCCTCGCCCGGTTTAATGAAGGTCATGCGCTCGGTGACCGGCTTGAGGTTGCGCTGGGCACCAAGGGCAAAGGAATGAAGTTGCTGGGGCAATTTGGTCAGAATGTCTTCAGAATTCCAGAAATCATACTCCACCGCATTGATGTAATAATGTGCGTTTGGAAAACGTGGTGCTTCTTCAAACTCGTCAATCAACCCCCATACATGATCGGGATGGGCATGGGTAATAACCACCGCATCAATATCTTCAGGTGAGATGCCGACTGTTTCCAGAAGGTCCGACAATTTACCGGCACTGTCCTGAAAGTTTGGCCCTGAGCCAACATCAAACAGCACAAGTTTTTCGCCGGTATCAATCAAAGTGAGATTGGTTTGGGAGGTGTTGGTATCTGTCGGCAGATAATATTGCTTTAAAAAGGCCTCGAGTTTTTCTTTCGGCAAATCGCGGGCCAGAAACTGCGCCGGCAGGCTGAGTGTACCATCGCTCAGGGAAGCGCACTTAAAATTACCGATATTGAAACGATAATAACCTGATGCCTGTTCGGTGAGGCCGGATTTGGCCAGCGCCGGGCCGGTATCGATGCCCGCCACCATGAAAGTGCCAGCAGTTGCGGCCGCCGAGCCGGCCAGAAAACGACGGCGATTAATTTGAAAAGCGGATGCACTCATCGTCTAAATCCCTCCCAGGAAACATATCACTTTAACATATTCGAATTTTATTATATGATATTTTCTCAATAGGCGAAAGGGGATTTTATAAATGAAGTATTTTTATCTTTTATTTGGTTTGATGATGGTTGCAGCTTTGCCGGATGCCACAGCCAGTCAGTCAATTCGCGATCAATACCCGCAATCCCTGCTGTACTCCAAACCGGTTGAGGTTATTCCCGGCGTGTTTTCAGCTATCGGTGCTACTGCTCCTCCAGGCTATGATAATTCCGGCCACAACAATAACCTGTCGTTTATCGTTACCGGTGATGGTGTCATTGTTATTAATGGCAGTGCCAGTTTCCTGCTGGCAAAAGCCCTGCATGACGAAATTAAAAAGATCACGGACCAACCGGTTAAATTGGTCATCAATGAAAATGGCCAGGGCCATGCAATGCTGGGCAATTCATACTGGTTCAAGCTTGGCGTACCCATTCTCGCCCACGAAGACGCTGCGGCAGAATTTGAAAAATCTGGCTACGACAGTCTTGATCGCATGAAAAAACTCAATAAGGAAAAAGCCGAAGGCACGTTCGTTCAGGGTCCGACAGAGACCATGACAGACATCGAGGTCATCACCATGGGTGATTTTACCATCGAAGTCAGATGGCTCGGGCCTGCTCATTCTCCCGGTGATATTTCGGTGTGGTTGCCCAAACAAAGGTTGGTGATTTCCGGTGATATGTCCTTTCATGAACGTATGCTGCCGATTTTTGAAGATACGATTGTGGTGGACTGGATTGAAAGCTGGAAGAATTTTGAAGCGCTGGGCGCACTTTACGTTATTCCCGGCCATGGCCATCCAACGAACATGGCCCAGGTGCGGCGCTATACACTCGATTACCTGCTATATCTGCGAAAGAAAATTGGTAAGCTGATTGAAGATGGCGGCACACTTCAGGACGCCTATGAAATTGATCAGTCTCCCTATGCCCGTCTTGATACTTTTAAAGAACTGGCAAAACGTAATGCCGGACGAGTGTTCGAGCAGATGGAGTTTGAATAATCACGACATAGGCGATACTGTTTCTTTAATTTGACGGCTTCCCATGCCACCCCTCTCCCCCGACCCAACCATCCCTCAGGGTACCGTTAATGGGTGGTTGGGTCGGGGGAGAGAGAAGTGGCCTGGAAATTCTTCTGCCCGGCATTTAAAGTGAGTATCGGTCCCATGGCAATTCCCGGCGATTTTAAAACGGATAATCACGGTTGGGCGGAACTCATGGACAGGCGTGAGGGCCAGCCGCCCTTGCGCGCAAACCACCGCGTCCCCTGGGTTGTTGTCGGTGCCGGAGTTACCGGGTTGGCATGTGCGCGCAGGCTGGCGGAGCTTCATCCCAACGATGAAATATTGTTGCTGGAAGCGCGGGTGGTCGGGCAGGGTGCATCGGGACGCAACTCAGGTTTTGCTGTTGCCGTCAGTCATTTCACCGATGGCTTCAAACAAACACAGATCAAAAATTATTCGCGGGTAAACCGCATTAATCAAAATGGTCTTGAGCTGTTGCAAGCTCAGGTGGATGCGCATGATATTGCGTGCCAGTGGCGGGCTGAAGGTTTTTACCACACAGCTGCCGATAAGCGCTCTTTGCAGGAATGCACCGAATTCATTCGCTATCTCGAAGCAATGGAAATTGCACATTCACCACTGGATGGCGCAGCGTTGAAACAACGCCTGGGCACGCAGGTTTACCAGCGTGGTGTTCATGTGCCCAATGGGGTGTTGCTGCAACCGGCGGCTCTGGTGCGCGGGCTTGCCGATAACCTGCCTGCTAACGTGGCCCTGCATGAAAACAGTGCGGTACTCAGGATTGACAAAGGCTCACCTCTTGGTCTGCAACTTGAGAAAGCCGAAGTGAAAACCGACAGGCTCATTTTGGCAACCAACTATGAAGCTGGCAGACTGGAGGTTTTGCGGCGCTATATAATCGGCAGCACATTGTCAGGCAGCCTGACGCGGGTTTTGAGTCCGGATGAATTGGCCTGCCTCGGTGATTTAAGCGACTGGGGGGTGTTATCTCTTCATGGCGGTGGGGCAACGGTGCGGCTGACCACGGATCATCGATTGTGTATCCGCAATACGGCTGAATATAACGGGGCGGTGTTATTGTCCCGGCGGCAACTGGAGCTGCGTCAGGCGTTGCATCGGGTGAGTTTTGACCGGCGTTTTCCACAGCTGGCTCATGTGAATTTCGAATATGCCTGGTCGGGCGTTGAGGGAATCAGTCGCAACGGCACCAATTTTTTCGGTCGGCAGGCCGAAAATATATACCTGGCCGGTGTCTATAATGGATCAGGCTTAAGCCGGGGAACAACTTTTGGTGCCTGTCTGGCTGAATACGCCAGCGGTGAAAACTCTTCAATGATTGGTGATTGTCTGGCTTCAGCGCCGGCAAAGTGGATGCCGCCGCGTCCCTTCCTTGATATTGGAGCATTTGCAACGGTTCGATTGCGCTTTTTAGGCGTTGGACGCGATCAATGATTGCCCCTGAACATCAGCCAGGCCTCATGCATGCTGCCGGTCAAAAGCCAGCGCAGGCCAAAACTTGCACCAACAAAAATTGCGGCAAGCGCAATAGGGGGTGATATCGACAAGGTTGAGATGCCGGAAATACCCTGCCCGACAGTGCAGCCAAGTGCGGTGATGCCGCCCGCTCCCATGGCAGCCGAGCCGAGCAACTGACGGCGCATTTCGCGCATGTCGTCAAAACCTTCCCAGCGCCATTCATCGCGTACCACCGCCACAATTGCTGCCCCGGCAATGGTTCCCAATACCACTGATATGCTGAACGTGATAGTGGCACCGGTGAATGTTGCCATCCACACTATAGTGTCACCCAGGGGCAATACATAGGTGAGGGATTGCACCCGTATCGGATCAAACGGGTCAGCGCCGATGGTGCCGGTGGCATAAAACGCGGTTGCCACAGCGCCGCCAATTAAAATACCTGCGCTAATATCGCGGCGGCTGTTGCGAAAATCCCTGTCTTTAAAACAATAGTAAAAAATCACCCCGGCAACGATAACGCCAATGGGGAGCCACAGACTGCTCACCGGTATTTTGGTGATATAAGACAGAAGATGGGGCAAGCCCTGGCCACCCAGTTCTGAAACATCGATTGCCAATGCATCGACGGTATTGACCTTGATTATGGAGGTGATGCCGCGCGCTGTCATATAGGCTGAAAGCGCGAGGACTAAAAAGCTGCAAAAAGCCCTGAGGTCGCCTCCCGCCATGCGCACCAAAACGCCATAGCCACAGGTCCCGACCATGGACATGCCCAGCCCGAATAACAATCCGCCGACAATGGCACCGGCGAGACCAAATTGAGTGTTGAGATAGAAAGCTTCATCAATGCGCGCCACGCCAAACTGCTGCATTAGCTGAACACTTATCATGGCAACGGCTATGGCCAGTGCCCAGGCTTTTATCCTAAGGGTTTTGCCTGCCAGAACATAATCTTCCACCGCTCCGAAGGTACAAAAACGGGCCGCTCGAGCCGTCGCTCCCATAACCAGCCCGAGCCCCATCCCTATGAGGATCAACAGGTTGGTTGTAGACAGGGCATCCATGGTACCTGATCACTCGGAACATAGTGCAGTATCTTTACAATAGAGGTCGTAAAGTACACCAATGACCTGACGGGCTTCATCGCTGGCCAGGGAATAATAAATTGTTTTACCATCGCGCCGGGCTACCACAAGGCGATCCGCGCGCAGCCGGGCAAGCTGTTGTGAAACTGTAGGTTGTCGCAACTCCAAAAATGCCTCAAGTTCTCCAACGGATTTCTCACCTTCAGAAAGCATACACAGGATGATCAGTCGGGCCTCATGGGCAAGCCCGCGCAGGAGATCACATGCCTGCTGAGCACTTTTGGCCATTGTGGCATATTCATCGGCATCCAGTTTGAGGGCAATTTCAGTCATAAACCAACTCTTCTCCAATTATGCGTTTGTCGCTTTGGCTACGTGCCAGGTAAATGTTTTTTGTTTCAAGCGCGCTTGTTTCTTTGTCGGCAGGCAGTTTTTCCAGCAATTTCTGTAGCAGGCCCCAGAAGAAGGCTTCACCGGCATATCCCAGGATGCGTCCTACTTCTTTACCCTCATTGACTAAAATAAATGTAGGGGAAAAGACCAGACCGGTGAGAAAGCTCAAATCATC
This sequence comes from Alphaproteobacteria bacterium, assembly GCA_024278055.1. Lineage (GTDB taxonomy): Bacteria > Pseudomonadota > Alphaproteobacteria > Rhizobiales > JAJFHR01 > JAJFHR01. Next base: position 24,556 of record JAJRTY010000024.1, on the reverse strand, counting down.
GGGCAGAGGTTCGTGAATATCGATACGCCGCAAAGGAGCTTTTTTCCCCTCCGGTGTTTTGTTGTAGATGACGCCGATGTCGGCGTTCCAGGCTTCACAATATTCGCAAAATTGCTGCTCCACCATTATCAGGCTGGCAGCGTCAGCTTTGTTCAGTGAATCAACACTGAAAATAACAAGCAGTATAAAGAAGAGCCGTTGCATAATATACATTCATAGGTTTCTAATCATATCAGCTATCATGAATGTATAGTCCAGACTGCCGGCAATGAACAGGTGAATTTTGAATTCTGAATGAATGGCCCGGGTGAGATGGAAGGTTTTACGTTGATGCCGGGGTTGTTTATGGCCGCTAAACTCCCAAAACCGCAGGTGGTTTAACCCTATTTATTCAAATATTCGTATATGACTATTGATTTTATCTTTTCCATCTGGCATGGTGCCCGTGCTGAATGGGGTTATTTGGACCAAGCCTGCCAAATAAGGGAACATTTGTTTAGCTATAGAATATTTCAGGCACGTGAGAATAATAGGGGAGGGTATCGCAATGAAACATGCCAAAAAAATTGTTACGGTCTGCGGTGCGGTAGCGATGGCCTGGTCGGCCGGTGTTGCGATTGCTGGCATCACCAAACCCGGAGATGTCAAATTCGACGAAACTAAAGTAACGGCACCTCTGACGGATGAGGCCGGGGATGCGGCGAAAGGGAAGTTGTTGTTTTCCAATCGCAAGAAGGGAAACTGCCTTGCCTGTCATGTTAATAAAGATTTGGCTGATAAGCCTTTTCATGGCGAAATCGGGCCACCGCTTGATGGTGTTGCCAGCCGGTATTCAGTTTCTGAAATGCGCGGCATAATGGTAGATGCCAAGGCTGCCTTGAACGACGAGACGATTATGCCGGGTTTTTACAAGGTGGATGTTGGTGCGCGTACTGCCAAAAAATTCAAGGGTAAGACAATTCTTTCTGCTCAGCAGATTGAAGATATTCTTGCCTACCTGCAAACCCTCAAAGAGTGAGGAAGTTTAATATGAAAACATTGAATAGAAGAGAGGCGCTGGTTTTTGGTGCGGCGACAGGCGGACTGTTGTTGATGACATCCTCAGGCGCGTTCGCCAATGCTGACGATGCCATGAAGGCAATGGAGAAATTCACTGGTGGCAAGTCGGTCATGGAGGGGGGTAAAATGGTTACTCTCGAGATGCCCGAGATTGCTGAAAACGGTAATACTGTACCATTGTCGATCAGTGTCGAAAGCCCCATGACGGCTGATAGCTATGTCAAGCGTGTGATCATCATTTCTGAGGGCAATCCCCGTCCGGAAGTAGCCACGTTTAATTTCTCACCACTCAGTGGTGTGGCTGAGGCATCGACGCGGATGCGGCTGGCCAAGACGCAGAATGTTATTGCCATTGCAGAGTTGTCAGATGGCTCATTGCATATGGCAAAACGCCAGGTAAAAGTGACCATCGGCGGTTGCGGCGGCTGATTAAAATTGAGGAGATTGATAAATGGCTAAATCCAAGCCTCGCGTGAAAGCGCCAAAGAAAGCAGCTAAAGGTGATATCGTCACTATTAAGACCCTGATTTCCCATAAGATGGAAACGGGTCTGCGTAAGGACAAGAAGACCGGCGAACTTATTCCCCGGCGCATCATCAATAAATTTGTGGCTCAGTTTAACGGCGAAGACATTTTTTCCGTCGATATCGATCCATCGATATCGGCAAACCCCTATTTTCAGTTCAAAATGAGAGCGGAAGAAAGTGGTGAATTTGCTTTTATCTGGACTGATGACAACGGGGAAACCCATACAAAAAAATCAAAGTTGAAAGTCAGCTGATTAGTTAGTTGAAGCTGGGGCGTGACACTCAACGTTAAGGGAGGAAATTCGATGAGGGGTTTAATCAAGGCGGCAGTAGTTTTTGCACTGGCTGCAGGTGGGTTTGCAGATTTTAGTCCGGTAAATGCCGACGAAGATTTGCCTGCAGGAGTAACGGTAGTGAAAGCGCCAGCGCCAAAGGGCAGCGCGTTGGAGGAGATTCTTTCCGGCTGGGGCTCGAGATCGAAATCCACCCGGGCGTTGCAGCAGGATGATTTTGAAAATCCTGGCTATCTCTGGGTCGATAAGGGCGAGGAACTCTGGAGCAAGGTTGATGGTAAGGCGGGCAAATCATGTGCTACCTGCCATGATGACGCTTCTGTTTCCATGAAGGGTGTCGGTGCTGCCATGCCTAAATGGGATGCAAAGCTGGGCAAGCCTTTGACCCTGGAGCAACGCGTAAACGTTTGCCGCACAGATAATATGGAAGCCAAGCCGTGGAAATGGGAATCTGATCAAATGCTTTCCATGACCACTTATGTGAAAAATCAGTCGCGAGGCATGCCGGTTAATGTGCAAGCCGACGGACCGATGGAACCATGGGTGAAACGCGGAAAAGAGCTGTACTATACCCGGGTTGGCCAGCTCAATATGTCGTGCGCCAATTGCCATGAAGCTAACTATGGCAAGTATATCCGCGCAGATTTTCTAAGTCAGGGACAATCCAACGGTTTTCCAACCTACAGATTGAAGTGGCAAAAGGTTGGTTCTTTGCATCGTCGTTTTAAAGGATGCATGAAAAATATTCGTGCCAAACCATACAAGCGCGGCTCTGATGAGTTTGTTGCTATGGAAATCTATCTGGCACAACGCGGCAAGGGGCTGCAGATTGAAAGTCCTTCAGTTCGCAACTAGTTTTTGCGACTGGCGATGCCTGAGTACATTAAATACGGTCAGGATGGCGACATTCTGGCCGTAACTATATAATGTCCGTACACGTATTGAATTTGTTCAATAATTTAATAGCAGGAATAGCGAACGATGATTTCTCGTAGAGAATTTATGCAAGCTGTGACGGCTGCTTCGGTGATCTATGGTGGAGATGCTGCCTGGACACAGCTGGCGGCCCAGCAGAAAATGTCACAATCAGACCTGTTGTCATTCAAGCCGTACGGAAATGTGACAATTGCGCATCTCACCGACATCCATGCCCAGATCAAACCGATCTGGTTTCGTGAGCCGTCAATCAATCTCGGTGTTGGTGAGGCGGAAGGAAAGCCGCCGCATGTGACCGGCGAAGATTTTCTCAAACTATACGACCTCAAAGCCGGGTCGCCCGAAGCCTACGCGCTTTCTTCTCCGGCATTTGTTGCCCTGGCAAATCAGTATGGCCGCATGGGGGGCATAGATCGCATCGCTACTGTGTTGAAGCAAATACGCAGTGAACGCCCTGGAAATACGTTGTTCCTTGACGGTGGCGACACCTGGCATGGCAGTTACACGGCACTGCAGACCAAGGGTGCTGACATGGTTGAGGTCATGAACCTGCTGAAGCCTGATGCGATGACCGGACATTGGGAGTTCACGTTGGGGGAGGCCCGCGTCAAAGAGCTGGTTGATGAATTGCCCTTCGCCTTTCTTGGTGCAAATATTTTTGACAATGAGTGGGAAGAACCCGCCTTTGAGCCTTATAAAATGTTTGAACGTGGCGGTGTGCAGATAGCTGTTATCGGTCAGGCGTTTCCCTATACGCCTATTGCCAATCCTCGCTGGATGATTCCTAACTGGTCGTTTGGCATCCGTGAAGATCAAATCAAAAAACAAGTTCAGATTGTGCGCGAAGCAGGGGCCGAACTTGTCATTCTTCTGTCTCACAATGGCTTTGATGTGGACCGTAAAATGGCAAGCCAGGTCAAGGGAATTGACGTTATTTTGTCCGGTCACACGCATGATGCGCTGCCAAAGCCATTGAAAGTTGGCAAGACGCTGATTGTTGCCACCGGATCCAATGGCAAGTTTGTCTCCCGCCTTGATCTCGATGTGCGTAATGGCGCTGTGCAGGGGTATTCTTACAGGTTGATCCCTATATTCTCCGATGTCATTGAGGCCGATGCAGAAATGGCTGCAACGGTTGACAAGGTGCGGGCACCATATGAAAAAGAGCTTGCCCGTGTGGTCGGGCGTACCGACAGCCTGCTTTATCGCCGAGGGAATTTCAACGGCACTATTGATGATCTGATCTGTCAGGCGCTGATTGAACAACGAGATGCTGAAATCTCCCTGTCGCCAGGTTTCAGATGGGGCCCAAGCCTTCTGCCCGGTCAGGAGATTACGGTTGAAGATATGCACAATGTCTGTGCCATGACATATCCGGCAGTCTATCGTAATAAAATGACCGGTACTTTTCTCAAGGAAATTCTCGAAGATGTTGCCGACAATCTATTCAATCCCGATCCTTATTATCAACAAGGTGGTGATATGGTTCGTGTTGGCGGTATGGGCTATACGATTGATCCGAAAAAACCAATTGGCCAGCGTATTTCAAACATGACTTTCCTGAAAGACGGCTCCGCCATCGACCCCGATCGAGAGTATGTAGTCGCCGGCTGGGCAAGTATAAATGAAGCCACCAAGGGGCCGGCTATATGGGATGTAATCGAAGCGCATCTAAAACAAAATTCACCTGTCCGGGTATCACCAAATGATGCCGTTAAAGTGATTGGAATTTAGGGCTAGATTTTTTTATCTTGAGATATTCGAATATATGAATATAATAAGATAACTGTGGGAGGAACATGATGGCGGGCACGCAAAAAAATCCAATATTTCCCGGCGCGGATTTCTATCCAGCGCTGTTGCGGGTAGTGCGGCACTGGCCGCTGGCTCAAGTCCGCTCCAGGCTGCAAACCCTGAAAACATAGCACCGAATGTACCGGACTGGTCCAGATATCTGGGCGCGGGCGTTGCTGACCAGCCTTATGGCATGCCATCTGAATTTGAAGCCCATGTTATCCGCCGTAATGTTCCGTGGCTCACCGCATCGACTGAGAGTTCAGTCAGCTTTACGCCGATACACGAACTTGATGGTATCATTACGCCCAATGGGGTTTGCTTCGAACGCCACCACGCCGGTGTTGCCATAATCGATCCGTCTGATCATCGTTTGATGATCAATGGTCTGGTTGACAAGCCGATGATGTTCACCATGGAAGACCTCAAGCGGTTTCCCCGGGTCAACAGGGTGTTTTCCTGGAATGTGCGGCGAACTCCGGCATGGAGTGGCGCGGGGCACAGTTAAACGGCTGCCAGTTCACGCAAGGTATGGTTCATTGTGTTGAATATACCGGTGTGCCGCTCAAATATATTCTTGAAGAAGCCGGTGTTAAAACCAATGCGAAATGGTTGATGCCGGAAGGTGCCGATGCCTCTGCCATGAACCGTTCACTGCCGCTTGAAAAAGCGCTCGATGATTGTCTTGTCGCTTTCAAGATGAACGGCGAAGCGCTGCGCCCGGAACAGGGATACCCTATGCGCCTGGTTGTTCCGGGGTGGGAAGGTAACCTGTGGATCAAATGGCTGCGCCGAATAGAAGTTGGCGATATGCCGTGGCAGACGCGCGAGGAAACTTCAAAATATACGGATTTGATGGAAGACGGGACATCGCGCCGGTTTACCTGGGTAATGGATGCCAAATCCGTCATTACCAGTCCTTCTCCCCAGGCACCGATCACTCACAAACGCGGCCATACGGTGATTTCCGGTCTGGCGTGGTCAGGCCGTGGCTTGATTGATTATGTTGATATTACACTTGATGGCGGCAAAAACTGGCGTCGTGCCCGCATTGATGGCCTGAGGCTGCCAAAGGCTCTGCACCGGTTTTACTATGAATTTGACTGGGATGGTTCGCCCTTGTTGTTGCAGTCGCGCGCTGTTGATGAAACCGGATATGTGCAGCCTACCAAAGATGAGTTGCGCAAGGTTCGCGGAACAAACTCCATTTATCACAATAACGGAATTCAGACCTGGCATGTTCAGGAAAACGGGCAGGTGGAAAATGTTGAAGTTTCTTAAACCAGCGCTCATCGTTCTCGGCCTTGTGGGCCTTGTCAGTGCGCCTGCCGTTGCCGGAAAACTTGGCATCGGTCGTGAAGCGACACCAGTGGAAATCAAGGGCTGGGATATTGATGTGCGCCCGGACGGACAGGGATTGCCGGAAGGAAAAGGTACAGTTACACAAGGTGAAGAACTGTTTCAGGAAAAGTGTGCTGCGTGCCATGGTGAATTCGCTGAGGGTGTTGACCGCTGGCCGGTATTGGCCGGGGGCGCGGACACGCTTGATTCAGACCGCCCGGTAAAAACTGTGGGCTCTTATTGGCCTTATCTTTCAACTGCTTACGATTATATTTTTCGCACCATGCCTTTTGGCGACGCGCAATCTTTAAGCTCTGATGAGGTCTATGCGCTGCTGGCCTATATCCTTAATATGAATGATCTGGTTGATGAGGATTTTGAATTGTCAAAATCAAACTTCCTGTCCGTACGCCTGCCCAACGAGAAAAATTTCATTGACGACCCCCGGCCGGATACGCCAACCTTGAGCCAGAAAAAACCGTGCATGGAAAATTGCAAGGTAAACGTCAAGATAACCAACCGGGCGAGGATTGTTGATGTCACACCCGAGGGAGCTGAACCCGCCAATTAAAATGGCGCCTGCCCGGAAGAATTCCGGAGCAAACCGACGGCGCTTTTTACAGGGGTTAACGGCAACAGGCAGCCTATTGATGTTGTCGGCACCGGGGATTGCCCAGGGTGCCAGACCCAGGCTTGTGGTTATCGGCGGCGGCTCAGGCGGCAGCGCCTTTGTTGGTGCCATACAGGCTCAAACGGCTGATCAATTCGATATCATTGTTGTCAGTGCGCAAAGAACCTACAATGCGCCATTTGCGCTCAATGGTGTCCCACAGCAAAAATCAGGTCCGTGCAGCACGGCCTCAATTGATCTTGTCAGTACCTTTGAACGCCGCGGAGTGAAGGTGGTTGTTGGTCGGGTCGAGCGCATAGACGTCGATAAAAAAACCATTGGCCTTGCCGGGAATGATACGCCTTTATCTTATGATGCACTGATAGCAGCTCCTGGTGTCGCCTTGAAATGGGAAGCTTTCGGCCTTGAAGGAACCCCGGATTCAACAGCCATCTGGACGTCTGGTGCAAGCTGCCAGGACTTTCTCGCCATGTTGCAACAAGTGCCAACCGGAGGATTGTTTGCTCTGGTTGCCCCGGCTGGACACAATCGCTGCCCACCGGCTGTCTATGAGCGCGCCTGCCGCGCTGCGCGCTGGTTCAAGGACTTTAATGCAACAGCAAAAATATTGATTGTTGACGAAAAAGACGAATATCCCATGCAGGCGATGTTTGAAGAAGCCTATGTGGATTATTATGAGGATATGATCGAATGGATTCCGCGTGATTTTCATGGCGGCGTCCAGACGATCGATCTGAAAAGCGGCAGAATACAGACAGAGTCAGATGTTTTTGAAACTGACGTGGTTAATGTTATTCCGCCGCAAAAAGCCCACGATTTTCTTACCGCTACCGGCATGGCTGCGGAAGATGGTTATTGCCGGATACGCACCCCTTCGATGCAATCGGCAATCGCTGAAGATATCTATGTTATTGGTGATGCATCAGCCGCAGATGAAATGTCAAAATCGACCGTATCCGCAGTGGTGCAGGCGAGGTTGGCGGCTGTTGATATCATCACCAGGTTTTCCAATTCACCACCAGTTGACAAGGTTGATCTTGTCGATAATTGCTGGACCCTTGTTGCTCCTGATGATGCCATTTCCCTTGGCGGCGTTTACAGCGCTACCGGCAGCGAATTTGCTTCGGACGAACGGTTCATGAGCACCGTAGGTGATCAGGCAGATATGAGAAAATCAAATGCTGAAAAAGCTCAAAAATGGCCGGGCTCGATTTTACAATCACTTTATGGCGGCTGAATCCGGTTGTGTTGTCCAGGCCCGGTTGAGATAGCGGGTTGTACCCATACGGGTTAGATTGAGATGGGTTACAGAGCCGTTTTTGTTGGTGGATGAGATGGTCTGTTCCACCGGTTTTTCTGTGTCCGGAATTTGCGGATCAACCAAGGCCTCAAACAGGATGCGGCCATCAACCTGTTTACTGATGTCATGACCAAACAGCTTCAGCACTGTCGGCGTAATATCTATATTGCCGGCGGGCAGATCTATGATGGAACTCGCGCCAAAGCTGGCACCGGACAGGGCAAGGAAATTGTGTAACTCATAGCGCGAAAGCCCGCCGTGACAACCACCGCCAATGGGGTAGCTGGCATCATGCAAGCTCTCACCGGCAATTCCCCAGGTATTATCCTCATCACCATGATGACAGACAAAGCTGATGTCGGGAGCGCGGGAGTGGGCGATGCCAACGTCTTCATGTTTCAGTGTTCCAGCGATACCTTCGACTGTGAAAATGGGCCCACACCAGCTTTGCTGTTGCAGCCAGACCACAAGTTCCTGCAACAATCCGGCATCAGGCCGGGTAAGCCAGACGCCACCGGCATTGTCGATAATTGCCACGCCCTGGCTGTCATTTTGCGGGGTGGCGTCAATAGCAAAACCCGCTGCCCTGAATCTGGCAGAAATATCCAGCGGCTCACCTTTGAGGCTGATCTGGCCGTGATCTGACAGGGTGATAATCTGCAAATGCCCTGACTCTATCTGTTGTTTTTGCCGCTCAAGTATTCGGCCAAATTCCATATCCACATGGCGAATGGCCGACAGCGCCCCGGCTGAGCCGATACCAATATGATGGAAGCTCTCATCAGGTTCACTTAACCACAACACCATGACATCGGGGTGGATCTGATTTTCGATAAAATCGAGATAACACTCAACCCCGTAACTTACCCATTGAAGAGCGGGCAGATGATACTCCGGTATCGGGCCAATGGTTTTGATGATGTTTTTGACAATTCCTTCAGGGCTGGCTGCATCTGGCCGGTGCAGGGACAGACGGAAGTTGCCGGTTGATTCAGCATCATGATTGATCAGCCGGGCACCGCCGGGGGTTCCGGTGGAAACAGTGGCAAAGGATTTTCCAAGCTGTGCCAGTCTTTGGCTCAATGTGGGCCGGTGCAGCAGGTTTTTGCCCACGCGTGTAAAAGCTGTTTTGAGTTCATCTTCATCGCCGGTATTGAAGATTTTTCCGGGCGAGGCTGCGGGTTCGATGAATTTGTTGGCGACAAGTCCGTGTGCGCCTGGATAACACCCGGTAATGACGGCGGATTGATTGACGCGGGTTTCGGTGGGGAATGTGGAATGACTGTTGGTATATCTGACACCGCGACTGGCAAACTGTGACAGGTTTGGCATTAACTCAGGTGTGACAAACTCCGGGCGCAAAGCATCAAAAACCACCACCAAAACGCGAATGTTTTCAGGACCGGGCATGCATGATTCGCCCGATTGTGTTCATCAGAATTTGCGCTGCTAGAATGGCGGTAGTGCCGGTATGGTCATAGTCGGGGGCAACTTCTACCAGATCAATGCCAACGATGATGCCTTGCCCGGCCAGACCGGCAAGAAGTTCCAGTCCCTCGTAATAGAGAAATCCGCCATGACTGGGAGTGCCGGTGCCCGGTGCGATTGAGGGATCAAACCCGTCAATATCTATTGAGACGTAATAGCGCACGCCTGTTGGTATGCGGGCCAGCACCTGTTCAACGCCAAGTTTTCGAAACTGGCGCACGGACATGATGTCAGAGCCCATGGCCCGCGCATCCTCATAGCCTTGTTTGGCGGTGGAGGAAACATTGCGAATGCCGATCTGGCTCAAGCCGGTGACATAGTCTTTTTCGGCTGCCCGGCGCATGGGATTGCCGTGACCAAAGCGCACGCCGTGGCGTTCGTCAACAAAATCGAGATGCGCATCTATCTGCACGAGATGAATGGGCTCTTCGCCCTCAAAGGCATTGATGCAGGGAATGTTGATTGAGTGATCGCCGCCCAGAACAATCGGTAAAGCCCCGGCTTTGAGGATTTGCCTGACACCATATTCGATATTTGCATGGCTTTTGACTGTATCAGTGTGGACGATGTCAGCATCACCAATATCAACGATCCTGACTTTGTCGGCGGGTAGGTAGGTTACATCATCTTCATGGTCATAGGCCCCACCATGGCCAAATGAGAACAGGGTCGAGGCTTCGCGGATGGCACGCGGGCCAAATCTTGCTCCAGCGCGCCACTGGGTGCCAAAATCATATGGTGCGCCTAAAATGGCGACGTCTGCATCAATGGATTGCCAGTCCTGTACATAGGGGTTTTTGCCAAATGTGGCGATGCCGACAAAGGGTAAATCCAGTCTGCCCTGTTCGTATCCCGCTTTATCCATTCCCAGCTCCTTAGGTGTCTGCCCCGACAGTCCTTAAGCCAGCCCGCTCCCCCGTCCCAACCTCCCGATATGGTACCCTGTGGGGTGGTTGGGACGGGGGAGCGGGCTGGCTTAAGGACTGTCGGGTCTTAAAGTGCAATGCTACCTGCATTATTGTTATTTTCAAGCACCTCTTGTAGATTTGCGCACTATGAAATTTGATAATCTGGAAGTTGAAGCTGTTTTTAACACCTATGATACAGAGGTCGGCAAAAAGCTGCTTGGTCTGCGTCAATTGATTTTTGTGACAGCGGCTCAAACCAAAGGTGTCGGCGAGCTTGAGGAAACTCTTAAATGGGGGCAGCCAAGCTATCTGACCTCAGGCCCAAAGAGTGGCAGCACCATTCGTATTGATGCGATAAAATCTGCGCCTGACCGCTACGCCATGTATTTTCATTGTCAAACGAGGCTGGTGGAGACCTTTCGCGAGGTTTACCCTCATGTGCTGACATATGAAGGCAACCGGGCGATTGTGTTCAATGTAAACCGGAAAATTCCCGAACAACCACTGCAACACTGTATTGCACTGGCGTTGACATATCACCTCAATAAGACCAGAAAATAGTCCATGACACTTACACTTTACCCGGAAAACACCAGCCTGGATGATCTGGCACAGATTTACTGGCATGAAACAGCGGCAGTTTTGGCACGGCAAGCGCGGCCTAAGGTCGATGAAGCAGCTGCGCGCATTGCAGCAGCGGTGGCGGGGGATGCAGCGGTTTACGGCGTCAATACCGGCTTTGGCAAACTGGCAAATGTCAAAATAGCCAGAGAGGATACATCAACGCTGCAACGCAACCTCATTTTATCTCATTGCTGCGGTGTCGGGGACCCGGCTGAACGCCCTATTGTTCGTTTGATGATGTCGCTCAAATTGTTGTCGCTTGGCCGTGGTGCATCGGGGGTGCGGTGGCAGTTGATAACTCTGCTGGAGGATATGTTGGCCACGGGCGTAATCCCGGTGATACCGGCGCAGGGCTCGGTCGGCGCCTCGGGCGATCTTGCACCGCTGGCCCATATGGCGGCGGTTATGATTGGTGAGGGGCGGGCTGAATTTGGTGGTGAGATTATGCCGGGCGCACAGGCGTTAAAAAAAGCCGGGCTAAAGCCGGTTGAACTTGGTGCCAAGGAAGGTCTTGCACTCATTAACGGCACCCAGTTTTCCTGTGCGTATGCGCTTGGCGGATTATTTGCCGCCTGGCGCAGTGCGTGTTCGTCTCTGGTAACGAGTGCTTTGACGACAGATGCGATTATGGGCTCAACGCAACCGTTGCAGCCAGAGATACATGCGTTGCGCGGCCATAGAGGGCAGATTGAAGCAGCACAAACCATGCGCGCGTATATGGCGGGGTCGCAAATTCGCGAGAGTCACCGTGATGATGATGCCCGCGTACAGGATCCTTATTGTATTCGCTGCCAGCCGCAAGTGACAGGGGCGGCGATGGACTTGCTGCGTCAGGTGGCGTGTACTTTAGAGATCGAAGCCAATGCGGCCACTGACAATCCTCTGGTGTTAGCTGAGGCTAACCTTATTGTTTCAGGGGGCAATTTTCACGGCGAACCAGTGGCATTTGCCGCTGATATTATTGCTCTGGCGATAGCTGAAATCGGTTCAATTTCCCAGCGGCGCATTGCCCTGATGGTTGACCCGACATTGTCTTTTGACCTGCCGCCGTTCCTGACCCCGGAGCCGGGGTTGAATTCCGGTTTTATGATTGCCGAAGTGACCACGGCGGCATTGATGAGCGAAAACAAACATCTTGCCAATCCATGCTCTACCGACAGCACGCCCACATCCGCCAACCAGGAAGACCATGTGTCCATGGCGGCGCACGCAGCCCGGCGTCTGATGGTTATGAATGATAACCTCGGGCGAATACTGGGGGTTGAGCTGTTATGTGCAGCCCAGGGGATAGAAATGCGCGCGCCGCTGGTAACCAGTGTGGCTTTAAGCAATGTTGTGCAAAAACTGCGCGAAAAAATTCCGGCACTGAAACAGGATCGTTATCTTGCTGATGACATTGAAATTACAGCACAAATCGTCAGGAGTGGTGATCTCCTTCGCAATACAGGCTTGCCTGATCCGGTTTTAAAGTAACCATCAACTTCAATTTGAAGGTTCAGGCAACAATCCTCACCAAGCTCAGCCTAGCGGATTTTCACAATCGATATTTTGACCTGAATCAAAACGGGGCAAGAAACCCTATGCTAGGTTTTCTTGGGCTTACAAGGGAATTCTACTGTCTTTAACACTAACATAGGCGATAATTTGTGCGCCAGACTGGAGGCCGGTTTCAGATGAAACAGCCACAAGAAACTGATCTTGGGGATCCATTGGATTTGATGCTCATTGAACATGGTGAGCATCAGGATTTATGTGATTTGCTTGAGGAAATAGCAGACAGTCTGCCCAACCGTGTTGATTGCAAGAAGGCACGTCAGGCTGCGAATGCATTAAAAAATGACCTGCCGCTGCATCATCGAATTGAGGAAGATGCTCTTTTTCCGCTGTTGGTGAAATATGCTGATGATGAGGATAATGTTGATGAAATCGTTGCTCGCCTTAATGATGAGCATGTGGTTGATGAAAGTTTTGCCGAAGAACTGATAGAGGTTCTCGAAAGTCTCGCCCGGGGAAAAACACTCGAAGACGCCAATATGTTTGGTTATATGCTACGCGGGTTTTTTGAAAACTATCGCCGCCATATTATGTGGGAAAACAGTGTTGTTCTGCCGTTGGCGCGTCGACGCTTTCCCGCTGATGGCTTGCGTCAACTGACCAGGCTTATGGCAGATATTAAAACCAGCTCCATTAATCAGGGTGCTGAGATACCAGCCTGCAATGGTGAATGTGAAGACTGCAAGAAATAGTATTTTGGTTTATAATGTGATTTTTTGAACTTTGCTGGAACATTTCCAAGCCAGCCCACTGCCCTGGCCTGGGGCTTTTCGCGTCGCGCAATTAAAATGTGAATGCCTGCAATGCTAGGGAAAGAGCTTCTATCCTGGGGCAAGCACTGCAGGCAAACACTCTTCACTATAAATGTGCAAATCAGTTGGTAGCCCAAATTGCAAATCTACAGCGAATTACCATCAATCGCTTTATCTACACAAAATCCTGCGGCCTTTAAGGCGAACTGTTGGGCAGCAAAAGCCACAAATTCCGCATGACGGTTCCTGAAAGATAATCGATAGCCATCTGGTGGCATTGATTTAGATCAAATAGGGTTTTTTTTAATCCCCAATGATGGTTTTAATTGAGGTCATCCGGGCAGATGGTAATGATGACCAGTATTGAATAGCTTCGTGGTTGATAGCATATTAGCGGCGATGCCAGTGTGTCGGGCAGGCAGGTGAATAAAAGGATTTTGGATATGGCAAGCATGTCGGTATTTGGCAGCCCGTTTTTGCTGGGATTTGATGAAATTGAGCGCTCATTGTCGCGTATCTCAAAATCCGCCAACGATGGTTATCCGCCCTATAATGTTGAACGTACCAAAGCCACCGACCAGCGCGGGGATTTTATCACCATCACGTTTGCCGTTGCCGGTTTTGCCCCGGAAGAGCTGGAAGTTACCGTAGAACAAAACCATTTGTATGTGCGCGGCAGTCAAAATGATGATGATGGCCGCAAATACCTCCATCGCGGTATTGCCGCGCGGCAGTTCCAGCGCTCATTTGTGCTGGCTGAAGGTATGGATGTTACCGGGGCGGCTTTGGAAAACGGTTTGTTGTCAATAATGCTGGCAAGACCTGAACCAAAATCCACAGTTAAACGTGTCGAAATTAAGCACAAAGGGTCTTAACGGGATGTTTTAGCGCCGTTTGAGCGCCGCTAAAAATGCATAGTTTGTGACTTCACAAACTATGCAGCGTGTGAGGTCGCCGGCTGGGTCAGGATTGAGTAGATTTCGGCTTTGGAGGCACTGTCGCGCAATTTCCGGGTAATGGATGGATCACGTAAAGTGCGCGAAATTCTTGCCAGTGCCTTTAAATGATCTGCCCCGGCACTTTCCGGTGCCAGCAGCATAAAGATCAGATCTACGGGCTGGTCATCCATGGCATCAAAACCAATTGGCGTATCAAGGCGGGCGAAAATGGCAAAAAGCCGGTCAAGTCCGTCAAGTTTTCCGTGCGGAATGGCAATGCCCTGACCAACGCCGGTTGAGCCCAGGCGTTCGCGCTGTAAAACGGTGCCAAAAATGTCGCGTGAAGAAATGCCTGTTATGCTTTCGGCAACTTGCGCAAGCTCCTGCAACGCCTGTTTCTTACTCCCAACTTTAAGAGTAGAAACGATGCTGTCTGAATTTATCAATTCGGATAATTCCATTACTTGGCCTACACTCCTGGTGTTTTTCTACTGCAAACTAACGCATAAAAAAACTGGTTGATACTTTACTCGAGATACTTAAGACGCGGCGATTTTCTGCTCGGGATCAATCCAGCCGATGTTGCCATCATCGCGGCGATAGACAATATTGAGATTACGATTAGCGTCGTTACGGAATATGACGAACGGCATGTCGGAAATGTCCATTTTCATAACCGCCTCACTCACTGTGAGGTCCTGGATTTCCGTGCTGGCTTCGGCAATGATTACCGGGTTTTCGTTTGATGGCTCTTTTTCATCATCACTATCAGGAGAAATCACAAAAACCGGAAAATCCATGCTTTTTACGGGAGAAGAACGTTGTTTGCGATGGTCTTTCAGACGTCTGGTGTAACGCCTGAGGCGTTTTTCCAGCTTTTCGGCGGCGATATCGAAAGCAGCATAGGCGTCAGCGGATTGTCCGTGGCTTTGCAGGCTGATGCCGGATCCTAGGATCAATGAGCAGTCTGAACGAAATTCACCCCCCTCTCTGGCAACGGTGACATGGCCATTGGCGTCATCACCGAAATATTTAACAACATCCTGGTCAAGTCGGGCTTTGATGTGGGATTTCAACGCATCACCAACATCAACGTTCTTACCGGTAATCTGAACCTGCATTCACATTTTCCTTCATGCTTGTCTGAGTTTACAATAAGTCTACGGGCATTGACTGCCACGGTATTGTTCTTCGCGAAAACGTCAGGTGAAGTTTTTCCATCTCTGACCTTTTCAACATATATATCTGCTCCCTCAGGCTGGAATTCTGAGCGGCGCGCGGACACTAGTGCGACAACCGTCGCCTGTCAACAATTGTAAATAGAAAGGCGGCCAATTGCCAGTAACTTGCGTGCAACCTGTGCATGACTTGGGCGGGGAGAAAGTGCGGTTATGGTTAAAAATCCCCGTTTAACTGGGATTTTTTAAGCCTCCTGCGCTGTACAGAAGAAGGAATTTTCATGGCTTCACGATATTTAGCTACCGTTCTTCGGGCGATATCAATACCCGAATCCCTTAAACATTCGACAATTTTGTCGTCCGAAAGTACCGATTTAACGGTTTCATCGCTGATCAGGGCCTTGATGCGGTGCCGGACGGCTTCTGCTGAATGGGCATCACCACCGAGAGCCGAGGCTATGGCTGATGTGAAGAAGTATTTTAACTCAAAAACACCTCGTGAGGTTGCCATATACTTGTTGGAAGTGACCCGGCTGACGGTTGATTCATGCATGGATATGGCATCGGCAATGGTTTTGAGATTGAGGGGGCGCAGATGCTCAACGCCATAAGCAAAAAAAGCATCCTGCTGACGTACTATTTCGCGTGAAACCTTTAAAATGGTACGGGCGCGCTGATCCAGGCTTTTTACCAGCCAGTTTGCATCGGCAAAACACTGGGACAGGTATTCCTTGTCCTCTGCTTCTACTGCGGTCTTCGAAACTCTGGTGTAATATACGTTATTTACCAGCACTTTAGGCAGAGTTCCGCTGTTCAGCTCCACATGCCAGCCACCATCGGCAGCCTGGCGAACGAAGACGTCGGGGACCACCGGATGGACGACAACGGAGCCAAATACCAGTCCGGGTTTGGGATTAAGAGATTTGATCTCGGAAATCATGTCACTGAGATCTTCCGCATCAATACCGCAAAGCTGTTTGAGAGTGGACAGGTCATGTTTGGCGAGCAGCTCAATATTGTCGAGCAGGGCCTGCATGGCGGGATCAAGGCGGTCTTTTTCCGCCAGTTGAAGTGCGAGGCACTCAGCCAGATTGCGTGCCATGATACCGCAGGGATCAAACCGTTGCATCTCCTTTAAGGTGGCTTCAACCCCTTCAAGACTGGTGCCAAGGCGCTCAGCGACATTTTCCAGCTTTCCGGTAAGGTAGCCGGCTTCATCCACCATATCGATAAGATGCAGGCCGATCATCCGCCGGGCCGGGTCGTGGAAAGTCATATTGAGTTGCTGAACCAGGTGATCGGACAGGGTAATATCCTGGCTTAGAGTGGATTCGAAGCTGAATTCTTCCGATGAATTGCCACCAGCGCTGCCCGGTGATTTCATCGTCGACCATTCCGACGTGGTCGGTGCTGGCTGGGTCTCACGTTCTATTTTTTCAGCTCTGGGCTCGTCGCTGTAGACATTATCAAAATCTGTATCAAGGATATCTTCGGCAACATAACCGCTGTCAGTTTCAGCAAATTTTAACTCATCCTCACCGGCGCTTCCGCTTGTTTCCGCGCTTGCATTTTCATTACGGTCATTTTCCTGGCCACGCCCCTCTGAGGTCTCGTTTTCGTCAACTTTTTCAAGCAGAGGATTGCGCTCCAGTTCATTTTCCACATAAGCGGAAAGCTCCATATTGGAGAGCTGAAGCAGTTTTATCGCCTGCTGCAGTTGCGGCGTTAAGACCAGCGACTGTCCTTGTCTAAGCTCTAATCTGGGCGCAAGTGCCATGGGTTACAGTCACGATCCTGTTGCATTAAAGGGTGTATTGCTGAGGGCGAAGGCCCTGTCAGCGACACCCTACACGGAAAATACTTATGTCAAATTTACGTTGATAAGCGGTTGAAATCAAACGAATTTTGATACTACATCGAAAACTGATCGCCGAGATACAGCCGTCTCACATCTTTGTTGCCGACAATTTCGTTAGGCGTGCCTTCCATAAGCACCTGTCCATCGTGGATAATCAGAGCCCTGTCGATCAATTCCAGGGTTTCACGCACATTATGATCTGTGATCAATACACCGATGCCACGGTCTGTAAGGTTGCGAACGAGATCGCGAATATCACTTATGGCGATGGGGTCGATGCCGGCAAAGGGCTCATCCAGCAACATGAATGAAGGGTTCGTGGCAAGTGCGCGGGCAATTTCACAGCGTCGCCGCTCGCCACCGGACAAGGCGATTGCCGGTGTCTTCCTCAAATGCCCGATCGAAAAATCATCGAGCAGCTGATCAAGCGTTGCTTCGCGAACGTCTCTGTCTTTTTCGGAAATTTCCAAAACCGCACGAATATTGTCCTCTACGGACAATCCGCGAAAAATGGAAGCTTCCTGCGGCAAATACCCGAGCCCCAGCCGTGCTCGGCGATACATGGGTAAATGGGTGATATCGAGGCCATCGAGGATTACCGAGCCGTAATCGGCGGCAATCAAGCCAATGATCATATAAAATACGGTGGTTTTACCAGCTCCATTGGGACCCAGCAGGCCAATAGCCTCGCCGCGATTTAATGACAGGCTGACGCCACGCACAACCGGGCGCCGCTTAAAGCTTTTACCGACGGAGACAACCGTCAAGCCGCTGTGTGCGATGGCCGCATCGCCAAACTCTTCGAATTCATCCTGGAAGTGGACGTCGCTCACACCTGTTTCACCCGCTTCTGTTGCTATATTGTCCGCATCGCGTGATCGGAACCAGTTGCCCATGCCCAAGTTTCAATTCCCCCTTAAATTGAACACTATATATTTAACATTCGATGAAGTGGTTCTATAGCCTAAATTCGTCGCCATGATCATTTTTTCTTTGGCTTGAAAATAGCTCTTACCCGACCGCCGGTTTTATTGCTGGATATTATTCGACTATAACCGCTATTGAGATCAACCAGCACTTTGTTGCCGCGAATAATATTGCCATCTTGAGAAATAACCACATTGTCGCCCATGATGATGGTGTTTTTTTTGACATCCATGGTTGCCCAGTCGCCGGTGGCTGATTGGGTGTCGCTGGTTACAATGACGCCTCCGGTGGCATTGAGTTTGCTGATTTCCCGTTTTCCACCCTTTTTCTTTTTGCCGGTGTTTTTCCCATTCTTCGTCTTGTCGGGATTAGTGTATTTCACCACCAGCTTTGCTGCTTTCAGCGTGAGCTTGCCCTGAACAACCTTGACGTTTCCGCTGAAGATGGCGAGATTTTCTTTCTGTTTGATCTCCAGCTCATCGGCTTCAATGTCAATGGGCGCATTATTGTCCTTGGAAAACCCACCCAGAGGCGTATTCAGGTTTTGTGCGCCGGGAGATGCCGGGGCCAGAAATATCGGGAGCAGAAATGCTGCGCCGACAATGAAAATACGCCCGGCAGACTGAAAAATCTGTTTATGGGTTCTGGCGCTTTTGGCAGCCCCTGATTTCATCAATTCAAATCCTTTTTACCAGGCTTGGGCCTGAGGTTGACTTTTACGCCTTTGAAAAACCTGACCACGTTACCCTCATCTTTAATTTCCAGACTGTTTGCCCTGATTGAACCTTCTTGCCATTCGATCAAGACCGGTTCGTTTGAGATGACTTGTTTTTTCTTCAGCAGGGCGTCTGCAGAAGTAAGGTAAGCGGTATACCCCTGCTTCGAGGAGATGACAATATCCTGCCTTAACTGGAGAAAGCTCTTTTCTGAATCGAAAAATCCCGATTTTGCGGTTAGAGAAACCTTGTCATCATTATTATTGAGCGCCAGGGACCCGACTATATTTTCCAGGGTTACCTTGGTTGGATCATCAACGTCCTGTTTGGCTTTTTCGGCGGTGATTTCATAGGAGCGTTCTTCCTTGTCCAGTCCCGACATTCGAGGCTGGATCATTTCGACGGAATTTTCCGCCACTGCAGGCTGGGCTTCCTTGGGCCTGGTTTCAAAATAACTGCTTAGAATACCGGATGAATACAGAAACATGCCAACTATCAACAAGCAAAACCCGGGCAGTACCCAGCGTAAAACCCCGACAAGCCGACTGTGGCGATGAACATTGCGTGCCGTATTTGCGTTAATCTGCTCATAGGTGGACGCAGCGGATTGAGGGTGTCTCTCAGTTAAGGGGGTATCTGTCATCTCAAACTATTTCAGGTCCAGTTGCCGGATTTGTAACACCGGTTCGCGGATTACTCCGGCTGTCAGTTGTGTGACTACGTTGCCAATACGGCGCCTTCAAGGCCAAAAGGTCTGTTTTTCAGTGAGCAAAAATATCACTATCGGACCAGCCGGCGAGATCAAGGCTGGCGCGGGTAGGTAAAAATTCGAAACACCGGGCGGCCAGATCGCTGCGATTTTCGCGCGCCAGCATTATATCCAGCCGGTCTTTAAGCTGGTGCAGGTACAGCACGTCTGATGCGGCATAGGTCTGTTGCGCCTCGCTCAAGGTGTCGGCACCCCAGTCGGAACTCTGCTGTTGTTTGGACATATCCAGCCCGATCAATTCGCGACAGAGGTCCTTGAGGCCGTGTTTGTCGGTGTAGGTTCGCACCAGTTTGGAGGCGATTTTGGTGCAATAGACGGGGGTGGACGTGACGCCGAGATAATGTGACAGCACGGCGACATCAAATCTGGCAAAATGAAAGAGCTTGATGATATCGGGATCACTCAACATGGCCTTCAGATTTGGTGCATCATAGGTGTTACGATCAAGCTGGACCAGATGGGCATTGCCATCGCCCGCCGACAGTTGTACCAGGCATAAATTGTCGCGGTGGGGATCAAGACCCATGGTTTCAGAATCAACAGCGATGATATTGCCCAGATTGAGCCCATCGGGCAGGTCGCCTTTGTGAAGTGTAATTGTCATAATATAAGTCAGACACCATTGTCGGGTTAAAAAATTCTGCGGGCAATCTACAGTACATGGGTAAAATTTACAAAGGTGCCTGATTAAATGTGCATAAACGGGTTTCTTCGGAAATAAAATCAATCAAATAGCTGGTGAAGTTTCGGTCTACGATTGTGGGGCGCCACAGGGGACATAGACGAGCACTGGCGGGAAACCATTGAACTATAATTACAAGCCGTTGATAATCTCTATTGGTAAATTGCGTCCTTGAGGTCTCTCCAGTAGCCGTCAAGCCTGCGCTTGGGGGATTGGATCTATGATCCGCAGGGCCTCATTTTGCCTGTGGAAATTGCAGATTTGTAACATCGACAAGATAGAAGGGAAAATAATCGTCAGTCCCAAAGAAGTTTCCGGCTTCAACATGGGTCGGGAGACGAAATCCCGCAATATTTCGAAATTCAGAAAGATAGCCGCCAAAGGGCTGGAGGCGATAAACCCCTTCCGGGTTAGCATTGCTCCAACGCTGAAAACTGACCTTTGTTGGTTGACCCTCTGGTGTCACGGAGATGTAAACGTCCTGCGTGATCCCATTATGATGAATGGTAACCTTCGAAGTGTTTTCGTCCACTGCCTGCCAAACAATATTCTGCCTAGGCAAAAGCGTAGCAGGGGTCCAGAAAACGGCTTCTGCTATATAGCGGCCGAATGCTGAACTTGTGTGATCAGAGCTCTCTCCAAAGCGTGCCACAGGAGCGAGACCTGCAATCCAGAACCGGGTCCAGCTTGCACTATCCGACCCGGACATACGCATGAACCCTTTGCCGCCAGACATTTCCAAATAAAACCATTTGGTGCAGCCAACACCTGCCGTGCGGTCATTGCCATGTAGTTTGGTGCTTCTTTCGTGCCGAGACTAAACTGTCCCGTCATCTCGATATCTGCCACCGTGAACAACGGAGTTCCCTTCAGTATCGTGTATTCGAAATATCGCCGCGCCGGGCTTGGAAGATCAGCCACCATTGCCGGATCAAAGATGTGTGGTGATTTGGGCTGCAACGCTATCAGGCGAGCCATCTCTGCCCGATCTGCACGGTGATCAAGTTGGCGCCATATCATCAATATGACAAGTGTCGTAGCGAACAGCAAAGCCAACAAAAAGAGAAATATTTCCATCATGACCGCCTCCTGAGCCCAGAATGACCTCGATCACGGGAAATATTCAAGACTCCACAATCAAGGAGCCAGTTAATAATTTTATATAGCCAGTTAAATTCTGCGGGTTGCTAATAGGATTCCTTTTGTAAAAGGAGATATTTACATTAAAATATGAGATACTTAAATGTTTGATATATATAGAAAAATGGTGCCCTGGAGAAGACTCGAACTTCCACTTCCATACGGAAACTAGCACCTGAAGCTAGCGCGTCTACCAATTCCGCCACCAGGGCATTGGGGCGAACAACTAGGATGCCATTCGCCTGTTGTCAATGGTATTGCGGATATTAGTTTTTTCAAATGGCCTGATAATCATTATTGGCTATTGATGGGCAAATCAGTTATTCATTGGGAATGGCTGGACTTTAAGAGAAAGTGGCGGAAAAGTGCATTCTGGCGATCTTATTTGTATTTTTGGCGGCTCGGGCTTTGTTGGCCGCTCGGTGGTGCGTGCTCTGGCACAGCGCGGGTTTAGAATCAGGGTTGCCGTGCGCAGGCCCGATCTGGCTTTTCATCTTCAACCCATTGGCGATGTCGGCCAGATTCATGCCGTTCAGGCTAATTTGCGCTACCCGCAATCGCTCAAAGCTGCCATGGAGGGTGCAGATGCGGTCATAAATCTGGTTGGTATTCTGCACGAAAGCGGGCATCAGACATTTGAAGATGTTCATGTGTTGGGGGCAGAGGCCATTGCTGTGGCGGCCACTGAACTGGGTATCAAAAAACTTGTTCACATGTCAGCGTTAGGGGTGAGCGCTGATTCAAGTTCGCAATATTCCCGCACCAAGGCCGAAGGTGCGGTGCGTGTGCAAGCTGCATTCAGGCAGGCGAGCATTCTTGAACCATCGGTTTTGTTCGGGCCCGAGGACAATTTTTTTAACAAGTTTGCCAGCCTGGCAAGATTGACTCCGGTATTTCCGCTGGTAGGGGGCGGGCATACTAAATTTCAACCGTTGTTTGTCGGTGATCTGGCCCAGGCGGTTGTTGCCTGCCTAGAGAAAAATGATGCTGCCGGGCGAACATTTGAGCTTGGCGGGCCGGAAGTTTTGAGCCTTGCCGAGATTATGGAGTTTATTTTCACCGCCATAGACCGCAAGCGCATAACGGTGCCGCTGCCTTTTGCTGTGGCGCGTTTTGAAGCAAAATTCCTGCAGCTGTTTCCTAACCCCATTCTCACCGTTGATCAGGTTGAAATGCTGAAACAGGATTCGATTGTCAGCGCTGAAGCAGCGTTGCAAAACCGCGTTCTGGAAAGCCTGGGTATCAAACCCCATGCGATTGAAGCCATCGTTCCGCCTTATCTGGTGCGCTTCCGCCGCGCCGGGCAGTTTAGTCAGGTCAGTCCGACAGAATAGGTTTAATACGCCGTGCTGCTGCCGTAATTACTTTCAAGGCATCGGTTGAGCCATCGGCTTCGCCTTTTTCGAAATCAACATCAATTTGTCCCATCTGGTTGGTTACATGGGCAAAGCAAATGACAGACTTGTTGCGCGCTGCGGCGAAAGCGTAAAGAGCAGCTGTTTCCATTTCAACCGCCAGAAGACCGCGTTGTCGCATGACAGAGATGGCGTGTTCAGTCTCGCGAAAAGGTGCATCAGTGGTCCAGGTGGCACCGGTTAAAACGTCAATACCAAGGTCATCAAATGCCCCATCAAGAGAGTTAATCAAAACCTGCGGTGCGTGACTGTATTGGGCGGGGGGCTGATAATGGTAACTGGTGCCTTCATCACGCAAGGCACGCTCAATCAAAATAAAATAGGGGGGCGATTGCACAGGTGTTATCTGGCCAGACGAAGTGACGCTGATCAATAGTTTGCAGCCACAGGCAAAAAGTTCCTCTGCCACGAGTACGGCAAATGACGAACCAACGACACAGGCGATAATTCCAAAAATCAAACCATCCTGGGAAAAGGTGTACAGCTCGGTATGGTAACACATCCAGCCACCATGAGGCCTGGCGCGCCCTTCTGATTTCAGGTGGCGAACAATATCGCCGTCAGGATCGAGCAGGCAGATGTCCGGTACCGGTTCAAGAGTTCCGGATTTTTGCCGCTGTGCCTCGCGCAATAAAGCCTCGGGCGCAAACACAGAATTTTCCTCATAGTGTTTATCAGCAAGAATGGGTGGCTTTTCATCGTCGTTCATATCAACGCCTTACCAGTAAATATACACCAGCAGGGCGGTGCCGCCGATGATGCGATAGGCGACGAACGGCATCAGGGTCATTCTTTTTAACAGGGCCATCATGAACCAGATTGAGATGAAGGCTGAGACGAAGGCGAGGCCGGCTGCTATCACAGCGTCATTCTGCAAAGCCAAATCACCGGTGCCATAAAGCTCAAATGCCGTGGCTATTCCAAGGCCCAGAACTGTGGGGATGGAAAGCAGCATCGACACCCGGGCAGCATCAACCCGGTTAAACCCAAGATAGCGCGCCATAGAAATGGTAACGCCCGATCGGCTGGCTCCGGGAATGAGGGCAATAGCCTGCACGGCACCGATAAGAATACCATCACGCAGGGTTGTGGATGACATATCTCGTGTGGTTGCGCCAATACGATCGCTCAAGCCTAAAAGGATCGCGAAAATTATATTTGTCCATGCAATCACGGTTAAGGTGCGCAGGTTCTCTATCCACCCGGTTTTCAGTAGAATAAATCCAAAGACAAAAACCGGTATGGTGGCAACAATCAGATATAGCAAAAATCGGCCCTGGTGCGACAGGTGACCCCGGCACAGGTCAAAGAAACCGCCAAACAGGCTTCTGACGTCGCGCCAGAAATATAAAACAACTGCAAACAAAGAGCCTACATGCACTGAGACATCCAGCAAAGGGCCCTGATCCTGCCATTGGGTGAGTAAATGCAGGAGATTTAAATGGCCCGATGAGCTGATTGGCAAAAATTCTGTCAGACCCTGAATAATGGCCAGAGCAATCAATTGTTCGAAAGACAAGGGGTATTGGTCCTGTGTTTTGGAAATGCGAATTATGTTGTCGTTACCGGCAACAGTTTCTATACCCTATTGAAATAAGTTTCCAGCTAACCAATTCATAATAGCGTAAAAAAGGTCGTATACTTTTATGTTCACCTGCCGACAAAAAAGTTTTAAAATATAAACATGCCTCAGCTCTATCATTATCCGTTTTGCCCGTTTTCCCGT
>JAJRTY010000023.1 GCA_024278055.1 Alphaproteobacteria bacterium | reverse complement strand
TGTTGCTAGATAGGTGGCAAGGGAAACGCCGGTGATTCCGATAACTATAAATAATTTAATCATGTCTGCGTCCTTTATTCAGCAGGTACAGCGGCAGGCGCTGCATCATCATGTTCAACCGGCCACGGTTCATCTGCTGCCCGTTCACCGCGCGTTGCACTGAGCGCAACATTGATAACGAAAATGAGGAAGCCAAGGCCGATAAGATAGCCCGCAGCAGTAATCATCATTTGTGGCATTACCCATTCCTGTAAGGGCATATAATCATAAACCCAGCGTGGGAAATATGCATACCCGGCGATAAACATCATCGTGATTTTGGTGAACAGGCCAATCTGCCACAACCAGAAGTGACTGTTGGCCATGCGTTGATTGTACATCCTGCCGGTGAAATATGGATAGAGATAATAAAACCCGGCAAAGGCCATCTGTCCGGCAAAGCCGAAGAACATGGCGTGGAAATGTGCCGGTATCCAGTAGGTATTGTGGATAAAGTCACTATCGGTGGCAATCTGTGCATTCACGTAAGCTGTCGCCCCGCCATAGATGATGAAGGCAATCGCCGAAATCATGAATTTGAAAGGGACACTGGCCTGAGCTGATTTCGGAATTGGATCACTCCACAATGTGGCAATCCAGTTGAACACATGCAGCACGCTGGGAATAAACACCAGCAGAGTGAAAATCTGGATCATGCGTTCATACCAGCCGGAGATTGTATAAAGCGGCTGGAAATGATGCGGGCCAATTGGCATCGCAAACAGCCCCAGAAGCAAAAACGCCACAACGCCCGACCAGTAACTCCACATGGGGCGGCCGAGAATTCGTGGCATTAATGTATAAAGGATGGCGATTGCCGGGATAAACGGCAGATAGACAGCCGGATGACCATAGGTCCAGAAGACATAGAGGAAAAACTTGACACTGCCACCACGTGCGGGATCAAACCATGCAGTTACTTCCAGCCAGTCCGTAAGCAGACCGAGGCCAATAAATCCAAGCGGAATAGTTGATACGATCAACAAAAGCCCGACCACTGCCGAGCCCCATCCCATCATTGGCAGTGTTTTCCAGCCGCCACATGCTGCAGCACCTGCAATAGCGTTGCGCCACAAAACAAGCCCGGCCAGAAATTCTGAAACAGCAACCAGAAGTATAGCCACATAACCCATCCAGACCAGTGAACCACCAACCCTGAGTGACATCGGTGCATACGCTGTCCAGGTGAAGTCTGGCCGACCGATGATCAGCAGCACGGCAGCCACCATCAACACCCAGTAGCTCCATTGCGCTACTTTAGGCCATTCTAGCCTGTCGGTATTCAAAACCTTGGGCATCATATAATAACAGATTGAAATAACCAGCGGGATGAGGAAGCCGAACACCATCACCATGCCATGCAATGTCATTAGGGTCATATATACCCGGGCACCAAGAAGCTGGACACCGGGAACCGCTAGTTCGGTGCGAAAAATGATGGCAAACGTACCACCAAGGGCCAGCATGATAAACGATGTTAGAATTCCCTTGAGTGCAATACAGCGGTAATCGTCAGAAAACATCAGGGCCTTAAACGAAGTCGTGCCGATAAAATTCTCAGGTTTCCAGTGAGGTGCAGCGCCGGTGCGCTTGATATCCAGTTCATGCGCCATTGGTTTTTTCTCCACTGATTTTTAATTCCGCTGTGGGCGTATCGCCTTCGACAACCAGCCATGCCTTCATCTGTGCATGGCCGACGCCGCAGTAGTTGACACACTGTATCAAATATTTCCCCGGTTTTTTGGGCGCACGTATCCATAGTTCACGCACGTCCCCGGGATCAATTTCGGCGGTAATTTGGGCAACAGGAATGTTGAACCCGTGGATCACATCATTGGTTACTACCTGGAACAAAACCCGTTCGCCCGGCTTGACGACGGCGGCGTTGCGGCTGATCTCTTCTTTGGCAGTAATAAAGGCAAAGCCCCACTGAAAAGAGACAACCCTTAAAATGCGGTCAAATTTCTTGTCGCGATCAGCGTCTTTGACAATTTCTCCAGACACAGCTTCATTGACCCGCAGATCTTCCTGATAGGCTGTGTAGATGCTGGTGCTGGCATAATCGCCATAATAGGCCATCACCAGCAGCGCTGCGATAAAAAGATACTCAATGCCGTATGTCAGCTTCCAGCGCTTTTTCATAAGCAGCGCCATTGCCAGCCCGACCAGTCCGAGCAGTGTAATGCCGATTGTAATCGACATCAGGAGCGTCTGTCCCCCCGATAGTCCCAGTGCGTTTTCCAAGGTCTAACCTTTCCGTTAAAACAGTTCATTCATCCGTTGCACAGAAAGTCGGAGGGAAAATTTTCTGTGCCGCAGCAAACACATTCACTTAAACATATTCATGATCTCAATACTATGTCAATGCACGAGAGGAATTCGATATAGCACAACTTCAGTTCAAAAAACTATTGCTTTTTGTAACCCATCACCACCCCTTCGCGACGCGGGTCGGCACCGCCCATTAGTCTGCCGGATGAAGTTTCAACAATGCCGTGCAGACCGCTTGTTAGGGGGCGAATGCGAATCTTGTGGCCCAGCTTTTCCAGTCTGGGAGCAATTTTTTCCAGAACTGTTGCCTTTTCAAGATCTGTCACACCGTTGCGATTAATGACATGGGGCAGGGCAATGGCGTCGCGCATGGGCAGTTTCCAGTCTACCAGAGCAATAATACTCTGAGCGACATAACCAATAATACTGCTGCCGCCGGGAGATCCGATTGCCGCATAAAACTCACCGTTTTTATCAAGGATGATTGTTGGCGACATGGATGAGCGCGGACGTTTTCCCCCGGTCACGCGATTGGCAACTTTTCGCCCTTCTGCGTCCGGTACAAACGAAAAATCAGTCAACTGATTGTTCAACAAAAACCCCTCGACCATTGAATGAGAGCCAAAAGGGCCTTCGACCGAGGTCGTCATGGAAACAGCATTGCCGAAACTGTCGACGATACTGAAATGACTGGTCGAAGGCAAAGACTGATCCGGGCTGCTGATCTGATTGGCCGCGAGTGTTTTGTCCGGCTGCCCGGCGCTGGCCTTTGGCATTGCCCTGGCCGGGCTGATCAGGGCTGTTCGCCTGAGCAGATAAGGTTTTGCCAGCAATCCCTCAACCGGTACGTCGACATAGTCACTGTCGCCAACATAAAAGTTGCGATCGGCAAAGGCCAGTTTGCTGGCTTCACTGATAAGATGAGTTGCCATGGTGGAATTTGGCCTCAATCTGTCAAGTTTGAAAGGCTCCAGTATCCCGAGAATCTGTAAAACCGCAATCCCGCCCGACGTTGGCGGCGGCATGCCACAAACACTGTAAGAGCGATAGGGGCGGCACAGGCTTGTTCTTTTTTTGGCCTCATACTGCTCAAAGTCGCTGTCACTCAAAAGCCCTTTATTGGGGTGGGCGTTAACAGCTGCAACAATGGCTTTGGCAATAGGGCCTTTGTAAAAGGCATCCTTACCACCTTTGGCAATAAGCTTGAGAGTTTGCGCGTAAGCTGGATTTTTTAATAGATAGCCCACAGGCAACGGCTGGCGCTCGGATTTATTGTTGGCGGCTTTCTCATAGAAGTAATTGCGGGTATTTTTTTGTGTGAGCAACAGCGGGTTGCGTTTGATTAACAGGTTAAGCCTTGGACTGACTTCAAAGCCACCTTCAGCCAGCTGTATGGCCGATCGGAAAAGTCGTGGCCATGGCAATTTGCCGTGATCTTTGTATGCTTTGGCTAAAAGCGCAACAACACCGGGAACACCGACCGAGCGACCGCCGACCACGGCGTCTTTAAACGCCATTGGCTTGCCATCGGAAGTTAAAAACAATTTTTCGCTTGTCTTGGCCGGTGCGCGCTCGCGACCGTCATAAGCATCGACTTTCCTGTCGTTTTCGCTCCAGTGCAGCATGAAAGCACCGCCGCCGATGCCGGAAGATTGCGGCTCCACCAGCCCCAACACCAATTGTGCCGCAATAGCTGCATCCACCGCTGAGCCCCCGGCCTGCAGAATTTCAAGCGCTGCTTTTGATGCGTGGATATTGGCCGTGCTCACCATGGCAGGGCCCTGGGTCTGGCCACAACTGCTGAGAAACAGGACCAATACACCTGCAAGAAATACTTTCGGTTTTTTAGCCAGGTATCGGTGCCAGCGCATAGTTCAAACTCTTCAAATTAACAAAACGCGAAATTCCAAGGGGGTAATTTAGCCCCGGAATGATTGCAGATCAATTGACGAAAGCTTGACCGACGTATTAGCGTCATAACCAACAAAGTGAAAACGCATGATAAAAAACATAAAACCGGGAAAACGCAACCTCATCACCGATGTTGAAGGCATCAGGGTGGGCCACGCCCATGACCATGACGTGCTCAGCGGTGTAACGGTGATCCTGCCCGATGAGGCCGCTGTTGCCGGGGTGAATATTTCCGGCGGAGCGCCGGCCACGCGCGAAACCGATGCTTTGGACGCAACCTGTCTGGTCGACGCCATCCACGCCATTGTTTTTTCCGGCGGCTCGGTATTCGGGCTTGATGCAGCCTCCGGTGCCACCAGCTGGCTTGCTGCACGAAAGCGCGGCTTTGCCTTTCGCGATCAGCCGCAAGTCTGCCCAATAGTGCCCGCCGCATGTCTGTTTGATCTCACCAACGGTGGCAACAAGGAGTGGGGAGACATGCCCCCTTATCGCGCTTTGGGAGGGGCTGCGTGTGATGCGGCTGCCGGGCATTTTGAACTCGGCAATCATGGCGCCGGTCTTGGTGCCTTGTCGGGAACCTATAAAGGCGGTGTTGGTTCGGCTTCGCTGGTGATTGATAACATCACCGTCGGCGCACTGGCAGTGGTAAATTCATTTGGCTCAACCACCATTCCCGGCACCAGTTCGTTTTGGGCCGCCCCGTTTGAATGTGACGGCGAATTTGGCGGTCCGCCCATAAAACCCGTAAACCTTGATGCACAAAGGCGCGCGGCCACCCATTCCACCAAGGCCTCCGCCCTCAAATCCAGCGCCAATGCCGGACAAAACACCAGCTTGTGCATCATCGCCACTGACGCCATCCTCACCCCGACGCAAGCCCGGCGCATTGCCATCATGGCATCCGACGGCATGGCCCGCGCCATACGCCCGGTACACACGCCTTACGATGGCGATATCGTGTTCGTGTTGTCCACCGGCAAACAGAGGCTGGAGGAACCACACGCTCTCGCCCTGTCCAATCTTGGCACTTACGCCGCAGACGTTTGCGCCCGGGCCATCGCCAGAGGCGTTTACGAAGCAAAAACCGTGGGCCCATGGACCTCTTATCGCCAGACCCACGATCAAAATCCCCAAAAATAAAGAAACATGGCAAGTTTCCCAATCCAACTCTTGCCTTTATCGAAGGGAACGATTAGTAGTGTCAAACTCAAACGGTCACAAGCCAAAAGCCGCAATCAAAAGACAGCACACCAAACCTGTCAAACAAGCACCGGTAGCTCAGCTGGATAGAGCACTAGACTACGAATCTAGGGGTCGGGAGTTCGAATCTTCCCCGGTGCGCCATTCCTTCAGGAATGGTCACCTCATCCAAAAGTGAGTTCGAACTTTGTTCGAACGGGTGCGCCATTCTCAATCTTCCACCTCCCATGGCAATTGCCTGCACGCTTGTGCCATGTGGTCGATGAACAGGCGCAGGCGGGTTGAGAGGTAGCGGTTGGGCATGAAGACGGCGTGGATGTCGCGTGGGGGCCAGGCGGTGTAGTCTGGCAGAACGCATGTCAAAGCGCCGTTTTTGAAATCTTCGGCCACATAGAATATCGGCAGGGAGGTTATGCCAATACCTTCAAGGGCTGCTTCACGCAGCATTTCTCCGGTGTCGCACCTGAATGTGCCGTTCAGTTTTGTGTGGCCGACCTCACCGCTTTTTGCTTTGTAACGCCATTCGTGCGGCGCCTGGTTTCTGGTGTAGGCCAGCACATTATGGTTGGTGAGGTCATCGGGGTGACGGGGCGTGCTGTGGCGTTCAAGATATTCGGGACTGGCACACATATAGGTCGGGCATGAAGCCAGACGCCGGGCAATCAGCGATGAATCCTGCAGCGCACCAATTCTGATAACCACGTCAAAACCTTCTTCAGCAATATTGACCAGACGGTCATCAAACTTCAGATCGAGGGTTACTTGCGGATATTGCCGGGCAAAGGCGGCGATACTGCTTGTAAGGTATTTTACCCCGATGCCTAAAGGTATGCCGATTTTCAAGGTGCCGCGCGGGCATGATTTCAACTCGTGGATTTGCTCCTCGGCCTCGGCCAGATCTTCCATTGCCCGGCGCGCACGTTCAAAATATATTGCCCCTTCTTCCGTCACCAATACGCTGCGCGTGGTTCTGTCCAGAAGCTTTATCTGCAAATCACGTTCAAGATTCTGGATTTGTTTGGAAACAGCTGAACTGGTAAGCCCGAGCTTGCGCGCCGCCCCGGCAAAGCTTGCGTGTTTCACCACTTCTATGAAGATATCAATGCGCGACAGATGGTCCATGGTAACTATCAATCAAATGGAATTAATCAAATTCGATTTTGCCATATTACCAAATTAGATATCGTATGTATCTATCAATTATCGAATTGCTACCCTGGAGAAAAAGGAGATTGGAATGATCAGGCATTATCCCTATGACGCGCTCGGCCACCATGATCTGGGCTGGCTTGATGCGCATTTTCACTTCAGCTTTGCACAATATCACAATCGCGACCGCATGGGGTTTGGGCCCTTGCGGGTGATCAATGATGACATTATCAAGGCGGGCACGGGCTTTGATACCCATCCCCACAAGGACATGGAGATTATCACCTACGTGCGCAAAGGCGCGATTACCCATCGTGATTCACAAGGTAATCAGGGCCGCACGCGAGCTGGAAATGTGCAGGTGATGAGTGCGGGAACCGGCATATACCATTCCGAATTCAACCTCGAAAACGAAGACACCAATCTTTATCAGATCTGGATACATCCCCGTACCAAGGGCCTTGAACCGGCGTGGGGTGCCCGCGATTTTCCGCAAACTCCGGTCCAGACATCGCTGACATTGCTGGTATCGGGCCGAGCCCGGGACAAAGATGCAGGAGCGCTTTACATTGATCAGGACGCCGCCATTTACGGTGGTCGCCTGAAAACAGGGTCTAAAGTGCAACACCTTATCCATACACAAGCCTATCTGCTGGTGTCAGAAGGTCAGATTGAAGTAGAAGGCCTCCTCATGAACAAAGGCGATGGTGCGGAAATCACCGGCGTTGACACAATTACCCTAAAAGCAATTAAAGCGTGCGAAGTCGTCATCATCGACGTGCCGCAGACACATTAATTTACAAAAAAGGAAAAAGACCATGGCTAAATTACTGTTTTTTGCCGGAAGTGTGCGCAAAGACTCAATCAACAAAAAGCTCGCAAAGCTGGCGGTCGGGCGGGCTCGGGAACAAGGTGCTGAAGTTACCCTTATTGACCTGAAAGATTTTGAAATGCCGCTTTATGATGGCGACCTGGAGGATGAAAAGGGCCTGCCGGAAAACGCCGGGCGGCTCAAACAACTGTTCATCGACCATGATGGTTTCTTCATCGCTTCGCCAGAATACAACAGCTCGTTTTCGCCTCTTTTGAAAAATACGCTTGATTGGATATCGCGTGTCGAAGAAGAAAATGAACCGTCTTTGATCGCCTATAGCGGCAAGATCGCAGCGCTTGCCGCAACCTCTCCCGGTGGCCTTGGCGGCCTGCGCGGACTGGTGTCCCTGCGCATGATGTTAGGCAATGTCGGCGTCACCGTCATTCCCAGCCAGATTGCCATTGGCTCGGGCTTTCAGGCTTTTAACGACAACGGCGACCTTGTTGATGAAACCCAGGCGCGAATGCTTGAAGGCGTCATTGATGACTTGATCAATGCAGCAGACAGAATGTGCGGTTGAACCCATTCATTCCATCGTAACAATTTTAGCTGTGCTTTCCAGATGCCAGATTTTGGCAACGATTTTCCAGCCTTCGGCACCTTTGACAAAACACAGGTGATCAACAAATACATTTTCATGCGCCTGCAACCGCAGTTTAACCGTGGCACTGATGTCTGACAGCCAGTCGATCAGAATAATCTCGTCACACCTTAACTGGTTGCGCTGTGCAGGTGAGGGGCGGCTGCCTACGTCTGCGCGGAAGCTGGCGATGGGATCTGCCAGGATGTGTCCTTCGTCTGCGTCAAAAAGGCTGGAAGCCTCATGGAAAACCTCATCCAGTTTTTTCACATCACAATAGTAAATGGCATCAAGATAGACACCGATGGCATCAAGCAGTTGAGTTGTCTTGTTCATAAAACCCTCCATTATTTCAAGTGCTGACCAATCAGTATAAATTTTCTCGAAAATTTGATAGTGGCGGGAATGACAAAGTATGGTAAAATTTCGCCAATGAATGATTTGCCGTCAAAACCTGTGCGCGACGAACCCGGCCTTGTTGCCGTCATCACCTATGATGGCTTGTGTACCTTTGAATTTGGCATCGCGGTTGAGGTGTTTGGTCTGGCCCGGCCCGAGTTTGATTTCCCCTGGTATCAATTCAGTGTCATTGCTGCCGAAGACCGGCGTGTCCGTGCCACCGGCGGCATCATTGTCGAAGCCGATGGTGGTTTGCAGGATCTGTCAGCTGCCCGCACAATCATAGTGCCGGGATGGCGCGACAAAACCGAGCGTCCGCCGCAATCCCTGCTTGATGCTTTGAACGATGCAGCGAATAATGGCGCACGATGTCTTTCCATCTGTTCGGGTGTTTTCGTACTCGCTGCCGCCGGGCTGCTTGACAACAGGCGTGCCACAACTCACTGGCGCCATATCCCGGATCTGAAACAACAATATCCCGACATCCATGTGGAAGAAGATGTGCTTTATGTGGATGAGGGAAATGTCCTCACATCGGCTGGCAGCACCGCCGGGATTGATGCCTGCCTGCATCTGGTGCGGCGGGACTTTGGCAGTAAAATTGCCAATGATGTGGCGCGCCGGCTGGTGTCACCGCCTCATCGCGATGGCGGCCAGGCCCAGTTTGTTCCCACCCCGGTGCCACTGCGTCCCGGGCGTTCAATCGGCATGGCCATGGACTGGGCGCGTCAACATCTTGCCATGCAGATTGTGCTGGGTGACATGTCGGCTTCGGCAAATATGAGTGAACGCACATTTTTGCGCAAGTTCAGACAGACTGTCGGGCTCACGCCGATGAGATGGCTTCAGCGTGAGCGGATATTTCGGGCTCAGGAACTGCTTGAGGCAACAGATGACCCTCTTGGCGATATCGCTTATCAATGTGGTTATCAGTCTCTTGAAACTTTCCGGGTATCATTCAAGCGCATTGTTGGCACTTCCCCGGCAGCCTATCGGTGTCAATTTCATACCGGTAATTCTTGATGTTTTTAACCTGCCGGACTTATGATAAGAGCTCCCCAATCAGACAATTGAGGAAGACGACTAAATGACGCGCGAAGAATTTAATGATTTTTGCAAAGGCCTGAAAGCCACCACAAATGTGGTCCAGTGGGGCGGAGCATCAGTATGGAAAATCGGGAGTAAAATCTTCGCAATATGTTCAATCTGGGGTGAGGGCACGCACCATAAAATCAGCTTCAAATGCAACGACCTGTCCTATTCCCTGTTGTGCGAACAGCCCGGATTTATCCCCGCACCATATCTCGCCCGCGCCAAATGGGTGCAGATGGAACAGGCGGATGCATTAAGTGATGAAGACCTGAAGGGTTATATCAAGATGGCCTACACGATTATCTGCGCAAAGCTGACCAAAGCCCAGCGCCAGACCCTGGGCATAAATTTAACGCAGAACCCGTCATGAGGATTCTTGTTACCGGTGCAGCCGGCTTTATCGGCTTTCACACAAGCATGTATCTGCTTGAACGCGGTGATGATGTCGTCGGTATTGATAATCTCAATGATTACTATGATGTCGGGTTGAAAAAAGCCCGTCTGGAAATTTTGAACGCATACAGCAATTTCAGGTTTTCCCGGCTGGATATTGAAGATAATGAGGCAGTAAGCAGCCTGTTCAAATCCTGCATTCCCCAGCGCATTGTCCATCTCGCAGCCCAGGCCGGTGTGCGTTATTCTATCGAAAACCCACGCGCCTACATTGATACCAATATTGTCGGATTTCTGAACATCCTCGAAGGCTGCCGCAATCACGGAACCGAACATCTGGTCTATGCCTCATCAAGTTCAGTCTATGGTGCCAATACAGCCCTGCCGTTTGATGTGCAGCACCATGTTGACCATCCGGTGTCACTTTACGGAGCCACCAAAAAATCCAATGAGTTGATGGCGCATGCTTACGCCGACCTCTACCGCATACCGGTCACGGGCCTGCGGTTTTTCACCGTCTACGGCCCCTGGGGGCGGCCCGACATGGCACCCTTTATTTTTACGCGGAAAATACTGGCAGGTGACACCATAGACGTTTTCAATCACGGCAAACACGCCCGTGATTTCACCTATATTGATGATATCGTTGAAGGTGTTGTGCGCACGCTCGACCAGCCCGCTGTTGCCAATCCGCACTGGCGCGGCAACACCCCTGACCCGGGCTCGTCCACCGCCCCCTATCGTGTCTACAATATCGGCAACAACAATTCAGTTGAACTGATGTATTTTATCGAATGTATCGAAAAATCAACCGGTATGGCGGCGAACAAAAACTTCCTGCCCATGCAGGCCGGTGATGTCCTGGAAACCTTCGCCAATGTGGATGATTTAACCAGTGCCGTCGGCTTTAAACCTTCAACCCCCATAGAGCTCGGCATTGATCGCCTGGTTGAATGGTATCGGGAATTTTACCGGGTTTAAAACCGGGCTATGAGTACCGGTCAATACCAAAAGGTGAAAGCGGGATGTCCGGGGTATCTTCGCCAATCAGCTGGCTCAAAAGCCTGCCGGTGGTAGGCCCCAGGGTGAGGCCGATGTGGCCGTGGCCAAATCCATAGTAAATATTCGAAAATTCTGTTGAGCGGCTGATCACCGGCAGACTGTCGGGGGTGGAGGGTCTGTGCCCCATCCATTGTGTGCCGCCTTCATCATTGAGGTCGGGCAGATAACGTCTGGCGAGTTTCAGCAGGGCTTTTGAGCGGGCATAATTGGGTGGGGCATCAAGGCCAGCAAATTCCGCCGCCCCGCCAATGCGCAATCCTCGTGCCATGGGTGTGAGTACAAAATGTTCTTCAAAGGTCAGGTAAGTTTTTATATCCAGACCTGTGCTGGGCAACATGGTGTTGTAGCCGCGTTCGGATTCAAGCGGAAAGCTGTCTCCCAATTGCGCACTTAAGCGGGCTGAATGCGCACCCGCCGCCACCAGACAGGCATCGAATTTGAATTTACTGCCGTTCTCGCCTAGCGCTGCGACGGGACGTTCATCCACAAATTCAAATCCGCCAACAGTGTCCTGCACAAACGTCACCCCGGCGTTGCGCAAATAATCGGCAAGATTTGCAAGCAGCGCTTGCGGGTCAATATAATGGCACCAGTCAGGAATAAAGTAGCCGCAATGTGCGCCGGGCCCAAGGGCCGGTTCGCGTTCAAGGATTTGTTCTTTGTTGACCGCTGAAAATTTTATTCCAAGCTGCTTGCGCATCGCCCATTGTTTGGCATCTTTGTTGCGTGAGCGCTCACTGTGATAGAGCCACAGGTTGCCATTCTGCCGCAACAGGTGTTGCGCATTGATTTCTTTTATCAGCTCAAAATGATGGTTGCGCGCAGGCGCCATCAGTGACGCTAACGCCCTGGTCGATGCTTCAACCCGGGCGCTGGTGCCGGCAGCCAGAAATTTCACCAGCCAACCCATAAGTTTTGGCATGTGGCCGGGGCGGATGGACAACGGGCCCAAAGGATCCAGAAGCCAACGCGGCACTTTTAGCCCCAGCCCCGGTTCGGAAGCCGGAAAAACCTGCGCAATGGCAATGGCACCGGCGCTGCCGCATGCAGTGGTATCATCGGCAGGATCACTGGAAACAATCGTGATTTCCCAATCCTGCCGCAGCAGATGAAAAGCAGAACACAGGCCGATAATACCGCTGCCGATTATGACAAGCTTTTTAGCCGGTGCAACCGATGTCATGAGGCAATCTCCTATATACCCTTAACCTTAAAGAGATTTAGCCTGAACTACTACCATCAGCCTGATGCGAATTTCATTCCGGCCCGTCGTGCTGCGCGTTTTTGCCGCCGCCTGTCCTGAATTGGCTGGTAGGCAATCTGGCAATGCTCCGGGCAATAGGGCATTTTGGCCGATGGATTGCGGCCGCAAAAATGAAAATTATCGCTGCTTGGATCGCCAATCGGCCAGCGGCAGGTTTTTTCACTCAAGGTTAAAATGGTCGCTCTTTCACCCGGTGGAATTTCGATTTCACGAATGGGGGCGGGCTCAGGCTCGGGCAACGGGGCTGTTTGCTCCATTGTTTCAGTCTTCAAGGCCGTTGCCCCGGCACTTCTATAGGAATTTACACGACCGGGATGGCTGGGTTGTCGTGGTTTGCTGGCTCTGGGACGTGAGTTGCGTGACGGCGTTACCCTGCCGGACAGGCCGAGACGGTGAACTTTGCCAATTACTGCATTTCGCGTAACCTCACCGAGACGGGTGGCGATCTGGCTGGCGCTCAAGCCCTCCGCCCATAGTTTTTTCAACATCTCAACGCGATCTTCTGTCCACGTCGCCATCAATCAACCTCCATAAAACAATTTGCCTCTAACTGGCACGAAAACCTGGATCTTTCCTGCTGACAGAATCCTTCACCCCTTGGCGCTGGTCATTTTTTACCCAGCACCACCCATGAAACTCAAATTTCAGCTTGAATACACAATATCTCGTGGCCGATGGCTGTTAAGCTACAATATCGGGGAATGTCGGCGCAACAACTTCATCTCCTCAAAATGTGTTTTCCCCTATTTTTATTTCTGTTTCCCGCCAATTTTTCCGATCAGAGCGAAGTATGGCCGCGAATGTGTTGACGCTAGGACCGAAGTTGCGATAAAAAGTTTGTTGAGCAGTGCGGTCAGCCTGGCAGGCAGCACCTCAATACTGGATTTGTGCAAAACACAGTAACTATGCAATAAACTGAAATGATCAGGCCGCCGGTCCCGGCGGCTTTTTGGTTTTTGAATTTGAGGACAATGATGTGATTACCCCCGTGCTCCCAACCTACGCACGTATCCCTTTGAGTTTCGAGCATGGCGAAGGAGCTTACCTGTATACCGATGACGGTGAGGCATATCTTGATTTCGGCTCCGGGATTGCCGTTAATTCGCTTGGTCATTCCCATCCCCATCTGATCGAAGTTTTGGGCCAGCAGGCAGCAAAACTCTGGCACACGTCAAACCTGTTCAATATTCCGGGTCAGGAACGACTGGCCCAACGTCTGGTTGATGCCACATTTGCCGACACGGTGTTTTTCACAAATTCCGGCTGCGAAGCGATGGAGTGTTCCGTAAAAATGGCGCGGAAATACCATGCCCATGGCGGTCAGCCCGAGCGCTTCAGGATAATCACCTTTGAGGGCGCCTTTCATGGCCGCACCCTGGCCATGCTGGCAGCCGGTGGTCAGCAGAAATACCTCGATGGTTTCGGCCCGAAGGTGGAAGGGTTTGACCAGGTTCCTTTCGGCGATCTCGATGCTGTTAAAGCTGCAATAGGTGATGAAACCGCAGGCATATTGATAGAACCCATAATGGGTGAGGGCGGCATCAAGCTGATTGAGCCGCAGTTTTTGCGTGCATTACGCCAATTGTGTGATGAATATGGGCTTTTGCTGGTTTTAGATGAAATTCAATGCGGGCTTGGCCGTACCGGCAAGCTTTATGCCCATGAATGGGCAAATATCGAGCCGGATATTCTGGCCAGCGCCAAAGGTATCGGCGGTGGCTTTCCCATGGGTGCGTGTCTGGCAACGCAAGAGGCTGCCCGTGGCATGACGGCGGGAAGTCATGGCTCGACCTTTGGCGGCAATCCGCTTGCCATGGCCGTTGGCAATGGCGTGCTCGACATTGTTCTGGAACCGGGATTTCTGGACCAGGTGCAAAAAAATGCACTTTTACTGAAGCAGAACCTGGCCCGGATTTGCGATGAATTTCCCGATGTCATTGAAGAAATTCGAGGGCAGGGCTTTATGATGGGCATAAAGTGCAAAGCTGCCAACACTGAGCTGGCCTCAGCCTGTCTGGAAGAAAAACTGCTTGTGGTTGGGGCGGGTGAAAATGTTGTCCGTATCCTGCCGCCGTTGATAAGTGATGAAGAGGTTCTCAATGAAGGTGTGGCCCGCATTGAACGAGCCTGTCACAGAGTCCGCACTGCCAACGCCAGCACAACGGCGGCACAGTGATGGCTGCAGACATTCGTCATTTTTTGGATTTAGCCGATCTGAGCCCGGAAGAAGCACGCGCGATTATCGATGACAGTGCCGAGATGAAACAGCTCCGTCAGGGCCGCACCAAAGGTGCCGGTGATGATAAAACTCCGCTGAGCGGTCACATTCTGGCGTTGATTTTTGAAAAACCGTCTACCAGAACGCGGGTGTCGTTCGATGTCGCCATGCGCCAGCTTGGCGGTGAGACCATTGTTTTAAGTGCCGCTGACCTGCAACTTGGGCGCGGTGAATCCGAAGCCGATACCGGCCGGGTGCTGTCGCGCTATGTCGATGCCATCATGATCCGGGGAAACAGCCATGCGCGCGTGGAAAAACTTGCGGCTGCATCCTCCATTCCGGTGATTAACGGCCTCACGGACTTTTCCCACCCCTGCCAGATTATGGCCGATGTCATGACCTTTGAAGAACATCGCGGCTCTATTACCGGCAAAACGATTGCCTGGCTTGGCGATGGCAACAATGTTGCTGTGTCCTGGGTACATGCGGCGGCTAAATTCGGCTTTGAAATAAAACTCGGCTGCCCGTCTGATTTGAACTTGCGCCCGGAAGTTATTGAATGGGCGAGGCGCGAAAACGTATCGTTTTCTTTGCATGAAAATCCTGATGACGCGGTGCGCGGTGCTGATTGCGTGGTCGCCGACACCTGGGTGTCCATGGGTGATGAAAACACGGAAATGCGCAAAAAAATCCTGCAACCCTATCAGGTCAACCAGGCATTGATGGGCAATGCCAAACAGGATGCCATATTTATGCACTGCCTGCCCGCTTACCGTGGCGACGAAGTAACCGCTGAAGTAATCGACGGGCCACAATCGGTGGTGTTTGACGAAGCCGAAAACCGGCTGCATGCACAAAAGGGCATTCTTGCCTGGTGTCTGGCTCCAGGTGCGTCATGACAACAGCTGGTATTGTTGCCGAAGCGAGTGATTTATTGTTACCGTTTCAGGTAAAACAACTCGGCTGCCGTGGCCGTATTGTGCGTCTGGGCTCAACGGTTACAGACATTCTCAATCGTCATGATTACCCCCAACCCGTTGCGCATATTCTGGGCGAAGCTCTTGCCTTGACAGCGCTTTTGGGCGCGGCATTGAAGATGGAGGGAAAGCTTTCCCTGCAAACCAAAAGCGACGGCCCGATCGACATGCTTGTGGTCGATTATATGTCCTCTGGAAACTTGCGCGCCTACGCCCATTTTGACGCTGATGCTATTGCCGCTCATGATCCATCGGCTGCACATGCAACAGCCAAACTCCTGGGCAAAGGCCATATTGCTTTCACCATTGATCAGGTAAAATATACCGAGCGCTATCAGGGCATTGTACCGCTCACCAATATTTCCCTGAGTGAGGCTGCCCACACATATTTTGCTCAATCCGAACAAATTCCCACTAATATCTATCTTGCTGCCGGTCCCCTGATATCAAGTGCTCCCGAAGGTATTCTTAGTGGCTGGCAGGCAGGGGGTATGATGCTCCAGTTTTTGCCCGACACTGGCGGTGTGCCTGTAGACAGAGAATTGCCGTCTGGAAAAGATGCGGAAGAAGACGTTGATCTTGAGGAAGCTGACCGCTGGATACGCGCCAAAGCCTTAATGAACACAATTGAAGCGCATGAACTGCTCGATCCTACCGTGTCACTGGAGCGCCTGGTCTATCGGTTTTTCCATGAAGAAGGCGTGCATGTGTTCGAGCCGGTCATGCTTCAAAGAGGTTGCCAGTGTTCCAAACAGAAGATTGAACAAATGCTTGGCCAGTTCAGTACAGATGATATTAGCGCGATGATTAAAGACGAGAAAATCATTGTTACGTGTGAATTTTGCAGCCAAAGCTATACGTTCGACCCGGAAAAATTCAAAAAACAATAGAGCAATCCAGCGGTATTACCCATAGTGCCACACCGGCATATTACCGCTGTCGTAATTATGCTTTAATACTGTTGGAAGTTGATACCTTGAAAATCGTGGAATAATAAATAGATAATGGCTATAATACCAGTGGCGGTGAGGTATGACGGGGGTTAGCTATCGTTCAAACGCCAACACTTGTGGTATAATGCCCGTTTTTGCTGCCGAGTAGCTGAAAAGATGAAACCCGTCAATCAAAGTGAAGTTTTAGACGCTGTGGTAAGCAAACCTCCCGTGGTGCGCCGGATGGTCGGTGTGCTGTTGCCGCTGGTCATTGTGGCTGCGGCCGTTGTTGGTTATAGGGGGTTGGTTGCATCGAAAAAGACGATTGAACCGCTCAAGGTGGTGGAAAAATCGTGGCCGGTCTCAATTGTGCCTGTCGTCATTGACAATCAAACCCCCGAACTGCGCTTGTATGGCGAAGCTGTTGCCGGGCGTCAGGTTGATATGCGCACGCTCGTTATGGGTGAAATTATCGAAACCGGCGAAAATTTCAAACTTGGCGGCATCATCAAAAAAGGCGATATGCTGGTTAAGGTTGATGCCTTTGAATATGTTGCAGCTCTGGAAGAAGCTCAAGGCAGTCTTTTGGAAGCCGAGGCCAGGCTTCAGGAATATAATGCCCGGGTACAACTTGAGATTGCCCAGCTTGAAGTTGCCCGCTTTCAACTGGATCTTGCCGAAAAGGATTTAAAACGCGCGGTTAAACTGAAAAAACAGGGCTCAATTTCGCAAAAAGCCGTTGATGATCGTGAAGTCACCCTGTCTTTGCGCCAGCAGGCCATCGCCCAGCGCACCAGTAACATAGAGATTGAACGCGCCCGGGCGAGCCAGCAAACAGCCGTCATCGAGCGTCTGAAAACCGCCGTTCGCCGGGCCCAACGCGGCCTTCGCAACACCCGGCTTATCGCCCCCTTTGATGCCTATGTCGCAAAAGTTGACGGTGAAATCGGTCGTTTTGTCAGTGCCAATGACCGCGTCGCAACCCTTATCGACAGTCAGCAGATTGATGTGCGCTTTTCCCTGTCCGATGGTCAATATGGGCGCATAATTGCCGATGCAGGCACCGTAATTGGCCGTCCTGTTCGCGTCATCTGGCGTGTTGGTATCAACTCTTATGATTTTGCGGGTAAAATAGAGCGCGTCAGTGCCCAGATTTCGGCCAGCAATGGCGGCATTGATGTTTTTGCCCGCCTTGACCTTAAGTCTGCCAAAACACCGTTGCGGACCGGTGCTTTCGTTGAAGTTTACCTGAAAGACCGCACTTATAACAATGTTGCCCGCCTGCCTGAAACCAGTCTTTACGACAATAACCGCGTTTATGTGTGGGAGGCTGGCAGGCTGGTTGAGAAAAAAGTTGAACTGGTCGGTTATGCCGGCTCTGACGTTTTGGTGCGCGGGTCTTTGAAGCCCGGTGAAAAACTACTGTCGAGCCGATTATCTGCCCCGGTTAACGGCTTGCTGGTTGTTGAAAAATAATACCAAGGGTCCTTGATGCAACCATGGCAAAATCTCCCAAAACAAATGGGGCGGTAAAGTTTTTTACCCACCACCGGAATGCCTCAAACCTGCTGATGATCATGTTGGTGCTGTCGGGCATGTTTGCGCTTACCAAACTAAAGGTGCAGTTCTTTCCATCGGTGGAAATTCCCGTCATCTCCGTCAATGTGATCTGGCCGGGTGCAAGTCCTGAAGATATCGAAAAAAGTATTCTCAAATCTCTCGAGCCTGAACTGCGCTACACCGATGGTTTAAGCGAATTTTCGTCATTTGCCCGCGAAGGTGTGGCCTCCATAATAATGGAGTTCGAAGGCGGCACCAACATGCAATCAGCGCTTTCCGATGTGGAATCAGCTGTCAATAACGTCACCACTTTGCCCGAAGAATCTGAACGCCCGATTATTCAGCATCATAAGTTCTATGAAGACGTTGCCAGCCTGTCCATATCCGGTCCCTATAGCGAATTGGCACTCAAATCCTATGCCCGTAAAATTCGCGATGGCTTGCTCGAGGCCGGTATTGACCAGGTCAATTATACCGGTTTTCGTGATGAGGAGATCTGGGTCACAGTGCGCCCGGAAGAATTGCGTCGCCTTAACCTCACCGTGGCCGATATCGCCACAAGAATAGGCGAAATCAGTCAGGATCTGCCCTCGGGCACTCTCGATGGTGTCATCGACAAACAAATCCGCTCAATCGGTCAGGCCGAAGATACAATGGCTGTATCGCAGATCGAGATAAAATCCTTACCCGGCGGTGAAAAGATTTACCTGCGCGATATTGCCACAATCGAAACCAGGTTTGACAAAACCGCTCCCATTTCCTTTCAGGGCACAGCCAAAGCCATTGGTCTCGAAGTCCGGCGCGCGCTCGCTGCCGACACGCTGGAAGTTGCAGAAATTCTGAATAAATATCTGGAAAAAAACCTGCCGACACTGCCGCCTGACCTTAAGGTGGTCAAATATGATGTTGCCGCTGATGCGGTTTCAGACCGTATCGGACTGCTGTTGAAAAACGGCGCTGGCGGCCTGATCCTTGTTCTGATCATTCTGTTTGTCTTTCTCAACGCACGCATAGCCTTTTGGGTGGCTGTCGGCATCCCCGTATCCGTCATGGCAACCCTGGGGATCATGTATGTCACCGGCCAGACTATCAACATGATATCATTGTTTGCGCTGATCCTGACCCTTGGTATTATTGTTGATGATGCTATTGTGGTTGGCGAACACACTGCCACCTGCTGGGAGCGTGGTGATCCCGCCCTTGCTGCCGCCGAGCGCGGTGCAACCCGCATGCTGGCGCCCGTGGTCGCTGCCACCCTGACCACCCAGGCAGCCTTTTTACCACTATTTTTGATTGGCGGAATTATCGGTGATATTATCGCCGCCCTGCCAGCCGTTGTCATTGCCGTTCTGATTGCTTCGCTGATTGAGTGTTTCTTCATTCTGCCGGGTCATTTGCGCCACACATTGTCGCGCAT
This sequence comes from Alphaproteobacteria bacterium, assembly GCA_024278055.1. Classification (GTDB taxonomy): domain Bacteria; phylum Pseudomonadota; class Alphaproteobacteria; order Rhizobiales; family JAJFHR01; genus JAJFHR01. The sequence continues at coordinate 25,364 of JAJRTY010000023.1, read as the reverse complement.
GAGTTCTAAACCGGGCAGGTTTCGCGTAAGCTTTGACAAGGGTTTTAAAAGCTTTCGTGACAGGGGCTTTGGCCGATTGTCTGAACTCAGTTTTCGCTGGCGCTACACCACGGTGGCCACAGCAATTGGCATTTTAATTATTTCGATCGGGGTAATGGTAAGCGGTCGCGTTACCTTTCAGTTTTTACCCACTCCCGAGCCTGAGGTAATCCTGGCAGATGTGGTTTTTGTCTCCGGAACCCCGCGTGAAGTCACAGCCGAAGCCCTGGGCAGGATTGAAGCCTCTTTAACCCGCGTTGCCGACAAGCTGGCACCGGACGGTGAGATACTCGTTGCCACCACCTACAGCACGCTGGGAACGTCGGGGCAAAGTCGCGGTGATAATTTCGCCCGCATAAAAGTGCAATTGACACGTGCTGAACAACGCTCCATCCGCACCAATAAAATCATCGAGGAATGGCGCAAGGCGGTGCCGCAAATTCCCGGGGTCGAGCGTCTGTCAATTACCGGACGGCGCGGTGGCCCGCCCGGTCGCGATATTGATATACAACTCAGTGGCGGTAATCCGGCGGTTTTGAAAAAAGCGGCTCTGGAACTGCGCGAACTTCTGGGCCGTTATCCGGGAGTTTCCGGCATCGCTGACGATCTGCCCTATGGAAAACAGGAAATCGTGCTGGAAATCACCCCGCGCGGCTCGGCCCTTGGCTTCACCACGCAATCGGTTGGCCGTCAGGTGCGAAATGCCTTTGAAGGCGCCATCGCCAAACGTTTTGCCCGCGGTGACGAGGAGATCACCATTCGGGTGCTTGAGGACAATATAGGTACAGGCGGACAATCCCTGCGGGAGCTTTACATCCGAAGCCCGCAAGGTATCGAAGTGCCGCTGACAGAAGTGGTCAACCTGCGCGACAAAGCCGGGTTTTCACTGATCCAGCGCAAGGAAGGCAAAACCTCAGTTTCGGTGACCGCCGACATAGATGCCGATGTCACCACCTCCATTGTGGTTGAGGCGGCTCTTAAAGCCCAGGGGCTGAAAGAAATTGCGGCTAAATATGGTATTGATTTTAGCTTCAAGGGCAAATCAGAAGAAAGAAACGAGACCTTTGGCGATCTTTTCATTGGTGTCATCCTGGCGCTTATATTCATGTATATTATCCTGGCCTGGATGTTTGGCAGCTATATCAAGCCGGTGATTGTAATGCTGGTCATACCCTTTGGTCTTGTCGGCGCAATCTTCGGCCATCTGATTATGGGCTTTCCCATGACCATCTTGAGTTTCTTCGGCCTGCTGGGCCTGTCGGGAATTTTGGTCAATGATTCAATTATTCTGGTGGTCCAGGTCGACAAACGCCTGGGCGAAGGCGAGGTCCTGGCAACAGCAGCTCCGGGCGGTGCCCGCGATCGCCTGCGCGCCGTCCTGCTCACCTCGCTCACCACCATCGGTGGCCTGACACCATTGTTGTTTGAAAAAAGCCTGCAGGCCCAGTTCCTGCTGCCTATGGCCATAACCCTGGTCTTTGGTCTGGCTCTGGCCACAGCACTGGTGCTGATTTTAGTCCCCGCAGTACTCGGCATTCAAAACGATATCGCCAGGTTCTTCAGATGGTACTGGTACGGCACCCAGCGCTGGTCCATGCGGGTTTCAAAGTAAGACCTGTCGGGCTCAAACGTCTCCCCCGGTTGTCATGCAGATATTTTGCGACAGGATTCTGCAACAACCAAGCTATATCATTGACCCACAAAAACCGTGTCAAAAAGGATCGTTAGTAGAGCGGTGAGCGAATGACAACTTCGAGCCCTACTTGGGCGTTCGCTTAAGTTTTGTGGCATCTAACTCAAATGATTTTATTCGAAATTATCATCGGACATCACTGATCGTTTGCCTCCGCGGGTTTTTGTTCTTCACTCACTCTTTTTGCCATATTTTTGGCTTCATGGCCTGACGGTTTGAGGGTCATCGGCACCTCAAAGCTGACGCGGCTTACCTGCTCGTCGGAAACCGTCTTTCTTCCATCTGCGCCCAGCTCAATTGACAGCACCTTTATACCAGCTTCACCACCACCGGCTTTCTCAGAGGACGCAGTTACCGCTACATCAAAACTAATATTTTGAACGCGGCGCATCGTGTAGTTTGAGCTTCCTGTTTGAAAAACATCTTTTCCAGATAGAGCAGAAGGAGGATTTATTATGACATCGTCATCTGAATATTTTTTTTGCAACTCTGAAGTGGCATCAGTGATCGCTGATATCGTTTCGAGTATAAATTCTTTTAGATCCATAGAAGGTCTCCTTGTAAGTTGAGATTGTGTCATCGCAAAGAAAATTCGGTAATCATAAAACGATTTGAGATCAATCGCGCTCTCGCGCGCGTTTGCGCTTATATCAGAGCCTTGTCGCTTTGTCCGCGTAGCCGACATCTGACCGTTGCAAAACCCATTGTTCTTACAACGCTCACCTCTTAACGGCAGCTTCGTAGCGTTCTTGCCATTTACTCCTCAAAGCGACCCGTGGCGTCGCGGTCGCGTTCGTATCGTTTCGTCAGCGCAAACGGCGGCAACCAGGCCTCGCGGCGGACGGTCCAGCTTTCATAGGTTGGTATCAGTTGGTCAGTGTCATCGAGGGAGCCCAGGTTCACTTCGATTTCGTCTGCGCTGCGTGCGAAAATGGGCGAGCCACAGCGGGGACAGAAAAAGCGCCCGGCGTAATCGCGGACCTCGCCTTCGATCGTCACTGCATCGCGGGGGAATATTGCGGAGGCGTGAAAAAGGGCGCCATGATGCTTGCGGCAGTCGAGACAGTGACAAAGGCCGACCCGGTAGGGCTGACCCGACGCCACAATTCGAACGTTGCCGCAAGAGCAACCACCGGTGAACCGGTCCATGCTGCTTCTCCTCTAAAATCAAGATGCCCGAATGCTTACAACGAACCCCGTTGGGCGTCCATGATGTTCTAGCTTATGCGGGATCGTTTTAGACAATAACGTCTTAATGCAAGATCGGTTAAAGCAAAACCGAACCGGGTTAGCCATTTTTCGCCGCACCGTCCCGGCCTTGAGCCGGGACCTGCCGATACTCCGGTTGGACGTTAACAGGTCCCGGCTCAAGGCCGGGACGGTGCGGCTGATGCCATATGTTTCCATTAAAATCAGACCCGCTCTAGCTTATGCGGGATCGTTTTGCCGGCTCTGTCACGAGCGCCAGAATGCCGGTGTCAGCATCACCAGCACCGTGAATAATTCCAGCCGGCCCAGCAACATGCCAAAACTCAGCAGCCATTTGGCAATGTCCGAGACCTCCTCAAAAGTACCCGTTGGTCCCACCATCTTGCCTAAACCCGGGCCCACATTGGCCATGGCGCTGGCGGCGGCTGAAACTGACGTCAAAATGTCAAGACCGGTAAAATTAAGGGCGATGGATAAAAGGCCAAAACACAGAAGAAACAAATACAGAAAACTCAAAACCGAGGCTGAAACATGATCCGGCAGGGACCTGTCATTATAACGGGCGACAAAAACGCCGTGGGGATAAATGATGCGGTTTATATGTACTTTGACGTTTTCAAAGATGACCTGGCTGCGGAATATTTTAAGCCCGCAAGAGGTCGACCCGGCACAGCCGCCGATAAACATGAGGCAAAAGAAAAACACCACGGCAAAGGGCCCCCACAGACCATAATCAGCGGTGGCATACCCGGTGCCGGTCATGACCGATACCACGTTGAATGCCGCCAGTTGAAAGGCGCGGGTGCCGGTATTTGCGTTGACAACGATCTGGTACAAGGTGGCAATGGCCACAAAAATAAGTATCAGAGTGAAAAACCAGCGCACTTGTGAATCTTTCCACAACGGCTCGGCATTGCCGCGCAAGGCGTGCAGATATAACACAAATGGCAGGCTGCCGATGATCATGAATCCGATTGCCACACTGTCGACCGCAGCTGAGTTGAATTGGCCGATTGAGGCATTGTAGGTTGAAAATCCTCCCGTGGCGATGGTCGTCATGGCATGGGCAACCGCATCAAAAAGCCCCATTCCAGCCATCACATAGGCAAGCGTGTTGGCTGCCGATATGGCTAGATACAACAAGGTGATGGAACCGGCAATCTGGGTTGCGCGCGGCAGAATTGTTTCCGATGTATCGGACGATTCCATTCTAAACAGCTGCATACCGCCAATTTGCAGCATCGGCAAAACCGCAACCGCCATCACAATAATGCCGATACCACCCAGCCATTGCAGTTGCGCCCGCCACAGCAATATGCCCGGCGGTGCTGTATCCAGCGTGGTAATGATGGTAGCCCCTGTGGTCGTCAATCCCGACATGGCTTCAAAAAAGGCATCGGTGTAACTGAGGTTTAACTCGCTCCAGGCGATTGGAATGGCGGCAAATGCGGCCAGTGCCACCCACGAAAAAGTGGTTAAAACGAAAGCCTGTTTGACATTGAGATTGCTGGTCCTGCCCCAGGAGATCATGGTCAAAGTGACGCCGACAAACAGCGTCAGTCCTGATGAAGCGGCAAAGACAAGCCACTCGGGATGATCGAGGTGCAAATCCACAATCGCTGGCACCAGCATGGCAACGCCAAGTGTGGTCAGCAAAATGCCGATCACCAGCAATATGGGCCTGAGGTCGAGCAATTTCTAACTTATCCTTGGAGGAACTGTGTGCTCAATGCACATTATGGACGGCATAGGGGCAATCCAGAGAAAAGGGAGGAACCTCAACGTCGAATTTTTCGCCAGAATTTGTTGTCATCTCGTATGATCCCACCATGATCCCGGTTGTCGTGGATAAAGGCGTGCCACTGGTATATTCAAAACTTTCTCCAGGCTGAAGGATCGGTTGCTCACCGACCACACCGGGCCCGCGCACCTCGTGAACCCGGCCATGGGCATCCGTAATCATCCAGTGACGACTGAGCAGCTGCACCACTTCTTCGCCGGTGTTTTCTATAACAATTGTATAGGCCCAGACATAATAATCATCTTCCGGTTGCGATTCCTCATCGAGAAAAACCGGCTCTGCCGTTATTTTGATCAACCGCGTGGTGCAATTATAAAGTGACATCGATCCGGGTTTTCCACTGTCTTTGATCCAAAGGTTGGCGGCAAGCTTACAATCAGATAAAGACCATATCTAGCGGAAAAACTGTTTATGAGTACTGATCCTTAATGAATACGGCTTCTCAATCAAACCTTGGCGATGGTATTTTACCCGCCCATGGCATCGAATTTCTGATAGAACACGGCGGAATTGGCGCTTACCAGCCCTTTAGTGAGGGGCAAATCCAGCCGGCCAGTCTGGATTTACGCCTTGGTCGCGTTGCTTTTCGCGTGCGTGCCAGTTTTTTGCCCGGACCAAAATGCACGGTGGAAGACAAGCTCAAAGCCCTGTGTTTGCATGAAATCGACCTGGGCGATGGCGCAGTGCTGGAAACAGGCTGCGTTTATATAGTGCCTTTGATCGAGAACCTCCAACTTCCACCCGGTGTTTCTGCCGCCGCCAATCCAAAGAGTTCCACCGGCAGGCTGGATGTGTTTACCCGTGTCATTACCGATTACGGCCAATCGTTTGATACGGTAAGCGCTGGCTACGAGGGTCCATTATATGCTGAGATAAGCCCCAAGACATTCTCCATACTGGTGCGCGAAGGCTCAACCCTGAGCCAGATACGGTTTCGCAGCGGTAGTTGCCAGCACAGTGATGAGGAAATGCGCACTCTGCATGAACAATCCACTCTGGTTTTTTCCGGTAATGTAGACATCAACAATGGCATCGCCCTGAGTGTAGATCTGGAAGGCTCCGGCAAGGGCAGCCTGATTGGCTACCGCGCCAAACGCCATTCCGGCCTGATTGACCTGAGCCGGATTGGTGCTTATGAAATTGATGATTTCTGGGAACCGATTATCAATCGCGGCGACAGCAGTCTTATTTTAGACCCCGACCAGTTCTATATTCTGGTCTCCAAAGAAGCCGTCCACGTGCCGCCCAGCCATGCCGCAGAAATGGTGCCGATAAATCCGCTTGTAGGAGAATTCCGCGTTCACTATGCCGGTTTCTTTGACCCCGGCTTTGGCCACTCCAAAGCAGGCGGCACCGGCAGCCGGGCAGTGCTTGAAGTGCGCAGCCACGATGTCCCCTTCGTGTTAGATGATGGCCAGATTATCGGCCGCCTGATTTACGAACGCCTGACAGACGTGCCTGAGGTAATCTACGGCCAGGACATAGGCTCAAACTACCAGGCCCAGGGCCTGAAGCTGTCCAAGCATTTTAAGGTGTAGGGGAGTTTGAGAGAGATTTGATTACCAAGGCACAACCGCACCGTCCCGGCCTTGAGCCGGGACTTGCCGACGTTTCAGCTGAACACCAATAGATCCCGGCTCAAGGCCGGGACGGTGCGGATAATTGAACCACCCGTGTGCGACACCATTAAACCGATTACCCCTTCCGGCAGAGGTGATGAGAAGGTAGGGAAGTGCAGGGACATCCCGGGATTGACCCGGGTTGTTACTTATGCTATGCTTCTCCAAGTTGAATCAAGAAGGAGATCAGAGATGCCACGCAAAACGGTCCCAAAATCTTGTGCTTGTGGGTGCGGTGATATGACCAAAGGTGGGAAATTTATCCCGGGTCATGATACGAAGGTTTATAGTGCAATCCTTAGACATATAGATGGAGACATTGTTGATCTGAGAGGGATTGTTGAAGCGCATACAAACAGTGCTGTGATGATACCCCACGACTAATAGCTACCCTGCCTCACTGTCAAACTTCCGTATGGCACCTGGACGAGCGCAGCGTTGGACTAGCGGGCAAGGCCCGCGCAGCCTTAGTGGCGCTTGAACGTCACTTTACTGACTTGCCCACACAATGCGCGCGATCCAGTCTATCTCTGATGTTTGCAGCACCCGGTTTTCATACTCCGGATTAAACGACATAATCTCGAGTGTGTGGGCGGTCTGGCGGTAGAGGACTTTTACCAGCACTTCGCCCTCTAGGGTGCGCACGACAATGCGGTCGCCGCGGCGCACGTTTGATCCCGGCGAGACGATAATCGTATCACCATCGCGAAAGACCGGCAGCATACTGTCGCCCGAAACTTCCAGCGCATAGGCATTTTCGTCGTTAACATCGGGAAACGATACTTCATCCCAGCCACCGCCAACGGGAAACCCGCCATCATCAAAATAACCGCCGTTACCGGCCTGGGCAAAGCCGATCAGCGGCAACAACCGTGACGGCCGCGGCGCACCTGCACCATCAATCTGATTTAAAATCGCCAGAAAATCATCCAGACTGGCTCCCGTTGCTTCAAGCGCCTTCGACAGGCTTTCCGTATTGGGCCAGCGCAAACGCCCGCTTGCTGTCACCCGTTTTGATTTGTTAAATGTCGTCGGGTCGAGACCGGCTTTACGAGCAAGGCCGGAAGGCGACAGGCTGTGGTGGCGCGCCAGGGCGTCCAGAGCACTCCAGATTTTACGATGTGTCAGCATGGGATCGGAATTTTATCCTGTAATGGGCCATTTATCAGTCTTTTGATGCAAAAATAGGAATTATTACCTTTTTTGCATGTTTTCCCGAAGAAATCAATGTTTGATATTCTGCTGCACCTTGTGGTCATCGCAAGGGCGGTCTAAGGATGGAGCACGGTTTTCCAACAACAGCGGTCAGCGCGGTGACGTCAGAAACGATTTATAAAATCTGTTCCAGAGAGGAGCGGGATATCGCTTGTGCAAATCAGCGATTTGAAGGTGCTGCAATTGATTTGCTTGATGGTTACATTCATTTTTCAACCGCCGCTCAGGTTGAACAAACCGCCCACCTGCATTTCAAAGGCCGGGAAGGTCTGGTTCTGGTGGCGGTCGCGGCAAGGAGCCTTGGCGATGATTTAAAGTGGGAAGCCGCGCGTGGCGGAGAATTATTCCCCCATCTGTTTGCCACGCTTGATGTGGATGCGGCAACGTCGGTTACAGACTTGCCGGTGGCTGAGGATGGCACACACGTTTTCCCGCCACTGGAAGATTAAACCATGACCAGTTCGCTGTTTTCTCTGGCCCAGCCGTTTTTGACCGCACTGGACCCCGAAACAGCCCATAGGCTGGCCATTCAGGCACTGAAAGCTGGGATTTACCCCCGTCCTGATGCTGCATCGCCCGATAATCTCGCCCAAACCGTGTTTGGCCTGAAATTTGCGAACCCTGTTGGTATTGCCGCAGGCTTTGATAAAAACGCCGAAGTGCCCGATGCCATTTTGAGGTTGGGCATGGGATTTGCCGAAGTCGGCACACTGACACCTGCAGCGCAGCCGGGCAATCCGCGCCCGCGTGTTTTCAGGCTCAAATCCAAGCGCGGCGTTATCAATCGCCTCGGATTTAACAATGACGGCCACGGGCCGGCTTTTCAACGTTTGCAGCAGCGAGGACAAAACGGCATTGTCGGGGTCAATATAGGAGCCAACAAGGATACGGTTGACAAAACACTGGATTATGTCGCCGGTATCAAAACCTTTGCACAAGTAGCCTCTTACTTCACCGTCAATATTTCATCTCCCAATACGCCGGGATTAAGAGGCCTGCAGCAACGTGATGAACTCGATCACCTGCTTGCGGCGGTTTTAAGTCAGCGGGATGCCTGCGCCAAAAAACACGCCCGTGTGCCGGTGTTGGTAAAAATCGCGCCCGACCTCACCGAAGCTGAACTCAATGACATTGTCGAAATCTGCCTGCAACGAGAAATTGACGGTGCGATTATATCAAACACCACCATCGCCCGGGGCAGTGTGCAGGGAGTTGAAAATGCAGATGAATCCGGTGGTCTTTCCGGTGCGCCATTGTTTGAAAAATCAACCGCTGTGCTGGCCAGGTTTCATGTACTCAGCGCCGGTAAAATACCTCTCATTGGTGTTGGCGGCATTGATTCGGCCCAAACCGCATACGCAAAAATCACCGCCGGGGCAACGCTGGTTCAACTCTATACCGGACTGATATACGAAGGCGTCGGGCTGGTCGGCTCCATCATATCGGGGTTAAGTGACCTTCTGGCCCGCGATGGCTACGAAAACATTACCGATGCTGTCGGTACAAAAGCAGAAGAATGGTTAACGAAATTCAATCAGGAAAGCTAGGCTTATGAAACGCAGGCTTTTTGCCGAATGGCTGGGAACGTTTTTTCTGCTGGCCACTGTTATAGGCTCCGGCATCATGGCCGAGCGGCTGGCGGGCGGAAATGTTGCCATTGCCCTGCTTGGCAACACCATCCCCACCGGGGCTATTCTGGTAGTGCTGATCCTGGTATTTGGCCCCATATCGGGCGCACATTTCAATCCCGCCGTTACTCTCGCTTTTGCCCTTCGCAGGGAAATCACTGCCGGCCAATCCATGCTTTATGTTCTGGTGCAGGTTTTTGGTGGTATTTCAGGCGTTTTGATTGCCCATGTGATGTTTGACAATCCATTGTTTGACCCCTCGACCACCATCCGAACAGGTCCGGGGCAATGGGTGGGGGAGTTTGTTGCAACCTTCGGGCTTGTAGGCATTATCCTTGGCTGTCTGAAAGCCCGGCCCGAAGCCGTTCCCTATGCGGTGGGGCTTTATATTACCGCTGCCTACTGGTTTACCTCGTCCACTTCTTTTGCCAATCCGGCAGTGACCATTGCGCGAGGGTTTTCCAACACGTTTGCCGGAATTCATCCAGGCGATGTTGCGGCATTCGTTATTGTGCAACTGCTGGCGGCCATATGCGCCACACTTGTTTTCCATTGGCTGCTGAATGAAAAATCTGAGAAAGTCTAAAAATATGAACGTAAAAATTTATCACAATCCACGTTGCAGTAAATCCCGCCAGACCCTGGCCCTGCTTGAGGAGCGCGGCGTCGATCTGGAAATCATCGACTACCTGAAAACCCCGCCCTCTGCCGATGAATTGAAATCAATCGTCAAAAAGCTGGGAGTGAGCGCCCGCGATATCACCCGCAAGAATGAAGAGGCCTACAGGGACAACAACCTCGGAGATAAATCCAAAAGCGACGATGACATCATCGCCGCCATGGTAACTTCGCCAAAACTGATAGAGCGTCCGATTGTTGTCGCCGGTGAAAAGGCCGCAATCGGCCGCCCGCCGCAAAGCGTTCTCGATATCCTGTGAACCTTACCCGTCCTGCGCAAGATAGGCATCTGTGTCGATGACCCGGGCATAAAGCATTGCCAGCGGTGCCATGAAGGCTGCTTGCACAACCGGTGCAGGCACATCTTGTCCATTGAATTCCTGCTCCTTGGCACCACAGGCATCCTCAACCACGGTAACCTCATAGCCAAAATCAACCGCGGCCCGCGCTGTGGCATCAATACACATCTGGCTCATGGCACCGCAGATAATAACTTCGGTGATACCCTTCGCATCAAGGTCCTCACGCAAGGATGTGTCCTGGAAACTGTTGGGCCGGTGTTTGAGGATTGTCGGTTCATCACCCTTGGGCGCAACCGAAGAATGAATTTCAGCTCCCGGCGATCCCGGCCGGAAAAACGGAGCTTCATCAGAAGGGATTTCGTGGCGAACATGGACAATCGTTTGCCCCTTGTTGCGGGCATTTTCAAGCAGGCGCGCCGCATTTGACGACACTTCAAGCATTTTATCGACCGGCCACATGCCGCCTTCAAAATAATCGTTTTGTATATCGACAAGAACAAGTGCTGTGTTGGACATTTCAGGCTCCTTTGGTTTCACATTGACCTGAAACCTAGATGCCCGCGTTGAAAATTGAAATTGGCGTAAATGACATTTAATGTGCTATATCTGCCAAATTACACAATCGGAACGAGTTTTCACAATCGCAATTGTCGCCTATCCCGGCGTGCAGATGTCTGCCGTTCTCGGGCTTGAAGATCTGTTCATGATTGCCAATCGCAATGTCCGCCAACACGGTGGTCGCCAACTGGTTGTGCAGCAGCTTTCCAAACAAGCGATGTCCCAACCGGTTTTGGCAACGTTTGATGCGGTGATCCTGCCACCAAGTCTGGAAAACTCGCGCGGCAAAAATCACCCATCCATCCATGCCTGGTTGCGGGCGCAACATGGTGCGGGGGCCCTGATGTGTTCGGTCTGTGCCGGAGCCTTCTGGCTTGGTCACGCCGGGCTGTTGCAGGGCCGCGCCATCACCACTCACTGGGACCTTGAAGAAGAATTCTGCACAGCGTTTCCGGCAATTCAGGTAAATGCTGAACATTTGCTGATTGATGACAATGATATTGTCACCGCAGGCGGGTTGATGGCGTGGGTTGATCTGGGATTTTTCATTGTCAATCGCTGGCTTGGTCCGCGCGTGGTATCGCAAACCGCCCGCCATCTGCTGGTCGATCCCGGCGGGCGCGAACAGCGCAATTATCGCAGTTTCACCCCGCCTTTAACCCATGGCGAACCGGTAATCCTCGCACTCCAGCATTGGCTCGAAGCCCATGTGGACAATGACATCACTGTGGAGACAATGGCTGCGAGAACCCATCTTTCCCGCCGGACATTTCTCAGGCGTTTTAAAGCTGCCACAGGCTTTACGCCGAATGCCTACCTGCAAAACCTGCGTATCGAAAAGGCCCGTGGCCTGCTCGAGCGCACGCAGTTACCGGTGAGCGAAATCAGCTGGAGTGTCGGTTATCAGGACCCATCCGCCTTCAGCCGGCTGTTTCGCACAACCACCGGTTTGACTGCCGGTGAATATCGCAATCGCTTTGGGGGTTTTAGGCGAAATCCATCCTGATTTTCTGCATGGGTTCTATACGAAAAGCTTCCAGGCCAGCCCACTTCCCTGGCCCAACCACCCCTCAGGGTACCTTGTCGGGTGGTTGGGCCGGGGGAGCGGGCTGGCCTGGAAGCTTTTCAGCCTCAAATAAAAGTCGCACGCACCAGAGCCGGGTATCGCACAGCTAACGTTAATCCGCGGACGATGAAAAACAACATCAGCGCCGCCCACAGACCGTGATTGCCATAAGCTGGCACCAGCATCCACCAGGCGGCAAGATAGAAGGCCACACTCAAAATCATCAGGTTGCGCATCTCGACTGTGCGGGTGACACCATTGTAAATACCGTCGAGCTGATAGGCGAGGATGGCAACAACCGGGGCAGCCGCTGCCCACGGCAGATAAATTGAAGCTGAATTTCTAACCTCGGTATTCACCGTCAAAAAGGCAATGACAAAATCACCGGCAAACCAGAAAACCAGACTGACAAAGACACTGATGGCAAATGCCCAAAGGGTTGAAAGCTTTACCACCCGGCTGAAAGCTGTCCGGTTTTTTGCCCCCATCGCCTGGCCGACAAGCGTTTCAGCGGCAACGGCAAAGCCGTCGAGGAAAAAAGCCGCCAGGGTGATGAAGTTCAACAAGATGGCATTGGCAGCCAGAATGATATCGCCGCTTTTTGCCGCCTGGGCTGTGAACCATGAAAAAGCAAAAATAAGGCACAGTGTACGGATCATGATGTCGCGATTGATGATCATGGTGCGCCGAAGTTTCTCCGGTGCCAGTATTTTCGTAAGATCAAAGACACCGGGACGCTGACGCAGCTCGCGCATCATCAACCATCCGCCAAGCGCAAAAGCTGAATATTCAGCGATAACCGAGGCGGCTCCCACGCCAGCCACATCATAGCCCAGACCAAGAACGAAATAGATGTCCAAAATGAGATTAACGCCATTCAGGAACAGCTGGATCATCAGCGCCTTGCCACTTTGGCCCAGGCCGATAAACCAGCCCAGTAAAACATAGTTGGACAAGACCGCCGGTGCGCTCCAGATTCTGATATTAAAGTATTCAGATGACAGGCTTTCAACCTTGTCGGTTGCTTCAACCAGCCCAAAGGCAATTGAATTTAGCGGTGATTGCAGCACGATCAACACCGCGCCGGCAGCTAAGCCAACAGCCATGGCGCGGCCCAGACTGGCTCTTATCTCGTCGTTGTTGCCGGCTCCGTGCGCCTGCGCTGTCAAGGCTGTGGTGCTCATGCGCAAAAAGCCCAAACCCCAGAACAGGAATGTCAGGATCATCGACCCCAGCGCTATTGCCCCGATATATGCCGCATCGTCCAGACGTCCCATAACAGCTGTATCAACCAGACCGATAAGCGGGGTCGAGACGTTGGAAATAACAATCGGCACAGCGATTGCCAGTATTTGGCGGTGGCTGATCATGGGTAAATGACAGTCGGTTTTAGGGGGATTTGTTGGCGTAGAGTTTCCACAAACGCCCAATAACCCAGAGAGGAACAACGATTACAGCGCCTAAAGCAAGGTATCTCACCATCCATTCAACCGCACCAAAACCCATATCGTAGATTCGCAAAAACAGGTTTTTGAGGCTGTACCAGAAATTAAACGGATCAAGGTCAAAGAACGACAGCATGATACCCAGAAGAATGGAAAGAACCACCAGCCTGATAATGACAGCACCTGGCCGCCCGCCGATAAATTGATTGAACATGAACGCCTATTCCATTTTGCCGTTGGACTGTAATCAATATGGGTTCTAGCATGTCATATGTCCAGATCGATTAAAAAAGACGATGCCCTGCTGCCCGAGCAATTCTTGCAGTGGTTTTCAGCCCGCAACTGGCACCTGAGGGACCATCAGCTGGACCTGTGTCGATTATCCCGTTCGAGAAAGTCAGCCCTGCTCATAGCTCCCACTGGTGCGGGTAAAACCCTGGCCGGATTTCTGCCTTCTCTGATTGACCTTACCGACACGGGAAATCTTCAGAACACGAAAAAAAGCGGTCCCCACACACTGTACATTTCACCTTTGAAAGCCCTGGCCGTTGACGTGGCACGCAACCTTCAGGCACCGATTGATGATATGGGATTGCCAATTCGGGTGGAAACCCGCACTGGCGATACGCCGCATTCTCGAAGACGTCGCCAGACCATAAATCCTCCCGATATGTTAATGACGACGCCCGAGCAGCTCTCGCTGCTGCTGGCCACACCTGAGGCAGACAATTTTTTCGCTGATTTAAATCGCGTCATCCTTGATGAACTGCACGCTCTGATAACGTCCAAGCGCGGCTCCCTGCTGGCCCTGGCGTTGTCGCGATTGCGAAAGCTTGCCCCCAACATGATTTTAACCGGATTGTCAGCAACGGTTTTTCAACCTGATGACCTGCGGGCTTATCTTGTGGCGCAAAAGACCGGTGGAAAAACCCGTGACCTGTCTGAAGTGGTTTATGGTCAATCCGGGGCCGTACCCGACGTGCGTATTCTCAAAACCGCCGAGCACATCCCGTGGGCGGGCCATTCCACGCTTTATGCTGTTGATGAAATCTATCAGGCAATCAGGACCAATCGGCTGGTGTTGATTTTTGTCAATACGCGCTCACAGGCAGAGCGGATGTTTCAGGCCCTGTGGCACATTAATGAAGACACCATTGCCATAGCCCTGCATCATGGATCGCTCGATGTGAGCCAGCGCCGCAAGGTTGAAGCGGCCATGGTGGCGGGGAAACTGCGCGCCGTTGCCTGCACCTCAACCCTTGATCTTGGCATTGACTGGAGCGATGTGGATCTGATTATCAATGTTGGTGCCCCCAAAGGGGCCAGCCGCATCTTACAGCGTATCGGTCGTGCAAATCACCGGCTCAATGAGCCCAGCCGGGCGTTGCTTGTACCCTCAAACCGCTTTGAAGTGCTTGAATGTGTGGCTGCCCAGGAAGCCGCGCGCAAGGGCGAACAGGACAGTGCGCGACCTTTGAAAGGCCAGCTGGACGTGCTCGCCCAGCATATTCTCGGCATGGCCTGCGCAAGACCGTTTGCAGCCGATGAGTTGTATGCTGAAATCTGCACGGCTGCTCCTTACTGTGACCTTGCCCGCGATGAATTTGACCAGACCGTCGAGTTTGTTGCCACCGGTGGTTATGCACTTAAATCCTATGACAGATATGCCCGCATCAAACTTAACGAGGAAGGCAAATACCGGCTGTCTCATCCTAGAATGGCGCAGCAATACCGGCTTAATATCGGTACTATAGTGGCCGATAGCATGCTCAAGGTGCGTCTGGTAAAACGCCGCCGCAGGGCTGGAACAGCCTTTCGCGGCGGCAGGGTGCTGGGCGAGGTGGAGGAAAGTTTCATTGATCAATTGAGTGTTGGCGATACTTTTTTGTTTTCAGGCCAGGTCTTGCGTTTTGAGGGTCTCGACGAGGCGCAGGCCTATGTATCAAGATCATCGGCAACAGAGCCTAAAGTGCCGTCATATTACGGTGGAAAATTTCCGCTTTCCACATACCTCGCCAAAAAAGTGCGCCACATTCTCGCCCATGAAGATCAATGGCAGCTTTTGCCCACGCAAGTCTGCGACTGGTTAAAGCTGCAAAAACGAAACTCGGTGTTGCCATCACCAACCAATTTGCTGATTGAAACATTCCCGCGCGCTGACAAATTTTATCTGGTGGCTTATCCGTTTGAAGGACGCCTGGCGCACCAGACCCTTGGCATGCTTCTGACCCGGCGGCTCGACCGGATGGGCGCGCAACCATTAGGCTTTGTTGCTAATGAATATGCTCTGACAATCTGGGGTTTGCGCGATATGGGGGCGATGTGTGCCAGCGGCTCATTGTCTTTGAGCGATTTGTTTGCCGAAGACATGCTGGGCGATGATCTTGATGCCTGGCTGGCCAATTCATCCCTGCTCAAGCGCACGTTTAAAAACTGCGCCATTATTTCCGGGCTGATTGAGCGGCGTTCTCCCGGTCGTGAAAAATCAGGCCGTCAGATTACCTTTTCAACCGACCTGATTTATGATGTCTTGCGTCAACATGAACCCGATCATATTCTGTTGCGGGCAACCTGGGCCGATGCAGCTTCAGGTCTGCTCGATATTGCCCGGCTGGGGCAGTTATTGTCACGCATCAAAGGACAGATTGTGCTAAAACAGCTCGACACTATTTCGCCACTGGCTGTTCCGATTATGCTCGAAATCGGTCGCGAGCCGGTCTACGGCCAGGCCAGCGAAGCTTTGCTGGCTGAGGCGGCAGACACCTTAATCGCGGAAGCAGGCAGGTTTGTCTAGGGCGCTGGATTTGAAACCGTCAGGCTCACCTGACCTGATATTGAACGGCGATACCTTCCAGCCCGATGTTTCCGGTGCCTTGTACTGGCCCGGGCAAGACACCCTCATTGTTTCGGATTTGCATTTTGAAAAGGGGTCATATTTCGCTGTCCGCAATCAGCCTTTACCACCCTATGATACCGGCCAGACCTTGAGTGTGCTTGAGCGCACAATTGCCAGATACCGGCCCGGACAGATCATCGCCCTGGGTGACAGTTTTCATGACATCAATGGTGCGCAGCGTTTGAGCCTTGAAGATCGCGATAGAATTACAGCACTGACACGCACGAGTAATTGGATATGGATTGCCGGAAATCACGACCCCGAACCTGCGCCCGGTCTGGGGGGTGAAGCCACGCAGGAACTGATAATAAATGGCATAGCACTAAGACATGAACCGTTGGAATATCTGACCGGCGCAGAGATTGCGGGTCACCTCCATCCCGTCGCCACGATAGCAACCAAGGCGCGCAAGCTGCGCCGCCGGGCGTTTGTTGCCAACCACCAGCGATTAATCATGCCGGCCTTTGGTGCCTATACCGGCGGCCTCAATGTGCGTAGTGAGGCCTTTTCGACCCTGTTGAAAAATCGCCCGTTCCATGCCTGGGCGATAGGGGAAAATCAGGTTTTCCCGATCAGTTCAAACCGGTTGCGGCGATAGAAGTACTCTAACTCTTGCGGAAGACCACAGCGGCAAGCCAGCCGCAGAACAGCGCGATGAGAACCGCGATGATGCCATAGGTGGTTGGTGTTTCCTGGGCCATTTGAAAGATGAACCGTTCAAAGCCGCTTTTGGTTATATACAGCGGCGAGTTTTGTACATGGACCAGCTTGCCATCGCGGAACAGATATACATCGGCAGTATAGCTGCCGACAGTGACAATCGCAGGTAATTCAATCGCGGCCCTGAAAAGCGTATTGCCCAAAAACCGGACACCGCCGGAACTTTCGACAAACAGCTTGTCTTTCTTTTTGAGTTTGATAACCGCTTTTTTGAATTTATCAAGCTCACTTATACCGTTAAGGTTTTTATTTTTTCCAGGTACAAACTTCAGATTTTCAAAACCGATCTGATACCTTTGCAAAACTTCCGGTGCGGCAATGGCTTTAAGGGCGCGGGTGCTGGCAACGGCATAATAACTCGGAATGTCCTTGAAGGTCTGTGTGCCGTAGTTCATCCAGATGCCGGCGATTTTCTCCTTGCGCCGTGCGGTAATGTCCTCGACCGGTCCCCGCACCACCACCACCACATCTTTGGCAAGCGCCCGGACGAACATGTTTTCTGCCTCAACTGCACCAAACAACAATATCTCGGCACCGGTGAAGGTGGATTCGACCTTGATCAAAGGATCGGAAATATCGGTAACCAGTTGCTGGGCATCAGCCTGCCGTGGTAAAAATATAGCCAGGCATAATACCGCAAAAAACCTGAAAGCTGATTGGTGAAATGACAACCGGTGCCCCATCTTATTGCCCCGCCACAACACTGGTGATAGAGAATAATTCACTGGGCTCTACCAACAAATCAACAGCCAGCCGCAGGGCAACCCCAAGAACCATAAGGGCTAACAGCGCACGTAACTGCTCCGCCTTGAGGCGTTGTCCGGCTTTCGCGCCAAATTGAGCGCCAATCACCCCGCCCGCCAACAACAGCATTGCCAGAACGAAATCCACTGTCTGGTTTTCGGTTGCATGCAGTACGGTCACCAGAGCGGTAACAAAAATGATCTGAAACAGCGACGTTCCCACCACCACATTGGTGGGCATGCGCAGCAGATAAATCATTGCCGGGACCATAATGAAGCCACCGCCCACACCCATGATTGCCGCCAGTATTCCAACCGCCACGCCAATCAGCACCGGCGGGATAGCCGAGATATACAGCTTCGAACTCTTGAAGCGCATTTTCAGTGGCAGCCCGTGTATCCAGTTATGCTGCCCCGGTTTTTTAAACCCGACGCGTTCGCCCTTTTGCGACCGGCGAATGGCGCGCAGGCTTTCGATTAACATCAGGCCGCCGATAGCACCAAGGAAGACGACATAGGACAGCGAGATCAAAAGGTCGACCTGGCCGAGTTTCTTCAGCAACCCGAAAATCCACACGCCGATAAAGGATCCGATCACCCCGCCACCCAGCAGCACCAGTCCCATTTTTATATCAACCGCACGCTTGCGCCAGTGATAGAGCGCGCCCGACATGGAGGCTGCGACAACCTGATTGGCTTCAGAAGCAACGGCGACAGCGGGGGGGATGCCGGAAAAAATTAATAATGGTGTCATTAGGAAGCCGCCGCCGACGCCAAACATGCCCGACAGAAATCCGACAGCCCCGCCCATGGCAAGGATCATGAAAATGTTTACAGACAATTCTGCGATCGGCAGATATATTTGCATCCGTCAGCCCAAGCAGTGCCAGGTAAGGCCAGGTAAAAGTTTGTTTAAAAGACGCCAATGTTCAAACGTCCTCCAAAACGGTTTATCGTTTATCTTAAACGCCCGCAAACCAGCGATGTCAATGTGTAAAACTCAACTATTTGAACAGGTTCTGACCTTGGACCCTATACGAAAAAACATTACAGCGTGCTCGAAAAGTTCCTGGGCTCACTTGCTTGTGGTTACCATGCTGGTCAATGAGTATAACTCCGCAGGTTGAATTAAAAGATCAACTGCCAGTCTTAGGGCGACCCCGAGCACCATAATGCCTAAAAGTGCGCGTAATTGTTCTGCCTTGAGACGGCGCCCCGCCTGCGCCCCAAATTGGGCGCCAACCACCCCGCTGGCCAACAACAGCATGGCCAGCACAAAATCCACCGTCTGGTTTTCAGTCGCATGCAGTATGGTCACCAGACCGGCGACAAAAATAATCTGAAACAGCGACGTTCCCACAACCACGTTGGTGGGCATGCGTAAAACATATATCATCGCCGGCACCATAATAAATCCACCGCCGACACCCATAATTGCCGCCAGTACACCAACCATCATACCGATAAGCAGTGGCTGTATGGCGGAAATATATAATTTGGAGCTTCTAAACCGTATTTTCAGTGGCAGGCCATGTACCCAGCTATGCTGACCCGATTTTTTAAAGCTGGTGCGCTCACCTCTTTGGGCCCGGCGAATGGCCCGCAGACTTTCAACCAGCATCATGGAACCGATGGAGCCGAGAAAAATCACGTAAGACAGCTAGATCAGAAGGTCGGTCTGGCCCAGTTGTTTCAGCAGTGCAAAAATCCAGACGCCAATGAAAGACCCGACAACGCCGCCCGCCAGCAATACCAGCCCCATTTTGATATCAATGGCACGCTTGCGCCAGTGATACAGCGTGCCTGACAACGAAGCGCCAACCACCTGATTGGCTCCCGAAGCAATGGCCACAGCCGGAGGAATACCGGAAAATATCAACAATGGCGTGAGCAAAAAGCCCCCGCCGACACCAAACATACCGGATAAAAAGCCCACGGCTCCGCCCATGGCAAGAATCATGAATACGTTTACGGACAATTCCGCAATAGGTAGGTATATTTGCATCTGTCAGCTTGGGTTAGGAAATTAGATTTTCGAAAAGCTCCATCCTGCGCAGCGTTTTTCGAAACAGCTAAAAATCTATCTTAAACGCCCGCAAACTGGCGCTGTCAATGTGTCATTCCCGGTTTTTCGGGTTTGATCAGTGTAAAAACGCCGGATTTTAATTTTAGAGCAGATTTGGTTGGTGAAATTACCCTGTGGCGGCTTTCAGTTTGCTCACCAGAGTGGGGCTCACTTTGCCGGATACCGGGAGTTGATGCTGTTGCTGAAAATCCTTGATGGCCTGCCGCGTCTGAGTTCCCATAACACCATCAGCCGGTCCGGGATTATAACCCAGCCTGGTCAGATAACCCTGGGCCAGAATGACAAGTTGCTTTTGGTTGAATGACGCATCGCTATCATCTCGTGCAGCTTTGACAGAACGCTGCCAGCCATTGGCGGGAAGAACCACTTCGTTGGCTTTCTGGCTTAGCGTGGCCGGGCGCCAGTTGTTGATCAAAAGCCTGGTTCGGGCAATCTCGTCAGCCGTCATGCGTTTTTCGATAATCTCTGCCCGTGCCCGGGCATCAGCATCGCCCTGATTGGCGGCGATTTGAAACCAGAAATATGCCTTTGCCGAATCTTTTTTGACCCCCAGACCGCGATCATGAAGAATAGCCAGGTTGAACTGGCTGTCGGCGAGACCAAGTTCGGCAGCTTTGCGAAACCACAAACCCGCCTTGGCAAAATCAGGTTCACCATTGCCGCCATCGGCATAAACCACAGCGAGGTTATGTATGGCCTTGAGGTTGCCTTTCATGGCTGCGCGTTCATACCAGATGCGTGCAGCGGTTTTGTCTTTCGCCACACCGCGGCCTTTTTCATAAAAAGTGCCGAGAATATATTGCGCCGGAGCAAGGCCTTGTGCAGCAGCTTTCTGATACCAGGAAATGGCTTTGCCAAAATTTTGCGCGACCAGTTTTCCAGTGGTGTAGCGGCTGGCAATTTCAAACTGTGCGGTTGCATCGCCTAAGGCAGCCGCCCGACGCAAAGCCATCGGTCCAATCGCCTCTGGCGGCAAAGACGCCACAGGTTGCGCGCCCATGGCATCATTTATAACCGTTGGCGTGGTGGCGGCTGTAGCATTCAATCGTGCCACTTTGACTGGACTTCGCGACCGTTTTTTCTGTTTGGTCCCGGTTAATTCATTTAGCGTTGCCGCTGAGGTTACAATTTTTGGCGACGTTGGTGAGCTGGGGCTCGATAGGCGCGAAGTGTTTTGCGACACTGGAGCGACAGCAGGTTCGGTGGCTTTGGGGAGAGGGGCAGTATTACCTTCGGGTGTTTGACGGTTTCGTTTAACCGCGTTACCTGTCAATTTATTCTTGGTTATTGTGGCCGCCGGGGTGTTGGCTGACGAGTTTATAATATTGGGTGCCCGGTCACTGATGAGCCTTGCAGCTGACAAGGCGCCAATAACCAGCAGCACGGCCGCTGCCGTTAACAGTAATGTTTTGCGTTTTTTATTGCTTTCAGTGGCCACGGCGAGGAAACTGTTTTTAGAATTCGAACCATCTCCCTCATAAGCATTTTTTTCTTTCCTGTTACCGGCCAGGTTTTTAGGATTTAATGAAGCAGCCTGAGCTGCCCGGCGTGCGGCCTCCAGGTAGTTTTGATTTAATGCCGGGCCGGTGCGATCGCTTTCTGGTTTTTCAGTTGCAGGCTCGTCGCCATCCATCTCGCCAAAGATTGGATCAATGCGCTGGTCCCATTGCAATGCGGAGGCGCCTTCATAAGAGTTGGATTTAGGTGCAGGTTCAATATCTGTTTCAAAAACGTCCTCAACATCAATTCCCGGATTGCCAATGGCTTCTCCCGGTGTTGACGAATTATCTGTCTGCAGGGGGGACGTTTCCAGGGTTACCAGCCGTTCAACAACTTTTTCAAGCGTATCATGCACGGCTTCAAGTGTGTCTTGATTTTGCAGCTCGGCACTTTTGGAGGAATCCTCAAATTGATCAAATTTTTGTCGCAAAGCCTTTACCGGCTCAGCTGTGTCTCTGATTGACCGACTGCCCAGCCCGGCGGAAATCGCCTCTTCGGCGCTGCGCCGCGCTGCGGTTATGGTCGTTTCCTGCAGCTTGTGCATTTCATTGCGCAATTCGGCAATTGACGCTGATATTTCTTTCTTGTTCAGCCCGTCATCAGCCATAATGGCAGCCACATGTTCAGCCGATCGCTGGGCGGCATTTTCAACCGCCTTTTGAGCTGCCTGATCCACCATGGTCTCCATGGTTTCAAGAGCTTTCTGGCTGGAATTTAAGGTGTTTTCCCGCGCCGCCTTGCGGTCCTGCTCGACCGCGTCAAACAGTTGATTGACACTTTCTTCCAAGGCTGAAAGCCGCAAATATTGTTGTTCGGTGGCCTTTAGCTGTTTGGATATTTCTTCAAACCGAATGTCATATTGATCATTTGCCACAGGTGCGCTTGTTGTTTGCAAAATATCGTCAAGCTGGGCACTGAGTTGGCTGGTTCGCTCTTCAAGAGCCTGGATTCGCGGGTTGGTCTGGCGGTTAAGCGATGTATCGAGGCGATCATTAAGAATATTGATCTGCTCTTCGAGGCCAAGAATCTCTTCTGTACGGGTCTCTGATTGCATGACGTGCTGTGACAGTTGCGCAAGACGCAGCTCCATGTCGCCAACCGTGCCGGTAAGTTGCTGTACAATCTCATTGTTTGAAGCTGCCGTGCGCGAACTTAATTCAGACAGACGCGCCTGAATGCTTTTCATAACATCGGAATTCTGTCGATCACTGGTTTCGATATGTTTGATCACTTTTCGAAGCGCTGCTTCAACTTCAGCCAAACTTTGATCAGAATGTGATTTCGATGCTTCTCTGGCCTCGACAATACTATCCAGCCTGCTAGCCAGAGCTGATAATCTGTCGTCGAGAACTTCGGGTTTTCTGGTTGTAAAACGCTCGGGCGCAGGCTCATGCTCTCGGGCTTCACGGGATCGCTCCTGGCGTGAGACGGTTCTGACCGCAAGATCGCTCCATCCCCGTGAACGCGGGTGGTCGGCTTCCCATTGATCCAGATCCACCTGATTGGGCGACCTGTCAAAAACCGCATCCAGCCTGGCGGCAATATCTTCTATTTTCTCCTGAAGATGATGTGATTTGGAAGTCGTTGCCGCCGCCATCTTTGGTGGGTTGGGATTTTGTCTCAACCCTGGCTGCGGGCGTGTGCGCGGTTGTTCGTCATATAAGTCTTCAGGTTCATCGCTACTGTCCAAAATCACATGGTTGAGCCATTGCCCCAAGGTCATACCATGGCGTCTGGCAGCTTCTTTGGCAGCCTGACGGGTCGCCGGCTGAATTCCTTTGACGCTCCACGGATTCCCAGGTCTCATTCTTGCTCCATCGCTCCTAAATCGTTACCTGATCCGTATTTCAAGGTTCAAAGCATGCTCCCTGCTTTGGGCTTGGTGACCAGGTTTCCGACGGATGCACGGCTGTCGGTCAGCGAAAACCGAATTTTCCTTATCAAATGGGAGAATCCGCCGGACATGGTAAATATTTGGTTAACAGTCTTTCGAATTCATTAAGGTTTTTGCTAATTAGTGGAAAACACCCTCCTAAAAGGAGTTTTGGGCACGTATTCCGGCCATAAACTGACGTTAACGTCAGGGTAAGATAATTTATCCATGATTCAGGTGACGTTGACGTGGTCCTGATTGAAAGGGTGATGCATGATAGCAAACGCTGAAATAGCTCCGGTTGTTCCCCAGGTTTTTACAATTTCTGACTTGTCCTGCGAGTTCGAAGTCACCACCAGGACATTGCGGTTCTATGAGACCAAAGGGTTGCTTCAACCCAGACGGCGCGGCCAGACAAGATTGTATTCGCGGCGTGATCGCGCCCGCCTGAAACTTATTTTGCAGGGTAAGCGCGTGGGATTTTCTTTGACGGACATCAAGGAAATGCTTGATTTGTATGATTTGAAAGACGGTAAGGCGACCCAGCTTCGGGTCAGCCTCAGGAGATTTAAGGAGCGCATTAGTGACCTTGAGCGCCAGAAGATTGATGTCGAGGAAGCTATTACCGATCTCAACCGCACCTGTCAGATCGTTGAAGGCATGCTTGATCCCGGCCCATGATCCAGATCAAGGCCCCTCCACCCTGGATGTTGTTTGCTGTCTGTTGCCTGTAAATCAATGGAAAGGCCACAATTATGCCCAGCTATAAAGCCCCGATCAAGGAAGTCGAATTCCTTCTCAATGACGTTCTGAAGCTGGAGCGCTTTAACAATCTCGGCAGCTTTGGCGAAACCACACCTGATCTGGTATCAGCCATCGTTGCCGAAGCCGGAAAATTTGCCGAAGAAGTGATGCAGCCCCTTAACCGGATCGGCGATGAGGAGGGCTGTGCATTTGACAATGGTAAGGTTTCAACGCCGAAGGGCTTTGATCAGGCCTACCGGCAATTCGTCGAAAACGGCTGGGGCGGCCTCAGTGCTGATCCTCAGTATGGCGGTCAGGGTCTGCCTCAGGTGATCGGTGCCATCGTCAATGAATTTGCTTCATCGGCAAATATGGCCTTCGCCATGTATCCGGGTCTGACGCATGGCGCTTACACAGCAATTTACAAACACGGTACGGATGAACAAAAGGCAGCTTATTTGCCCAAACTTGTTTCGGGTCAATGGTCGGGAACCATGAACCTTACCGAGAGTCATTGCGGTACCGATCTGGGTTTGATGCGCACCAAAGCACGAGCGCAAGAAGATGGTTCTTACAAGATTACGGGTACGAAAATATTCATATCCGCCGGTGAACATGACCTGACCGAAAACATCATTCACCTGGTGCTGGCCCGAATTGAAGGTGCCGTTGACGGCATCAAGGGCATCTCTATGTTTGTGGTTCCGCGCAATGTCATAAATGAGGATGGCACCGTCGGTGAAAACAACAATGTTACCTGCGGCGCCGTTGAAGAAAAAATGGGCATTCACGGCAATTCAACCTGCGTCATGAACTATGACGGCGCCACCGGCTGGCTCATTGGCGAAGAACACAAGGGCATGCGCGCCATGTTCACCATGATGAATGAAGCGCGGCTGGGTGTGGGTATTCAGGGACTGGCAGCATCGGAAGTGGCCTATCAGAATGCCGTTGAATATGCCAAAGACCGCTTGCAGGGCCGCTCGTTGACCGGGGCTAAATTTCCCGACAAGCCTGCGGATCCGATCATCGTCCATCCCGATATCCGCCGCACACTTCTCAATATTAAATCTTTCAATGAAGCCGCCCGCGCCTTCATTCTGTGGAGTGCCATCAGGGCTGATGTGGCAGTTTGGGGTGAAGATGAGGAGACGCGCACCGCCGCCGAAGATCACATGGAATTGCTAATGCCGGTGATTAAAGGCGTTTTGACCGACACCGGCTTTCAAAACACGGTAGCCGCTCAGCAGGTATTTGGCGGTCACGGCTATATCCGTGAATCGGGCATGGAACAATTTGTGCGCGATGCCCGCATCGCCATGATTTACGAAGGTGCCAACGGTATACAGGCGCTTGATCTGGTTGGCCGCAAGCTGCCGCGCCATGGCGGCAGGGCCTTGATGGGTTTTTTCAAGGAAATCGATGAAAACCTTGCCCGTATCAAAGACAACAAGGAATTGGATTTTGTCCATGGGCCGCTAAAAAAAGGCCGCGAAGATCTCGAAAAAGCCACCATGTGGTTTATGGCCAACGGTATGAGCAACCCGGA
>JAJRTY010000217.1 GCA_024278055.1 Alphaproteobacteria bacterium | reverse complement strand
GAGCTTTTGGCCCGACACGGTATTTGCGGGTCTGCGCATCGCGCAAAAAGTAGCCGGTCTGAACAAGCGTGTTGATAATGCGCTGTACGGCGCTTTTTTCAATACCGGTGCGTGCGCCAATATCAATGACACCCATTGGATAAGGTGAATCGCTCAGGCACTCGAACACCGCCAGCCCCTTGGCAAAGGACGATAGTGTCGCATTGCGGGCCGACTGGCCTGTCGCCTGAACCGGAATTCTATTGGCCTCATTCATCTATATACCGCTTTCGCACCTTGGTTGAATTCAATTGCTGACATTACATCATGGCCGAGAAATTAAATAAGATAAAAGTTTGTAGTTTGCGAAATCGCCAAAATAGCGTATAATGAGAATGTATCTCACTATACGATATAATAATTAAGGTTGCAACCGGGAGCAAAAACAGCCTGAAACTTATAGCAACCAGAGCAACAGGCGAACTGACGGGAGACAGGGATGAAGATAACGACATTGATTTTAGGCGCGGTGGCCACCATGGCATTTGCGCCAATGGCCCAGGCCGGACGTGGCGATGAAGGACAATTGAAGATAATTTACTGGCAGGCGCCATCGATCCTCAACCCGTTTTTATCCGCCGGCATTAAAGATGTAGATGCGGCAGCACTGGTGATCGAGCCACTGGCCCGCTACGACGAAAATGGCAATATGGTGCCCTGGCTGGTGGATGAGGTTCCAACCGTCGCCAATGGCGGTGTCTCGAAAGATTTAACAACAATTACCTGGAAACTGACACCCGGTCTGCTTTGGTCGGACGGGACAAAGGTTACGTCTGCAGATGTGGTGTTCAGTGCCGAATACTGTCTTGATCCAGCTGGTGGCTGTCAGCAATTGTCACGGTTTAGCGATGTCAAAAAGGTTGAGGCACTCGATAACCTGACTGTTCGTGTGACCTTCAGCAAGCCAAAACCATTTCCTTATGGTCCGTTTGTTGGTGCCGACAGTCCGATTATTCAAAAAGCCCAGTTTGCCGAGTGTAAAGGTGCCAAGGCACCGGAATGCAGCACCCAGAATTTTAATCCGATTGGCACCGGGCCGTACCGGGTAACCGAATTCCGTGCCAATGATACCATCACATTTGAGCCGAACCCCAATTACCGTGATGCCAACAAGCCGGCCTTTGGCAAGGTAACCTTCAAGGGTGGTGGTGATGCAGCGGCGGCCGCGCGTTCTGTTCTGCAAACCGGCGAATTTGATTATGCCTGGAACCTGCAAATTGATCCGGCAATTCTCCGCAACATGGAAGCAAGCGGCAAGGGAAAGGTCATTTCGGCGTTTGCCAGTTCGGTTGAAAGCCTGATGATCAACCTTACCAACCCAGATTCGGCGCTTGGCAAGAAGCGTTCGACGATTGCCGGTGGTGCCCATCCGTTTCAAAGTGATCCGGCTGTGCGCAAGGCAATGAGCATGGCAATCGACCGTGCGGTGCTGGCAGAGGCAGGATATGGCGCCGCCGGTGCACCTTCCTGCAACATCCTGGCGGCTCCACCAGTCTATGCATCAACCGCCAATGAGGCATGTCTTCCGCAGGACATCGCCGGTGCCAACAAACTTCTCGATGAAGCCGGGTGGAAAATGGGTGCCGATGGTGTTCGTGCCAAAAATGGTGTGCGCATGTCGATCCTTTTTCAAACATCGACCAATGCCGTGCGTCAGGACACCCAGGCGTTGATTAAACAATGGTGGGCAAAAATCGGTATTGAAACCGAGTTGCGCAGCATCTCGGCAGCAGTATTTTTTGGCGGCGATCAGTCCAGTCCTGACACTTTCCAAAAATTCTACGCTGATGTTGAGATGTACACCAATCTGTTCAACGGCACCGATCTTGAGGCGTTTCTCGGGTATTGGGTCTCAACCAATATTCCCAGCCCGGAGAACAACTGGCTCGGCCTCAACATGCCGCGTTATGTCAATCCTGAATATGACAAGTTGATCGCAGAGCTTTCCAGTACCGCCGATATCAAGGCACGCGGGGATATTGCCCGCAAGCTGAATGATATTCTTGTTCAAAACGGCATCATGATCCCGCTGGTCAATCGCGGTACGATTTCGGCCCGGTCAAACTCGCTGGGCGGTGTAAAGCTGAACACCTGGGACAGCGAAATGTGGAATGTCGCCGACTGGACACGAAACTGATCATAAAATTCTGCGGTCATACCGTTCCGGCGATGACCGCAGACAACCAAAATTCAACAGGGAGAGGTTTAATGGTAAGAAAAATAGTATCAACAATCTACGCGCTGGTATTTGTACTTGCGGGACTGGGCGTCAACAATGCGCTGGCGGCTTCAGATACGCTGGTGGTCGATCTGGTCAACGAACCGGCAACACTGGATCCACACCGGCAATGGAATCCGGACAGCTACTACGTCTACCGCAACATTTACGATAATCTGGTAACCCGCAACACGGCAGGCGATATTGTGCCACAGATTGCCACATCGTGGAAAAATCTTGATGACACCACGGTGGAATTCAAAATCCGCACCGACGTGAAGTTTCAGGACGGTTCGCCATTGACCGCCGATGATGTGGTATTTTCAATCAAACGCATTACCAACCCGGAATTCAAAAGCCCACAGCTTGGGCAGTTCAATTCGATTGTTGATGCAACGGCAACGGCTGCCGACACAGTTGTGCTGAAAACCAAAAAACCTTATCCGCCATTGCTTGCACAACTGGTCAAGTTGAGCATTGTGTCCAAGGCCTATGTCGAAAAGGTTGGCGACGAGCAGTTGAACCTGAAACCGATGGGCAGCGGACCCTATAAATTTGTCAGTTGGCAAAAAGGCGTCAAGGTGGCACTCGAAGCCAATCAGGATTACTGGCGTGGCAAGCCACCTTTTGCCAAAGCGGATTTCCGGGCAGTTAAAGATGCGGCAACCCGCATTGCCGACTTGCGCACCGGCAAGGCCGATCTGGTGGTATCGCTCAACTCCGACAATGCTGCTGAGCTTAAATCGGCATCCAAGCTGACGGTGCTGTCTGCTCCGACTGAACGGGTCGCCTATTTGATGATGAATGCCCAGTACGGACCGCTCAGTGATGTCAAGGTGCGTCGGGCGGTGGCCTATGCTCTCGACCGGCAATTGATCATCGATGCTTTGCTCGGCGGTTATTCGAAGATCATCAATGTGCTGTTGACACCGGCTCACTTTGGGTATGTCGAAGGGGTGAAAACCTATCCCTACAATCCTGAAAAGGCCAAAGCATTGCTGGCAGAGGCCGGATACAAGGACGGTGTGACGATTGAACTGGTCACCGCACCGGTGTTTGACCAGCGCATTGTGCAGGCCATCCAGCAGCAACTGGCCAAGGTCAATATCAAGGTCAAGATTGCCATGGGTGACATGAGCACGTTTCTCAAACGCCGCCGGGCCAAGCCTGAAGGTTTTGGGGATATGGTGTTCGGTCGCTGGTCCTGCGCCTGTCAGGATGCTGATGGCGTGCTCTATGCGATGTTCCACAGCAACAGTGTCTGGTCGAAATATGCAAATCCCGAACTCGACAAACATCTCGAAGCCGGGCGCTCTGCAATCGATCCTGCCGTGCGCATGAAACACTATAAGCTGGCCCACGAAATTATCGCTGATCAGGTCCCGTCAATTGCACTTTATCAGGCAGCAGCGATTTATGGTGCCAAAAAGGGCTTGAAATGGACACCAACCGCCAACGAAAGCCTGTTCCTGATGGATATGTCGTGGCAATAGGGAATTGTTGTAAATAGCAACCCTATTGTTGGTGGCCCGGTGATGCAGCCCGGGCCGCCACATTTTTCAGGAGCGCATCTGTGAACAGTTTTCTACTGAAACGTCTGGGACAGACCCTGTTGTCGGTCTGGGGCGTGATCACGGTGGTGTTCATTATTCTGCAATTTTCCGGCG
>JAJRTY010000216.1 GCA_024278055.1 Alphaproteobacteria bacterium | reverse complement strand
GCCGCAATTGCAATTGTCAACGCCCGACCAACCGAACGGGCCGGAATGCCAACCAGCGGCAACTCAAGCTCTTCGAGAAATATAGTGTTTACATCAGGCATGCGTTCAATTGTATGCGGCTCAACCAGATCAAACACCAGATTGACAACCGTCGACGGCAGGAACGGTATTTCGATAATTCCCAGCCCAGAAATTTCCAGTTTGCCGGTGATGGTTGGCGGACATTGGGCAATCAGGCGGTTATTTATGTTGGCAATCAACGCCCGATCATCGCATACCATGGCTGCAAACTGTTGTTTTTGTGCAGCCTGTTCAATCAGCCGAAACGCCAAAGAGGATTTACCTGTTCCTGATCCGCCACAAATGAGAATACCGCAATTGCCAATAACAAGACATCCGGCATGAATATTGGAAAGTGGCACATCACTACTCATCAGCGATCATTTACCCTTATTGTCATAGGCTACCGGTAGTTTGACCACAAACCGCGCACCGGTGGTTCCATCCTCGTGGTTGATGTTCGTGGCCGTTATGGTGCCGCCATGGGCTTCGACAATTTGCTTGGAAATAGACAGTCCAAGGCCCGAATTCTGCCCGAATTCTTCCTGTGCTGGTCGGTCGGTGTAAAACCGTTCGAATATCCGATCAATCTGCTCGGCCTGAATGCCCGGGCCGTTATCCTCGATAGTGAGAAAAATCCAGCGGCCGTCCCGTTTCAAGGATACCGATATTTTGCCACCGGTTTTTGGTACAAATGAGCAGGCATTGTCCAGGAGATTGTTGATCACCTGACCAAACCGGGTTTCAATTCCAGAAACCACAAACCTTGTATCCGTATTTTCCGACATTGTTGCAGTGTTTTTCTCGGCTTTCAGTTTCATACTTTTGCCAAAGGGCGGAATGGTGAGGTCACGCGCCGGTTTTTTTAACATTGGAATGTCAAACCGGATGGTGATATTTTCCGGATTGTTTTCCAGATTACTGCGAAGAGTTTTTATGCTTCGCAACAATGCCGCCAGATCAACTTCCTCGGTATCTTCACGCGCCAGTTCGGCATCTAGTCGCGAGGCGTTGGAAATATCGGTGATCAGCCGGTCAAGCCGGATGACGTCATGTTGAATAACGTCCATCAGTTTTTGCCTTTGGCTGTCTGATTTTACCAGCGGCAGGGTTTCAACCGCACTGCGAAGTGAAGTCAGCGGATTTTTCAGCTCGTGGCTGACATCGGCGGCAAAACTCTCAATAGCTTCAATACGTGAGTAGAGCGATGACGTCATATCGCGCAAGGCCACCGATAAATGGCCGATTTCGTCCTGTCGTTCGGAAAAATCAGGTATTTCCTGACGGGTCTTGCCCTTTATCCGAACCCGTTCCGCAGCAGCAGACAACCGGCGAAGCGGCTGCGCTATTGTTCCGGCAAGCAGAATTGACAGCAATATGGTCACCACCGCGGCAACAGCTGTAACCCGAACAATTGCCAGCCTTTCCGCACGGACAATCTTGTCGATGTCATCGCCCTTGGTTGACAGCAACAGCACACCCAATATTGCGCGAAACCGCTGCACCGGCACCGCAACAGACACCACCAGCCGTCCGGTATCATCAACCCGCACAATGCTTGCCGGAGCACCGGTCAGGGCCGCAACAACTTCCGGATAGCTGGTCCCGTTGCCGCCGGGCACTTCTTTGTAAACCGGCAAGTCGGTGCGCAGCAGCCAGCCATTGATCACATCATCGACTTTGTCAAAAAAGCTCTTTTCACTGGGTTTTTTAGGAGGCAGGTCGTAGCGCAGTATCTGGCCACGCGAATAAAGATGGCGCGAATCAAGGATTATCAATCCGTCGCGGTCGTATATTCTGGCGCGGGTACGGGTCGGTGAAATCAGTTGACGCAACACAGGTGCGACCTGCTCGGGGTCTATTGGAAAATCGAGATTATCGAGATTGTCGTTGGATGGCAGCAGGCTCTCGCCGGCCTGCAGTTCAATCAGTTTATCCGGATCGATAGTAATCGCGTTGGTTTCAACGGTCGCCGAGGCGGCAATTGCACTGGCAATAATCTGCCCTTGAATGAGCAGGCTTTCGACCCGCGCATCGGTCAGTCCGGCACGGAACTGGTTGAGATATAATATGCCCGAAAGCAGAATTATCAGTGCCGCCAGATTGAGAAAGATGATGCGCCGGGTGATTGAGGTCAGCACATGCAGACGGAAAAACCGGATTATCTTGCGGCCAAACCGGCGCAGCAAACCGGGCCGCGTGGAAGCCCCCTGCGCATTTGACGCAGAACGCTTGTTGTTGGTCGTTAAATTGTGATCTGCCTCAACAGCCATTTGGTTTCAGGCACCTGGACGACGAACTTGAACAATGATCATAAACAGAAACGGAAGTTTTGCCAAAGGTGCCGGTTCTGTTGCCAGACAATACGGATTAGTTACGATGGTTTGAGCCGTAAGCCCGGATTGCCGAAAAATTACAGATCTTCCTTGAACCGGTAGCCAACACCGTAAAGTGTGTCGATCATGTCGAAGCTCGAATCGACCGCCTTGAATTTTTTGCGCAACCGCTTGATGTGGCTGTCGATGGTGCGGTCATCAACATAGACCTGGTCATCATAGGCGGCATCCATCAGTGAATCGCGGCTTTTCACCACCCCCGGCCTTTGTGCCAGTGAATAAAGGATCAAAAATTCGGTCACCGTCAGGGTTACCGGTTTGCCGTTCCATGAACAGGTGTGGCGTTCCTGATCCATGCTCAGCAGGCCGCGGTCGAGGCTTTTTGATGAATCACTTTTCACCTTGAGGCCGTTGTCGCCACGCTGAGACACCCGGCGAATGACAGCCCTGACCCGCTCAATCAACAACCGTTGCGAAAACGGTTTTTTGATAAAATCATCGGCTCCCATTTTCAGCCCGAACAATTCGTCAATTTCCTCGTCCTTTGAGGTCAGGAAAATAACCGGCAGGTCGGATTTTTGTCGCAGCCGACGCAACAGCTCCATGCCGTCCATACGCGGCATCTTGATGTCGAAAATAGCAAGGTCGGGCAATCTGGTGGTCAAACCATCCAGCGCCGATGCACCATCGGTATAAGTATCGACCTTGTACCCCTCAGCCTCAAGCGCCATTGAAACAGATGTCAGGATATTTCGATCATCATCGACAAGTGCGATGGTCGTCATGTTAATGCACTCCAGGTATTGAGCCAGATAACGAGAATGTTTATACGGCAACAAAATCTCATTGGCG
>JAJRTY010000215.1 GCA_024278055.1 Alphaproteobacteria bacterium | reverse complement strand
GTCCATGCTCGAATCGAGCAGTCCGATTTGTTCGTCGATCACTGAAAGAAGGTCGGAAATACGATAGGGTACCGGAGAATCGGCAGTTATATTGCTCGACCGGTTGACCTTTCTAAGCGTAACGCCTTCCTGATTTTGCGAATAAAGCGTCTTGGCAACGGGGATCAATTCGCGCAAGGCATCGCGTTCCTCGATGACGGAAGGATTTCCACGAAACAGAACTTCGGCAAATTCGTCCAGTTGAAACAGCCAGTGCGGCAGTTCGAGTGAATCGACATCTATGGTTGCAGCGGTATCGCGAAATCCGCGGGAATATTCATTGTGCGGATCAAGGATCAATATTCTCAGGTTTGGACTGTTTTCCTGAATCCGATGAAGAATGAGAGAGGTTGCCGAAGATTTACCGCAGCCGGTTGAACCGAGAATCGCGAAATGTTTGCTGATCAATTCATCAATATTGATCATTGCTGAAACGGATGCATCCTGTGAAAGGTTGCCGACGCTGGCGCAGCTGTTTTCGTTTTTCTCGTAGATGACTTTCAAATCACTGACCCGGATACGGTGTGCTACAGCGCCCGCATGGGGGTAATTTGAGATGCCTTTTCGAAAAACCGGACCTGATTGATCGGTTCCGTCAAAAACTTCGCCCTGCAATTCTGCCCGCACAGTGATGGAATTGTGTTTATCGGCGTTCCATGTCCGGTTGGACGCTTCCAGTTCATATATCAATCCGACAATCCGGCTCTTGCCCATGTTAATTGATATCAACCGGCCGATCGCCCATTGGCTTGTATCATTTTCGGTTACGTGGTCGCTGACGGTTTGAATAACCACACGTGCACCATCACAGGACACCACGTATCCCATTGCCCGGTTTCGTTCCTGGCTGGCATCGCGTCGCTCATCGTCAAGGGTTTTTTGAACGGCGGGAACAGCTTGTGTTGCAACGGGTGTGGGCGCGGATTGAACGGGTTCTGCCGGTGACAAATTTTGAGCAGGTTCGCCGATCTGCGGAATGCTTGCCGGCAAGGGACGTTGAGCATTTTCTGCAGCCGCTCCAAGTGTGTTTGTCGCCCCTGCCATTTCCGCCCGAATTTGGGATTCAGTTGGAAGTTTTGGCGGAACCAGCGCACGCGGGTCGGCTG
Source organism: Alphaproteobacteria bacterium (assembly GCA_024278055.1). Lineage (GTDB taxonomy): Bacteria > Pseudomonadota > Alphaproteobacteria > Rhizobiales > JAJFHR01 > JAJFHR01. The sequence goes on along the minus strand of JAJRTY010000215.1, from coordinate 1,375 downwards.
ATTTTTCACCAAGAGATTCGTTTGTGCTGGTAGTTTCCGTTTCTTCAGTTCTATTCGCGAAACCAGACGGTTTGCCGACTGAAATAGCCCCGTTATTGAACATATTAACCCCTGAATGATAACCCCACTGAATTTAGCATAGTGAGCAGGGGTTAAGATTGTGGCGGTTCATTTGCGCAAATTTTAAAAATTTTCCTGTCTTCTTGTTCACAACGCGGTTAAGGATTTCCATCCCTGTAAATTGGATTTAATCATGGCCGGTCTTGTTGCCCTCGGGTTTTCCTATGTAATGAGCCAGTTTTTCCGATCGTTTTTGGCGGTACTTTCGCCAAAGTTGATTTCTGAACTGGCAATGACCCCGAGTGAGCTCAGCACTGCGCTCGGCGCCTGGTTTTTAACATTTGCGCTGGCCCAATTTGCCGTTGGACCTATGCTCGACCGATTTGGGCCAAGAATTACAGCCGGCACGCTGTTTGGCCTGTTTGCCGGAGGCGGAGCGTTGTTGTTTTCGTTTGCCAGCAATGGCTGGATGATAACCATTGCGATGGGATTGATCGGCATCGGTTGTGCACCGGTTTTAATGGCCAGCATTTTCATTTTTGCACGCATCTATTCCGCCGCCCGGTTTGCGGTGCTGATTTCGTGGTTCATCGCGGTCGGCAGCTCCGGTAATCTGGTGGGAACAAGCCCGCTTGCCTGGCTGGCCGAAATTTATGACTGGCGGGCGGTGATGCTCGGTCTGACCGTGGTTACCCTCATCATTGCGGTGGCAATACTTTTGCTGGTACGCGACCCGGAACGTATTTCAAGTGAAGCGAACAGCGGCGGCAGCTATTTTGATCTGCTCAAAATCCGGCAGCTATGGGCGATTATTCCAATGATGATGGTTGCCTATTCATTGCCGGTTGGATTGCGTGGCTTGTGGGCCGGGCCATATTTCGGTGAAGTCTACGGCCTTGATACAATCGGCATTGGCAATATTACATTCTGGATTGCGGTGGCGATGATCCTCGGGAGTATCTTGTACGGTCCCTTGGATACGATGTTCAATTCCCGCAAGCGGGTGATATTTGCCGGTAACCTGCTGATGGCCATCGCAATTTTAATGCTCGCCTACATTCCTTCTGGCGGGATATTGCTTTCAACCCTGCTGTTTATTGCCGTGTGTATGCTGGGTTTGAGCTATGCGGTGATGATGGCACATGCGAGGGCTTTCTATCCATCGCATCTGCTTGGGCGCGGGGTAACGCTGATGAACTTCTTTTCCATCGGCGGGTCTGCAATAATACAGCTGATCTCGGGATATGTGTATGAATATTCAGTGGTGGCAAATGAACCGGCGGCAGGATTTTCGAGCCTGTTCTGGTTCTACGGG
>JAJRTY010000214.1 GCA_024278055.1 Alphaproteobacteria bacterium | reverse complement strand
GTTCCGGTTGGGCCTCGCTGTTATTTCTGCTAAGACAGCCCATATGTATCATTTTGATACATATGGGTTTTTTTTGTTCTGAAATGGGAAAAACTGGGTATTTTCATTTAAAACAACTCAAGCTGGGGTGGTTTTTTTGCAAGTTTTGATTCGGATTTGCCACGATAACTCTGGATTAATTCGTACTGGCGATCAGTAAAGAACAGAATATCCACCTTGCCATGAGGTGGCACAAGCTGGCCGATTTTGCGGGCCAGGGATTCCGCTCTTTCCTTGCTGGCGCTAAAGCGATTGTAGACGGAAAACTGAACCATTTCAAAGCCTAAATCGAGTAAATCATTGCGAAAACGCGTGGCGCGCCTGCGTTCTTTCCGGCTTGATACCGGTAAATCGAACATCGTCCATACCCACATAATCCGATATCCTGATACTTTGGTGAAGCGTTCAGCCATGAGGACCGAGAGCAAGTTGATCCAGCACCGGGCGCATGGGAGAGGGCAGAGCAAGCCCGGTTTGCTCTTTTAAATAAACACCCGCCAAAGACTGGGCCAGACGAACAAGGGCGTGCGAGAGCGGCGTGTGACCGTTTTTCATGATAAAATCAACTTCGAGCACAGCGACAAGTTTAGCCTTCACCTCCGGGGTCAGTTGTGTTGTTCCTGATTTTACCAGATCATAAACAGTGAGATCGATGGTCGGCCGGAACGGCTCCATCAGATCATCCGCCAATCGCAAGGCCTCGCCATTGCTGGCGTGATGCAGGCTTAAAGACGGATTGAGACCTGAAGCCACGATGGCGCGGGCAGTGGCCGCACGCAATATTGTATAGCCATAGTTAAGCAGGGCATTTGCACCAATTTCCGCTCGATTGCGCCGGAATTCATGACCCATAAGATGACGCCAGTAATATTGTGCAGCGGCAGCTTCGCGGTTGGTGGTATCCCCAGATTTTACTTCGGTTTTCAAATGGTTAAGGCGTTCATTTGCCTGGCCCGCCAGACTGAGTACGTGGGCCTGAGCCTCGATTTTGGCCTTGATGAGTTGTGCCCACAAGCGCTTCTTCACCGGCATGGAACATTCAGCCTGGGCCTGCATGAAATTGCCTTGATTGTGATGGGCAGCCAGCGGCAGTATATGGGCTATTGGGGCAAAGTTTTGGCCAATAAGTACAATGGCAACCGAACGCTGCGCCAGAGCCGACAGGAGATTGCCTGACCAGTACAGGCCGGGAGTTGCGGCAATTACCGCATCAATGTCATCCAGCGGCACCCGGCCAACCGATTTACCATTTTCGCGTATGGTCAAAAATCCGCGGTCAAGGTGCAGACTTCGCCCCGGCGTGGTGATTTCAATAATACGTCCCGTCATTGCATCCTCCCGTATGATCGGGGAGGATGCAATGTTTGGGCCATTTGCTTAGAATCTGCCGTGAGGGACTGTGTGTACGCGCCCTGTTTGGCCGATATGCACCCGCCGCGCCCGGCGGGGTTTTAACTTGCCAATATTGGCAAAGTCCCAGCGGAAGGGATCGTCCTTGTCGCTGTGGCGGTTGGTTAGATTTCCGGCTTCATTGTGTTGGGCCAGGTAGAAAATATTTGCACTTGGAGCTATCCGCACCACCCGCTTGATCCGATTGACGCCATCGTCGTCGTACAGTTGCACTGTGTCGCCCTTGTGCAGGCGCATGATGAACCTGACATTGGGGTATTGTTTCTGCCAACCGGCGGTTTGGTTGCTTTGGTTGGCATCAAACACCGATTGCGCCACACCATGCCATTTTCCATCCGGCGTCTCAACGATGTCCATGTGGTGGTTTTCTCCCGGTATGACGTATTTATAGCGACTGCCATCGGCACGGTGCCGGATGGGGACGACATTTTCAGCCGGTTTCAGGGTGCGCACGCGCCGCGTGCCGGTATTGCGCGACCACTGCGCCAGCAGGGAGGGGAATTTCTTTTTGAATTCCTTGTTTTCAGGAAATTCCTGTCTAGCCTCGTACATCAGTTGCTCAAGCGCCGTACGGATTTTCGCATCACGCACCTGGCCAATTTGTTTGGGGGTCAATGAGGTGACGGCGCGGCGGATAACCACATTGCCAAGGGCCGGCTCACCACGCGCAATATTTTCCGGGTTTTGTTTTACTATCCCGTAGGCTGCATCTTCGTGCAACTGTCCCCCGGTTGAGTGGTCGGGCCGGTGTGAGATGATCACCTTGCGCACAGCCTGGTTAACCTGGTCACAATAGCCCTCAAATGGTTCGTCTATATCAGCCAGGATGCGGCCAAAGCCCGCTTCTTCGTCGCGGCCTGCGGCTGTAGCAATCTTTTTGATCAGGGCGCGGTCGATGACGCCAATGACGCAGGCATCAAGAGCGTGATGGCGATGATCATCGCGATTTTTGTAATTTGTGCCAAGGTTAAGGCCCCATTTGTAGCGCAACTCCGAGGTCAGCCGCCCGGTGGTCACCCACACCTGCATTTCCTTTTGCTGCGGATTGCCGGGATTTAATTTGGAGAGGTAATGGCGGGCGATGACGCCAAGATATTGTGTTTCCTTGAGCTGGCGATCTTCAAATGATTTGTCTTTTTCAAACTTTTCTTTGGCATCAGGATGAAAGCGCCAGCGTTTGTTTGGGGGCATGGTCTTGGTGCGTTCAATCATATGGTCCTGATTGAACTTGTCAGGGAAGCGCTCAGCGGCTTCAGACGGGGTCAGGTTGCGCTTCAAACGATTCCATTCGCGGTAGGCAACAGTCTTGTTGGCGAGGCTGTCATCCAGCGTGCGTGAGCGCTGCAGAATATGCTCAATCTCGATTTCATCGGACATCAAAAGCCCAAGCGAATGAATGGGCTTGCCACTATAGGGACAGAAGCGGTCATTCGGACTCTTTCCCAGTTCTTCCCACAGACGCATACGATTAAGTGCCTCACGGGTGCGGCGGCGGTCGCCCTGCTGGTAAAAGCCGATGCGTTCCAGTTCTTTGCGCCGTTCATCATTGGCTTTGCGATTTTTATCACGCCTTTTTGTCCCCTCCTCTTTTTGTTTTTTGTTTTGTTTCAACTCGCGGGAAAGTTCCAGTACGATCTGGTCGGGTCGGCCATATTTATCCTTCAGGGCATTGATCACCCGGCGCAACTGATTAAGCGCTATATGCACGGTGGGATTGCCAATGCGGCCATAGCGCACATCGCGATTATCTTTAGGATCGCCAGTGCCATGTCCAAGATGACGTTTGAGTTCGTCGACCATGTTGTAGTACGGCAGATGGTTGAAAACCTCCCCATCGCGTTTGTCGCTGTGATGCGATATGGCGCGGGCGGCAGCTTCACTGTATGGGATGATTTCCTTTTTCAGTTCTGCAATGATTTCGCTGGCGGCGCGTTGGCACACAGCTATATATCCATCAGGCAGCGAACATTTCAAAGCCAGTTGTTTTTGGCTTTGATCCAGATTGAGTTCGGACAAGGCATCAAGCAGCTCATCATCGGTTACACTTGTTGTATAGGCCGCGATGATGGTCTCAATTTGCTCAAGCGAAAGTGTTTGCCATCTTCCAAAAAACGGACCTGGTTTTTTCCTGGTGCCGTTAAAGCGTTTTGCCAATGCACTGCCCTTGATATCCTTTTCGCCGCCTTCCTCAAAATTTATGCGCCCGGATTTAGACGGCAAATTTAATATCTTTCGTGCTCGGGTCCAGGTCAGATCAACACCGGATTTCAGCATGTCGATCATCTCGTCGCGCTGTTCAATTGTCATTTCAACTGGATAGCCATCGTCATCTTCGACACGCAACTGATTGATTTTTTGGTAATACACCCAGTCTTCAGCAATTGGGTGGGCGCGCGCGAGGCGGTATTGATCATCATAATAACTGCAATAGCCCGGTTTAACCTCTTTCAGGGGGCGCTGGTTGAAAATGGCTCTTCTGACGACATCTATGTTTTCATCATCAGGAAAATCCGGGTTGAATTGTTTTTGCCTGGCACAAATCAGGTCAAACTCATCCTCCAGCATCTGGCGAACCGGGTAAAACTCATACAGTTCATCCTTATTGTCAGCATCCATACGAATGCGCACCGGTTGACGTTTTCGCACATCCGGGTCTGCTTGCCGCGCTGCCAGAAACGCCGCCAATGTTTCAAACCCCTTCATGTTCCGGCGCAAACGCTCAGCGGCATCAGCGATTTTACCACCCTCTTCTGGATTATCCGTTTTACGATTGCTTTTGAATCCGCGCCGCTGGTTGATATGGAAAAAAGCCCGGCCGATATGACTAAGGGGAAGGGCCTTCTCCAAGGCTTCAGCACGTAGTTGATACGGGTTCAGGGCTTCAAGTTTTTTTTGATCCGCCGTATCTTTTGGCATCAGGTTAGCATTGATCAGGCTATGCATAACGAAGGAGCGCCGCTGCAAATAACGATCACGAGAGCGCCGCATCGAGCGCGGTTCACGTCGATCCTTGGCATTGGATTCTCCCGTCTGCGGATCGCGCCCATCCGAAAATATGCGGACTCCACAATCGCTTAAGGCCTTTAGCTGGCCATGCTTGTCCAATTTGAATACGGCCCATCCCAATGAGGCTGTTCCAAGATCAAATGCAAATCGATATGCCATAGTAAATACTCCCAATTCTTGACTTTATGGGAGTATCAACATACTTTGCAACTGCTTAGCAGCAATAACAGCGAAGGCCTCATCGGTAATATGTGAGAATTCGCAAAAGATCGGGGCGGGCTGCGGCCCGTCCCATTTTCAAAGGTTTGCCACCTTCCAACGTTATTACGCTGTTATTTTTTGAAGATGGGCAATCACCCGCTGGATGGTTTTTTCATCGGGCGCACTAGTAACATCCGCGTTACCCTCCTCGCGCAATTCTTCCATAATCTCCGCTTGCCGGTAACTGGCAACTTCACCATAGCTAATGAAGGTTGTTAGAACATGTTCATGAGAAAGGTTCTGGCTCCAGGCTTTGAATTCTTCCGGCGTTCGGCATGTTTTTTCACCCAGAACTGCAATTGTCTTGCGGAAAGAATGAGGATGATAATAGGGCAGTCCGGCATTTTCAAAAGCTGTCTTGAATATCTTTCGAATAGGACCGGCACCCTTCCAGTGCCGTCGCTCAAGCCCCAGCGCTTCAAAATGCCCGCTCGCCCCCAGGCCGACTTTGGTTGCCGGAAACAACGGATCATCGGGGCCGAAATTATGCTTCTTTTTTAATTCCCCGATCCACTCTGCAACAACTTTTTCAAAAAAATCACCAACGGGAAAGAACGTTGAAACAACGGTTCTTCTGGTTTTGGTGCGCACCTGTCGTGCATCCTGAAAGATGGTGCGCTTATCAAGATCAATGTGGCGCAAGGATAGTGAGGCGATGGCATCATCCCTCATGCCGCTTAAAGGGGTGAAAGCAAACACGGCACGGTCGCGACGCTGGATAGGGGTTTCTTGTGGCATGGCCTCAAGAGCCTGCTGGATTTGCTCCGTGGTCGGTATCGGCTTTTCCCTGTGGGCCTTGGCGATGCGTTCATCATTGGCGCTTGAGTTGAAATAATCGGCATCGGGATAATTGATCCGCGATTTATAGCCGGGTTGCCCCGCCAGCCATTTGAAAAATGCCTTTAGCGCCATTAACCGCGAATGGATGGTTGCCTTGGCCAGTGGCTTACCGGTTTTGGGATTGGTTTGTTCATTCATTTGGCGTTTGAATTTTCGCGCCTGTTCAATATGGAACCGCTTGAAGTCCTTATAGCCGGTAGACTTTTCAAACAGCGCAATCGCCGCCGCCGCCTGATCAACAGAAGACACGGCCATGCGGTGCGCTTCCTCCTGGTAGATAAAATATACACGCTTGATGCGCTCGTAAGCTGATCAATTTCTTCAATGGGCACTTTCCCAAGTTTTGGCAATACGTGAAGTCGTAAAGGTGTATCCCACCGGCCAGCTTTACCGTCACTTTTCAATTGCGCCTTGCGGGCTTCAAATGCACCTTCAAAGACTGTCTCAAGCGTTGGTTGTTCTCTTGCTGATTCCCGGCGTAAACGTTCACGCTCTTTTATCGGGTCTTCACCGATGCGTTTTGCCTGCCGCCATCTTTCGACATCAATTCGTACCTGCTTGATGGAAACATCAGAAATAGAGCCTAAGCCCATTTCACGACGCCTGCCATGGATTTCATATCTGTAAACCCACTGGCCGCCGCCATC
>JAJRTY010000213.1 GCA_024278055.1 Alphaproteobacteria bacterium | reverse complement strand
GTTTTTGTTGACCTGTCGCTATAGCTTATGAGTAGCGGTATGGGGCGCCGGCTTTGTTCATTACGTCAGAATATTCTCTGAGAATTTTCACGACCTTGGCACTTCTTTCGCTCTTTGTGGCGATTGTATCCAAGTATTTGGCGGCAGCTTTTTCAACTGTTGCCCATTCTTCGGCCGGGATTGTGGTCAATTCGAGCTTGCGGCCCTGTTCTTTGGTCAGGGTACGCAGCTTGGCTTCACCGCCCCAATACCAGTGCTGGCGATAGTAGTGTGATGAATCCATGCACAATCTGAACAGCTGTTGCAGATGTGGAGGCACTTCATTCCAGCGTTCGGTATTGGCAAAAAACGAGCCAATCCAGGCACCAGTAATATTATTGGTGAGGAAGTAGTTGGTAACATCTGCCCAACCCACGGTATAATCTTCGGTAATGCCTGACCAGGCCATACCGTCAAGTTCGCCGGTCTGCACGGCTACTTCGGCATCTTCATAAGGAATACTCACAGGAATGACGCCGAACTGGGTCAGGAACTTGCCCGCTGTCGGGAAAGTGTAGAGCCGCAGGCCTTTCAGGTCTTCAAGACTGCGGATAGGCTTTTTGGTATTGAGATGACACGGATCCCACGAACCGGCACTGAGCCAGGTGACGTTTTCAACTTCGGCGTAAGCTTCTTCCCAGATTTCTTTCAGGCCATATTGTTCAAACAATACCGGCACATCGAGGCTGTAGCGGGTGGCAAACGGGAAGTAGCCACCAAAAATACCCACATCAACAGGTGCTGCCATGGAATCTTCATCGCTTTGCACCGCATCAATCGTACCTTTTTGCATGGCGCGGAAAAGCTCGCCTGTGGGTACCAGTTGGTCAGCGGTGAAAAGTTTAATTTCCATCTCGCCATTGGCCACCTTGTTAAAAGCGTCAATTGCCGGTTTGATAACGTGCTCTGCAAGTGCTGGCCCCGCATAGGTCTGCAGGCGCCAGGTGATTTTGCCTTGTCCCAGAACAGCTGGTGCAGCAAGGGTTGTCGCCCCCACTGCAGCGGTGGTTGCTGCTCCTGCTTTTTTTAGAAATTCGCGTCTGTTAGTCATTTTACTCTCCCATTTTTTGGCACGCCGTTCGGGCTACGGTGCACCGGTTTTCGATTCTTCAACAAGCAGAAGAACCCTGTCATTTCAAATTTAGTGCCCTGTCATTCTTTGTTCTCCATATCGGTAAAATCCTAGCGTGCATAATACCAGTTTGGCAGCCACAATGCGATTTGCGGAAACACCATCACCAGAACCAGCGCCAGCATCATGACGCCGACAAAAGGGATAATGGACTTATAGATATCGGAAATGGTGATTTCCGGCGGTGCCATTGCCCGCATCAAAAACAGATTGTAACCAAAGGGCGGTGTCATATAGGCGATCTGGCAGGTAATCGTGTAAAGCACGCCATACCAGACCAGATCAAATCCCAGCACCTTGACCAGAGGTACATAAAGCGGGGCGACAATAACCAGCATGGCGGTATCGTCAAGAAACATGCCCATCAGCAAAAAGGAAAGCTGCATCAAAATCAAAATCTGCCACGGGGTCAACCCGAGATCAGACAGGAAAAACTTTTCAATCGCCTTGACGGCACCCAGCCCGTCAAACACAGAACCAAAGGCCAGGGCAGCAAGAATAATCCACATGAACATGGCCGAAATCATCAGGGTTTTTTCAACTGTTCTGTGAATTACCGGAAACGTCAGCCGCCGCCGCACGAGAGCTGCGATCATCGAGGCTACAGCCCCAAAGGCAGCACTTTCGACCAGACTGGTAACGCCGGTGAAAAACAGATACGTCATCGAAAAGAAAATAAACAGCGGCACCAGACCGGCACTTAGCAGGGCAATCTTTTCGCCCAAGGGAACATTGCGCTCTTCTTTGGGCAGGGCTGGCCCCAGTGACGGGTTAATTTTACAGCGAATGGCAATGTAAAGAACGAAAAGAGCCGCCATCATCAGGCCGGGAAAGACACCGGCCAGCCACAGTTTGGTTACCGGCTGGCGGGCGATCATAGCATAAAGCACCAGCACGACACTGGGGGGTACCAGTATGCCAAGCGAACTGCCTGCCTGTATGACACCGGTGACCATCAGTTTGTCATAGCCACGGCGCAACAGTTCCGGCAAGGCGATGCTGGCACCAATCGCCATGCCGGCAACACTGAGGCCGTTCATGGCAGAGACCAGGACCATGAGGCCGATGGTGCCAATGGCGAGGCCGCCATCAAGCGGACCCATCCAGACATGAAACATGCGGTAAAGATCGTCCGCAATGCCGGATTCCGACAGCATGTAACCCATAAACACAAACAACGGCAGGGTTAACAGCGGATACCATTTGTACAGTTTCATCGCCGCGCTGAAACCCAGTTCCGAGCCTCCATCGCCCCACAGGAAAAAGGCTGCTACAACGGCGACGAAGCCGATAGCGCCAAACACCCGCTGACCGGTCATCAACATCAGCATCATTGATGAAAACATCAATATAGCGATCATTTCGTAACTCATGATATTTCCCTGTCCGTGGCCAGGGCCACGTTTCTGAAAAATGCCGCTATAGCCTGAAGCAGCATCAGGAAAATACCAACAGCCATGACAATCTTTACCGGCGCCAGATAAGGGGCCCAGGCGGAATTACTCACTTCGCCATATTGCAGGGAATAAGAGGTGCTGGAATATGCACCATAGAGCAAGAACAACAGATAGATTATCAAGGTGATGACGGTGAAGGAATCGGTAATAGCCCTGGTTTTTGGTTTCCAGTCGCCATAAAACAGGTCCATGCGCACATGTGAATTTTTCTGCATGGAATAGCCACCACCGAGCAGGTAATAAGCAGCCATGGTGAATTGTGCCATTTCCAGAGTCCACAAAGACGGCAGAAAGAATGTTTTTGACACGGATGAGTAAAACAATATCCCCATCATGACAAAAATCAGGTACATGGCAATTAATCCCATTACCCGATTAAAAGCATCCACCGCTTTGACGTATTTTTTTATTACTTCCGGCATTCAGTCTTTCTCAATTAATGTCGCGTTTGGCTGCTGCTTGCTTTCTATTCCTTCACAACCCCGGATAGATGACGCGCCAGCATTTCTCCCATTTTCCGCTGGCTTTCCGGTGTGATGATAAGGTCGTTGCGGATTTCAATCATTACATTCAACAGACCGCGCGGCAGAGCGTGTTGAACCAGTGTGTGAGTTACACCGTCAGCAGGTCCATAGGGTTGATTGCGGGCGATAACAAACTGATTTTCGTTAGCAAGGCTGATTAAAAGCGCATCGGCAAACCTGCTGTCGCTATCGTGTAAAATTCCAATATCCAGATTGCGCGCAATACCATGATAGCTTGGTGTAAACGAATGGATGGTTATCAATGCAGGTGGCAGGGTGCGGGCGGTATGGCTGTCAATCTGAGCCGACAGGGTCTGCCGGAACGGCATGTAATACTGATCAATTCGTAGCTGACGCTGGGATGGTGACAGATCAACATTACCGGGCACATCAAAAATCTCACTTTTTGCCGGCATGGCACTTTCGCTGTCGGGCGGGCGATTGCAGTCATAGACCAGACGCGAGATACGCTGGGCAACCAGAGGGGCATCGAGTTGGGTGGATATTTCTTCAGCCACACCAAGTGCGCCGGGATCCCAGGCCACATGGCTGTCCAGCACGTCGCGCTCAAGCCCGAGATTATCAAACTGGGGAGGTATGAAGCGGGAGGCATGTTCGCACACGAGCAGAAATTCACCGCGACCGGATGAATTGATAACTTCCACCACCTCATCTTGTGAGGGGTTGTTTGCCTGTGCCAAAGCAGTCATTGTTGAGTGGCGCTCCAATTTTCCCTTTTTATGAATACATAGTTTCAGATCGAACCAGACTGTCAAGTAATTTTCTTGAGAAATTCCCGTGTATCAATATATTATGAGCCGGTGCATTGATACTGACTTTTGTGTGTACGGTGATCTAAGTGGGGATGCGGGAAGAAGAACTATGGAAACAGGGCAAAACCACACGGTAGCCGAGCGCATTCGCAACAGATTTGAAAGCCTGACGCGGGCTGAACGCCAGCTTGCCAATGCCATGCTGGAAAATTATCCGGTTTCAGGCCTGGGCAGTATCACCACGATTGCCGAAGCTTCCGGTGTTTCCACGCCAACTGTCGTGCGCATGGCAAAAAAGCTCGGGTATAGCGGGTTTCCGCAACTTCAATCTGCCTTGCGCATTGAGCTTGAAGCAACAATTTCCAACCCGATTGCCAAACATGACCGCTGGGCGCAAAATGCACCAGATGCTCATATTCTCAACCGGTTTGCCGATGCGGTGACGGATAATATGCGCCAGACCCTGCGCCAGCTTGACCCGGAAGATTTTAATGCAGTTGCAAAACTGCTGTGTGATCAAAGCCGCACGGTGCATGTGGTCGGCGGACGCATTACGCGCTCAATTGCAGATTATTTTTTCACCCACATGCAGGTGATTCGCAACCATATGACTTTACTGGCAGAAAATTCTAATACCTGGCCGCATTATGTCTTGAATATGCAGCCCGGTGACATTCTTGTCGCCTTCGATATTCGCCGTTATGAGCACGACATCTTACGCCTGGCCGAAATGGCACGAGAGAAAGACGTAACTCTGGTGTTGTTCACCGACCAGTGGGGATCTCCGGCTGCCAAACATGCAACCTACAGCTTTCATTGCCGCATAGAAGCGCCATCAGCCTGGGATTCATCTGTTATCACCCTGTTTATAGTTGAAGCGCTGATAGCCGCCATTCAAACCGAAACCTGGGATGAAACCAAAGACAGAATGAAAATCCTTGAAGGGCTGTTTGACAGAACCAAGCAGTTTCGCAAATTTACCTAGAGCGTTTCAGGTTTAGATGGAAACGTATCCAGCATTTATGAAGTAATTTCTACATTCTTTTTGTGTGAAGGTTTCGAGGAGTTTTCCGACGCGCTTCCAGGTTGCTTCCACGGTTCTTTCAGCAGCACTTCGCATGT
>JAJRTY010000212.1 GCA_024278055.1 Alphaproteobacteria bacterium | reverse complement strand
CAAACCATGGGTAACTCAGCAGCACTGCGGCAAACAGGACAATCATCACCATACTGGGCAATACCATGTCACGCGGGATATAATTGCCGATGAGTTTGCTGGAAAACGTCGGCACCGGACTAACCAGCATAATCGTTACCAGGGGAGTGTAAAAGACCAGGAACTTCGCTGCATCGGGTCCTTCAAAAAGCCCGAGAAAGCTTAAATACATCGGCAGCAGCAAAAGGCCCGCACCGGCGGGGGCGGGAATGCCGGAAAAGTATCCGGCAGCCCAGGCCGGTTTGTCCGGGTCTTCAAGAGCCACATTAAACCGCGCCAGCCGCATCGCCATGCACAAGGCGAAGGCCAATATGGTAATCCAGCCAAGGTTGTTTAATACGTGCAACGACCACAGATAAATCAGAACACCCGGCACCACACCAAAATTGACAAAATCAGCAAGGGAATCGAGTTCAGCGCCAAATTTGGAAGTACCTTTCAAAAGCCGCGCCACCTGCCCATCCAGAGCATCGAGAACTGTCGCCAGAATGACAGCGGCAACAGCCAGTTCAAACCGTCCGTCAAAACCAAGCCTGATGGCGGTCAGTCCACTGCCCACTGCCAGCAGAGTAATGATATTGGGAATCAGCACCCGAATGGGAACGCGGTTGAATTTAATCCGCCGTTGCAGACGTTTTTTCCGCTTCGCTGTGGTTTTATGAGGTTGCTTAGTCACGCAATTGCTTTCCCGTCACCTGTTCGTACAAGACTTCAACTTGCGCGATATTCACGCACAGCTTCTTTCGAAGCAATATCAGCCAGCACCGTCTCTCCGGCAATGGCACGTTGGCCAACACCGACAAGAGCCTTATGGCCGGCTGGCAGGTAGACATCAAGCCGTGAGCCAAAGCGGATCAGGCCAAAGCGTTCTCCGGTACCGATAGGCTCGTTTTCACCGACAAAACCAACAATACGCCGCGCCACCAGCCCGGCAATCTGAACCACGCCAAAACGTTTTTTTGCAGCCGTCTCAATCGTCAAACACTGGCGTTCATTATGCTCTGATGCTTTGTCGAGTTCAGCATTGATGAACTTTCCCGGTATATAGACCATTTTGACGATACGTCCGGCAACCGGCGAGCGATTAACATGACAGTCAAAAACATTCATGAAAACAGAAATACGCGTTAATGGTTTATCGCCAAGGTCAAGCTCTTGCGGCGGCACCACTTCGACAATGAGACTGACCCTGCCATCGGCGGGGGAAATCACAAGCCCTTCGCGCAAGGGCGTTACGCGCACCGGATCACGGAAAAAATAAACACACCATAAGGTTGCAATGACCCCGAGCCAGCCCAGCGGTTGCCACAGGAAAAACAGCAACAGCGCGAGAACCGCGAAAATACCGATAAAGCGATAGCCTTCGCGATGAATGGGAACAAAAATTGAGAAAATAGATTTAATCATTATCATCGCCTCGTTGAGCCAGCAGATTGTCAGCGGCTTCAGCTTCAAGTGTTCGTTTCAATTGTTCGCGGGCTTTTTCCAAATCCTGCTGACGCTGCCACATGCCGGCATATAGTCCTTGTTTTTTCAATAATTGCGTGTGTGAGCCGCGTTCTATTATCACACCTTTTCCAATACAATAATCTGGTCTGCATCCACAACCGTAGATAATCTGTGCGCGATAACCAGGGTGGTACGCCCTTTTGACACCAGTTTAAGCGCTTCCTGAATTTCCCGCTCGGTATAAGTGTCGAGAGCGGATGTTGCCTCATCAAGAATTAATACAGGTGGCGATTTCAATATTGTTCTGGCTATGGCGATCCGCTGTTTTTCACCGCCGGATAATTTTAACCCGCGCTCTCCCACCATGGCTTCATAGCCATCGGGCAAGTCCATGATAAAATCATGAATTTGAGCCAGCTTTGCAGCCTCTACAACCTCTTCATCACTCCTGTCCGGGCACCCGTAGTGAATATTATAACCGATTGTATCATTAAACAAAACCGTATCCTGCGGCACCATGCCGAGACATGCGCGCAGGGATTTTTGCGATACTTCGCGAATATCCTGGCCATCAATCAATACAGCTCCGGCTGAAATATCATAAAACCGGAACAATATTCGCGATATGGTGGATTTTCCCGCACCACTGGGGCCGACAATGGCCACGGTTTTTCCCGCCGGCACTTTAAAACTGACATCTTTCAAAATCGGGCGCAAAGGATCATAGGAGAAACTCACATGAGAAAACTCAATCTCACCTTTTTCGACCTTTAGTGCCGGTGCATTTTTTTTGTCCGCAATTTCCGGGTCAACAGCAAGCACATCAAACATGGTTTCAATATCCAACAACCCCTGTTTTATGTCGCGATAAACCGAGCCTAGAAAATTCAATGGCAGATACAGCTGTATCAAAAAAGCATGCACCATAACAAAATCACCGATACTCAACGTACCTGCCGCAACCCCACGCGCCGCCAGCAACATGGAAATAAACATGCCGGTGGTAAAAATAATTATCTGACCGGAATTGAGAAACGACAAAGACGTCATTGTTTTCGTTGCCGCTTTTTCATATCGCGCCATCGACTCATCAAACCTGTCGGTTTCATATTGCTCGTTGCCAAAATATTTTACGGTTTCAAAATTCAGCAGACTGTCGATAGCCTTCGCCCCTGCCTCATTGTCAGCCTCATTCATTTGCCGCCGCAGCTCTATACGCCACTCGGTTGCTTTATAGGTGAACCAGATATATAGAATAACAGTAACTGCTGTAACAAATGCGTATAACAGACTGAAATTAAGCCATAAAACAATACATACAAACACCATTTCCAACAAGGTTGGGAACGTATTGAACAGGGAATAGCGCAAAGTAATTTCAATGCCCTTGGTGCCGCGGTCTATTACCCGGCTCAATCCGCCGGTGCGTTTTTCAAGATGAAAACGCAAAGACAACTCATGCAGATGGGCAAATGTCTGTCGCGCCAGATGGCGAACTGCATTCTGTCCGACTTTGGCAAAAATCGCATCCCGGATCTGGGCAATCGCGATCATCATGATGCGGGCAATGGCGTAAGCCAGGATTAGAGCAATGGGAGCAACAACTATGGTCACCGCAGAACCGGCAGAGGCGACCGGGGCCAGACTGTCGATGATTTCCTTGTAGAAAAATGGTGCGCTGATGGTGGCGACTTTGGCCAGCACCAGGGCAATAATGGACACCACCACCCGTTGTTTCAGATCCGGTCGGTCAGCCATCCACAAGTAGGGTAAAATTGCCCGTGCAGTAGCAATGTTTCCGCCGCCGGTTTTTACCGGGCGCGGAGAATGAATGTCACTTTTCACTGTCGGCAACCACGCTTCGCGGTTGAGCAAAAGAACATGTAAATAGTCAAAAAGTACCCTTTATTGCGGTGGTGACCACTGCGGCGGCGACCTCGGTTCAATGCGTGTCGGCGGGTTGGCATCTGGTGCAAAAATAACCTGCCCGGGGAAAATTCTGCGAGGGTTTTTGATAATATGCCGATTGGCCCGATATAGTTTCTGATAATAGCGACTTGAACCATAAATTGAAATGGCCAGATCCCACAATGTATTTCCCGGCTGCACCACAACCAGACCTTTGCCCGGGCTGACTGTTACCTCGGGACTGCCGGTTTTGGAAGTTTTTTCTTTGTTCTTAATATCCGATGTTTCCTGAAGCATCGGTTTTTTTGACAGACGCGTTGCCGTATTTACATTTTGCGCCAGATCAACGCCCTGGGAACGCGGGCTTACCTGTTGCGGTTGACTGTTCCGCAACCACGGTGTTGGCACAATAGTTTCTGGCATTGGCGTGGTTTGGCGATTGGGCGCAGCATCTCCTCCTGCACCTGTTTGGGGCGTTGCCAGCAAGGGGCCATCGTCAATCATCAGTTTTGGTGACAGACCGCTCAAAGGATTGACATCCCGCCGCACCGATTGTGATTGCGCCAGCTCGGCCAGTTTGGAAAATCCTGATGATGATTTGCGCACCGGCTTTTCAGGTTGATTGTCTGCTGGCTCTTTTTGCGAAACTGTCGGAGTAATAGCTGCAACCTGTTTATCTTCGCCCATAGGTTTTGTCGCAGCCAATGCAGCAATCTCATCGGCCCCAGCCTTGGCAAAATTCATCACCACAACGGTTCGCGGTCGCAGTGCCTTTGCCGGCACCGAAACCTCCAGCCGGTGCGGCCCCGGTGCCACATCTTCCGGCACCACAAGTTTCCAGGTACCGTCAGCACTCAGGCTCTGAGGTGCTGTTTTCTTGCCATCAATGAAAAATTCCAGCTGAACACCCGGCGCCGCATTGCCAACCAGCACCAGTTGACCATCCAGCCGGTATTCAACGTTTGTTATCGCAATCGGGATTGTGGCAAGGGGAGCATCCGGTTGGGAGCCTTCGGGAGTTTTTGCAGTTTGCTTTTTACCCGGCAGACTTATGCGCTCTACCAGTTCGGTCAAACCACCCAGGGCATCAGGCAAAACCGATACCATTCGCCCCACCTGTTCACGGTGGCCGACAAATGCGAGATAAAGCAGGAGTGATGTAAAGACTGCTGCAAATGCAATCCACAAAGCTCTACCCACGAAACACCCTTTTACCAATCACGAAACAAACCGGTCCCGGCCACGTCATACGCTTGGCCGGACAATTTGTCGTTTACAACATTACAGTAATCTCTAATCTACTCCCCACAGGGGCGAATAGCAAATTCCGCACATCACAAAGTTAACGCAACTCTTTGTGTTGTTTAATTTTTTTGATAACTGCCACCTGCAATAACAGTGATTGGCATAGGTCGAGAAAATGACGGAATTGAGAAAAATTTGCGTTTACTGCGGTTCCGGCCCCGGGGCAAACCCCAATTATATAACCGCTGCGCAGAATTTCGGTCGCATTTGCGCCCAACACCACATTGGCATTATCTATGGCGGCGCCAATATCGGCATCATGGGAGAAATTGCCAGCGCCACCCTGGAGGCTGGCGGCCATGTTACCGGTGTCCTGCCAAAATTCTGGTATAATTCCGCCCTGATGCATGTGGGTTTAAGCGACCTCATCATCACCGAAAGCATGCATGAACGCAAACATACCATGCATGATCTGTCAGATGCCTTCGTTGCCATGCCCGGCGGCATCGGCACGCTTGAGGAACTGGTGGAAATGATGACCTGGAGCCAGTTGAACCTGCATTCAAAGCCCATAGTCATTGCCAATATAGACCGCTTCTGGCAACCGCTGATTTTTCTGCTTGAACATATGACCGCAGATGAATTTATCCGCGATGGTCTAAACGTGCCCTTTCAGGTCGCCAACACTGTCGAGGAAATATTGCCCAAGTTGCAGGGCATTTAACCTTTATTCCTTATGGTAGCGGGGCGCCGTCACGATGAAGTTTGTAGGTGACACTGTCAATCAGCGCATGGAATGACGCATCAACGATATTGGGAGAAACCCCCAGCGTAAACCAGCGGTTGCCCTGATCATCACCGGATTCAACCAAAACCCGCGTCACCGCATCCGTACCCCCCGTAAGCACCCTCACCTTATAGTCAATCAGAGTTAAATCGGCGATATAGGAGGAGTATTTACCCAGATCCTTGCGCAAAGCCATATCAAGCGCATTCACCGGGCCATTGCCCTCCCCGGCTGAAAATGTAACCTCGCCATCAATCACGGCTTTCACCGTGGCCTCGGAAACAGTGACAAGCTCACCTTTGGCATTGTACCGGCGCTCTACCATGACCCGGTAGGAGTCAATTTTGAAATATTCCGGTACGCTGCCAAGAGTGCGCCGCGCCAGCAGTTCAAACGAGGCTTCCGCCACCTCGTAAGCATATCCAATGGCCTCGCGCTCCTTGACCCCTCGCAGCAGGGTTGAAATGCGCGGGTCATCTTTTTCAACTGCAATACCCAGGCGCTCAAGCTGGGCCAAGATATTGGAGCGTCCAGCCTGGTCCGACACCAGCAGACGCCGCATGTTACCGACTTTTTCTGGTGCCACATGCTCATAAGTATCCGGGCTTTTCATAATTGCCGAGGCATGGATACCGGCACTGGTGGCAAAAGCGCTGGCACCTACGTAAGGTGCCTGAATTTCAGGCGAACGGTTGAGCAGTTCATCAAACGCCCGCGACACTTGCGTGATACCGGCAAGACCGTCGGTCGAAATATTAAGATCAAACCTGTCCGCATACTCCGCTTTCAGCATCAAGGTTGGAATAATCGAAATCAGATTGGCATTGCCACAGCGCTCGCCAATACCATTGAGCGTGCCCTGTATCTGGCGCGCCCCAGCACGCACGGCCGCCAGTGAATTAGCCACCGCATGTTCAGTATCATTATGAGCATGAATGCCCAAATGTGTGCCCGGTACAACCTTGGCCACCTCGCCCACGATTTGCCGCACTTCATTGGGCAATGTGCCGCCATTAGTATCGCACAGCACAACCCAGCGCGCTCCGGCCTCATAGGCTGCTTTAGCGCATTCAAGCGCATATTCCGGGTTGGCCTTATAGCCATCAAAGAAATGCTCACAATCCAGCAGAGCTTCTTTTCCCGTAGCAATTGCAGCTTTTATCGACTGGCTTATACCCGTCACATTGTCTTCATTGGAACACCCAAGGGCAACACGCACATGATAATCCCAGGCCTTGGCAACAAAACAAATGGCATCGGCCCTGGCATTGAGAATTTCCTGCAATCCAGGATCATTTTCAACCGAACGGCCATGGCGTTTGGTCATGCCAAACGCTGTAAATTTAGCTTTGAGATTATGCTCTTTGGAAAACAGCTCACTGTCACACAGGTTGGCACCGGGATAGCCGCCTTCAATATAATCAAGCCCGAGCTTGTCCAGCATGGCGGCAATTTGCAGCTTGTCCTCGAGAGAAAAATCAACACCGGCGGTTTGTGCCCCATCCCTCAAAGTCGTATCAAACAGATAAAGGCGTTCCATACTCATCGCTTAACCTCCCACGATGTGCCCTCGGGGCTATCCTGGATCACCACGCCCATATTGACAATTTCATCGCGCAGACGGTCGGCCTCAGCCCAGTTCTTCTCAGCCCGCGCCTCCAGACGTTTTAAAATCAATGCCTCAACCAATGCGCTATCAATTTCAGCTGACGCACTAGCTTGTGACTTTAAGCTATTAATATCAAGGGAAAATCCCAATAATGATAAAGTGCCGGCCAATGTCTCGGTATCATCAATCTGGTGAATTCTGGAAAAGGCCAGAGGCGTGTTTAAATCATCGCTTAGAGCAGCAATAACCTCCTCATCAACATTACCAACATCTGCACCCTTCACCCGATCATACCATTTTTCCAGATTTTTCTGGCTTTCCGCCAACCCTTTCACAGTACAGTCAAACGGCTGCCTGTACTGGGTTTTGAGCATCGTCAGGCGCAATACCTCGCCGGGCCAGTCACGCAGCTGATCATTTATCGTCAGAAAGTTACCACGCGATTTTGACATGGTCTCGCCTTCGACCTGAAGGTGGCCATTGTGCATCCAGTATCGCGCCATGGTTTTGGTATCAAAGCAGCAACGGCTCTGGGCAACTTCGTTTTCATGGTGGGGAAACACCAGATCAACGCCGCCGCCGTGAATATCAAATTCCTCGCCAAGATAGGCTTCCGACATGGCCGAACATTCGATATGCCACCCCGGTCGCCCACGGCCCCACGGACTGTCCCAGCCCGGCAGGTCATCGCTTGAGGGTTTCCACAAGACAAAATCCATAGCATCGCGCTTATAGGGGGCTATTTCCACCCGCGCCCCCGCCAGCATATCATCGGTAGAACGATTGGAGAGCTTGCCATACTCAGGCATTGAGGGCACATCAAACAAAACGTGGCCTTCAGCTGCATAGGCATGGCCCTTGGCAATCAGCTTTTCAATCATCGAGATCATCGCATCCACATGCTCGGTGGCACGCGGCTCAACATCCGGCTCAAGCACGCCTAAAGCTGATATATCTTCATGAAACTGTTTGATGGTGCGCGAGGTCACTTCCTCGATAGACACCCCTTCTTCGGCTGCACGCGCATTAATCTTGTCATCCACATCGGTGATATTGCGCACATAGGTAACCTTGTGTGCGGGCATCGGATACAGGTGTTTGAGCAACCGGTAGAGCACATCAAACACGATAATCGGCCGGGCGTTACCAATATGAGCATAGTCATAAACCGTCGGACCACACACATACATGCGGATATGAGCAGGATCGAGCGGCTCGAACATCTCTTTCGAACGAGTGAGGGTATTATAAAGCGTTAAGGCCATAGTTTTGTATCCACAAAAGGCTGGTTTGCCTCGGCGCATAATGATCAATCAAATTTTCTGAAATAGATGAAGAACGATCGCGCCGAATGTTATCTCAGGCGCAAATAATTAAACCACAAATAATAATATGCCGTTTAGGTATTATCGTTTTCATAGGCGCGACAATGCGCAGGTTGTGCAGCAAAGGTCAAGTTTTTAGAACTTCAGGAAACCCTGTCTTCGCGCAGGCCTTCAGGTTTCATCACCCGCAGCACCAGCGGTCCCAGCAACATGATCACCCCCATATGACCGAAGGCCAGAACATAGCCAAGCGTGCTTTCACCGCCACCAAGATCAAGCATCAGACCAAACATCAAAGGCCCCATGATCGAGCCCACAAAGCCAATGGTTGAGTGCATTGCCATGGTTGCCCCGCGCAGGCCTTTGACGGAGTTACCAATGGCGCCCGCCGTAACTGTTGAACTTTCCGATGCAACAGTAAATCCATGAAGCATGACAACAGCTGTGGCCAGCACATAAGAAATTGCCGAGGTAAACCCGACGACAAAGCACACGAGGGCAGAGAAGCACATGAAAACAAACGTCATCTTGGAGCGGCCAAAGCGTATGGCCATCTCATTACCCATGATACTTGAAGGCATGCTGAAAAAAGTGAAGACGGTGGCAACCGCAATCGGCGTGATCCAGTAAGTCTCCCCGCCTGTATTACTTTGAGTAAAAATCAAAAAGGCCACCACCCAGGTACGCAGGCCGAAAAGCTCCCAATTGTGAAACATGTAGCACAACGTATAGGCCATGGAAGTTCGGTTTTGCAAAACCTGCTTAAGATCGCCCCACGACCACCTTTGTGAGGCTTCCGGGGTATCATGCCCCGCAGGCAGGACCACCGAAACAATCAGCAAGGCCGCCAGTCCGGCCACGCCGGAGCCTAAAAAAACCGCTGAAGGACTGTAGGCCTGGGCGATTATATCGGTGAAAACATAAGATAAACCGGTGCCAACACCAAAACTCGACGTGTAAAATGCTGTTGCCCGTGACAAGTATCGATCATCAATATGATCACTCAGGGCCTTCAGCCCCGGCATATAGGTGCCGGCCAGACCAACCCCGATCATGGCGTGAAAAAACAATGCACTCCATAGCCCTTGCGCGAACCAGGCAAAGCCAAAACTGGCAAAAGCCCCAAAACCCGCACTCAGAAGGTAAATCTTCTTGGGATCTTTGCGATCCGTAAGGCTGACGAGAAAAGGCACCGCCACTGTGTACCCGGCAAACAACATGGCGCTGATCCAGCCGGCTTCTGTATTGTTAAGTTGCCACAGCTGACGATAATCCGGCAGCAGGGCGGCAAAAATGGAGATACTCAAAACCAGCAAAACCTGGGCAAGGCACATTAAACCAATAAGAACCGTCGCGGGCAGACGCAACGTCATAATGATTATCCTTCAGGTTGTAAGCTCAGGCCGATTGACCCTGCAGACGCGCCAGCGCTCGTTTGCGCCCGATGAGCGGTAATAATGCTCTTAATTCCGGTCCATGATCAAGCCCCGTTAATGCCAGACGCAGCGGCATAAACAGGCTTTTGCCCTTGGCACCGGTTTCCTGCTTGACCCGGGATGTCCACTGCCCCCAGGTATTTTCATCCCAATCCCCATCTGGCAGCAGGTCGGCTGCCCGGCTACAAAAAGACTGGTCTTCAATTTTCGGCTCAATTGGTCCCCGGACGATGTTCCACCAGTCGCAAACCTCATTGATCTTTTCAATATTGCCCCTGATAGCCAGCCAGAAGGCTTCACCGCCACCGACATCACGTGATTCAAGTTCTGATTTAACCTGCGCAAACTCCCGTTCATGCAGGCTTTTTGCATTTAACGCGACCAACTCCCGCTCATCAAAGCGGGCGGGAGCGCGGGATAATTTAGCAAAATCAAAATTGTCCGCCAATGCTTCCAAAGAGGCAAACGGGGCAACCGGATCAGAGGTGCCGATGGTTGCGACAAAACTTGTCACCGACAAAGCCTCAAGACCGCTTTGCCGCAAACCTTCAACAGACAAGGAGCCGATGCGTTTGGATAATCTGCCACCATCAGCCCCGACCAGCAGATTATGGTGGCCAAACTGCGGCAGGTGATCGCCCAGCGCTTCAAACACCTGAATTTGCGCGCCCGTATTGGCCACATGATCCTCGCCTCTGACAACGTGGGTGACGGCAAAATCAACATCGTCAATCACGCTTGGCAACGTGTACAGATATGTACCATCACCACGAATGAGGATGGGATCAGAAAGCGAACTGGCTTCAATCGTCTGGCTCCCGCGCACCAAATCATCCCAAGCCATGGTTTTATCTTCGAGAAAAAATCGCCAGTGCGGGGTGCGGCCTTCGGCTTCAAAAGCTCTCTTCTGCTCATCACTCAAATTCAGACCGGCGCGGTCATAAACCGGCGGAGCTCCGCGCGCAAGTTGACGCTTGCGCTTGCGCTCAAGTTCATCGGGTGTTTCATAACAGGCATATAGCCGGCCTTCCTGCTTGAACTTTTCGGCCACTTCATCATAGCGCGCAAAGCGATCAGACTGGCGGGCAAAAATATCATGGGTAAGCCCGAGCCATTCCAGATCACGCACAATGCCTTCAGCAAATTCCTTTGTTGAGCGCTGCACATCGGTATCATCCAGCCGCAACATGAATTTGCCGCCCGAGCGTTTGGCAAACAGCCAGTTGATCAAAGCGGTGCGCACATTGCCCACATGAATGCGGCCGGTGGGACTGGGGGCAAAACGGGTTATGACACTCATGGATCAGACACCTTGTCGCGAAAAGAATTGGTAATGGGATAACGCCGGTCACGGCCGAAGTTTTTAGACGAAAGCTTGACGCCGGGAGCGGCCTGGCGCCGCTTGTATTCGGCAATATAAAGCAGATGCTGAATACGGCTGACAACCTCTGCATCATGTCCACGCGCAACAATCTCACCCACCGGCATTTCTTCTTCCACCAGACAACGCAAAATATCATCGAGAATATCATAAGGCGGCAGACTGTCCTGATCCACCTGGCCCTCGCGCAACTCTGCCGTTGGCGGTTTGGTGATAATATTTGGCGGAATAACCACACCGGCAGGACCTTTCAGTCCACCGGGGAAATGCGCGTTGCGAAATCTGGCCAGTGCAAAAACTTGCGTTTTATAGAGGTCTTTAATCGGGTTAAATCCCCCGTTCATATCGCCGTAAAGGGTGGCATACCCCACTGACACCTCGGACTTATTCCCCGTGGTCACCACCATGGCGCCAAATTTATTGGACACCGCCATCAACATCATGCCGCGAATGCGCGATTGGATATTTTCTTCAGTAACATCTTCCTGCACATCCTCAAACAGCGGAGCAAGCGCTGTCAACGCGCCTTTTACAGCAGCACTTATAGGCACAATATCATAGCGCACCCCCAGCGCCTGCGCACAGGCTTTGGCATCATCAAGGCTTTCATCGCTGGTATATTGATAGGGCAGCATAATGCAGTGAACCCTGTCGGCACCAAACGCATCAACCGCCATCGTCGCACACAGGGCACTGTCAATACCGCCGGAAAACCCCAGCACAACACTGGGAAACCGGTTCTTCTCAACATAATCTTTGAGGCCAAGAACGCAGGCGCGATATAGATTTTCATCTGTACTTGCGGCAGCAACAATCTCACCCCTGGCACAGACCCAGCCCTCACCATCGCGTTGCCAGTCGCTAATTCTGATATGCTCCTCAAAACCGGGAAGCTGATGAGCAAAAGTCCTGTCGCTATTGAGAATGAACGAGCCACCATCAAAAACAATTTCATCCTGCCCACCGACCTGATTGAGATAGATCAGCGGCAAACCGCTTTCGGTCACCCGGGCAACCACATGATTAAGCCGGATATCGACCTTGTCAGCCTCAAACGGAGAGCCATTGGCAACGATCAGGATTTCAGCGGCGGTTTCCTCCAGACACTCGACGACTTCTTCAAACCAGATGTCTTCGCAGATCGGCAAGCCCAGTCTGACGCCGCGAAAATTCACCGGCCCCGGCAACGGACCCGGCTCAAACAGCCTCAATTCATCAAATACACCATAATTGGGCAGGCAGACCTTGTGGCGTACGGCTTCAATTTTACCATTATCCAGCAGCGCAATCGAATTATACAGCTTGCCATTTTCGACATATGGCAGACCCACCAGCAAAGCCGGGCCACCGTCCGCAGTTTCTTCGGCCAGTGCTTGCACGGCTGCAAGGGCTGCTTTTTGGAACGATGGTTCCAGCACCAGGTCTTCGGGCATGTATCCGCAGATGAAAAGTTCCGAAAACACCACGAGATCAACATGGCCACGTGCCGCCATCTGCCGGGCTTCACGAACTTTTTGTGCGTTCCCGGAGATATCGCCAACTACAGGGTTGAGTTGAGCGAGAGCAATCTTTAACTGTTGTGTCATATTAGGGTCAAGGTTCCCATGTGAAATGCAAGCGAATCACCGGACAATTAAAAGCTCGTATAAGAAATCTCAACTTGATGCAAGGACCAAGAGATTGCCAGACATAATCCATTCTACACACAAGTCCTTCCCGCGCCGGGCTTTTTTCATGCTCACCTTATCGCTGTTATTATTAGCAGCTTCCATGGCCAGCCCGCTATTGGCACAGGAGCCTAAAGTGGGCCGCTTTATCACCAACTTTGGCCCTTTGATACTCTTTCAGGACAAGGGCCAGCGCCTTGTCGGCATTTATTATTACAACGCCCAGCCCGCCCACCTTTTTCTCACCCGCAAAAAAAACGGCAGCTACAAGGGTTTCTGGGTGCAGGCATCATCGGAAAAGAAATGTGCAAAAACCAAAAATGGCTCCCCGTACTGGGGAACCATTGATGCCGCCTTCAAAGGCAAGAATTTCCTCGCCTTATGGAATTTTTGCAACGATCCTCTGGTCAACCAGAAAAACCGCCAATGGAAAGGCCGTTCACATTAGTTTCTACAATCCAATAACAGCAGCTTTTTTCGCGACGCCATTGTTGTTTTGATCGCGCTCTTTTTTCAGTTTTTCAGCTACCAGAAAAGCCAGCTCAAGTGATTGATCAGCATTGAGGCGCGGATCGCAATGGGTGTGATAGCGTGCTGACAGATCAGCTTCCTTGACGGTTTTTGAGCCACCAATACATTCGGTCACATTCTGCCCGGTCATCTCGATATGCACACCACCGGCATGCGTGCCTTCAGCACGATGCACATCGAAAAACTCACCGACTTCATCAAGTATCTGGTTAAACGGCCGGGTTTTATAGCCGTTGGATGCCTTGATGGTATTGCCGTGCATCGGATCGCATGACCACACAACTGTGCGCCCTTCGCGTTCAACCGCCCGGATCAGTTTTGGCAGATGTTTTTCAACTTCGCCGGCACCAAAGCGTGCAATCAGGGTCAGGCGGCCGGGAATATCATCCGGGTTGAGAATATCAATCAGACGGATCAGGTCATCGGCTTCCATGCTCGGTCCGCATTTGAGGCCCAGAGGGTTGCGAATTCCACGGCAGAACTCCATGTGCGCATGGTCAAACTGGCGGGTTCTGTCACCAATCCAGATAAGGTGACCCGATGTGGCATACCATTCGCCCGAAGTTGAATCGATGCGTGTCAAAGCCTGTTCGTACCCCAGCAGCAAAGCTTCATGGCTCACATAAAAATCCGTATTGCGCAATCGTGCGGTCTCCTCCGGTGTAATCCCGCAGGCGCGCATGAAGGCAAGAGATTCGGAAATTCTGTCAGCCAGTTCGCTATAGCGTTCACCTGCCGGTGTTTCGGCCAGGAATCCCACCGTCCATTGATGCACATGGTCAAGATTGGCATAGCCACCTTGAGAAAATGCCCGCAACAGATTTAAGGTTGCCGCAGCCTGCCGATACGCCTTTATCTGCCGGTCGGGATCGGGAATACGCGCTTGTGACGTAAATCCCATACCATTGATGATATCACCACGGTAACTTGGCAGGGTCACATCCCCCTGGGTTTCATTGTCTGCCGAACGCGGTTTGGCAAACTGACCGGCAATCCGACCCAGTTTGACCACCGGCGAAGACGCGGCAAAAGTTAAAACCACGGCCATCTGCAAAAACACTTTGAAAAAATCACGGATGTTATCGGCACTATGCTCGGCAAAGCTTTCGGCACAATCGCCACCCTGGAGTAAAAAACCCCGCCCTTGCGCAACTTCACCCAATTTTTCTGTCAGTTTGCGAACTTCACCGGCAAAGACCAGCGGGGGAAATGTTGCCAGTTCAGCTTCTGCATTTTCGAGAGCTGTTTTATCTTCATAATGCGGAACCTGAAGAATAGGAAGTCCGCGCCAACTGTCCGGAGACCAGGATTTAGCCATTACTTAACGCCTTGATTACAAAAGTGTTACACACGCAGCTGAAACAGTTTCCAGCCATAATTTCAGTCTTATACACGAAGGTTGAGGCAAAAGGGAAGGGTTTGCGGATATGCCCCCTGTTTGTACGGTTAACAGGCTCTTGAAAAGGCTTTCTGTCAGGCGCAGAAATTTGTTTGTGTCGCAACATTTGAATTCAGCATTGTCAACGCGGCCAGGTACCCTCAAACGGCGTTGCCAGGGCGCGCTCGACCATCATCAAACGGTCCTGACCAAAGAACATGTCACCATCGACAAAATAAGTCGGCGCACCAAACACCGAACGTTCTATCGCCTCTTGCGTATTGGCACCGTAGATTGCCTGTATTTCCGGCAAAACAGCATCGGCCAGCAAAGGTTCCACAGAAATACCGGCTTTTTTTCCTATTTGCACCAGCGTCTCACCATCGGCAAGATCGGCATCTTCGACCCAATGGCCCTGCAACAGCTCATGGGCCAGCCGGTCAACATTGAGGCCGCGCTCCTGTCCGGCAATCAACATGCAGTTCACCAAAGTCATATCATTGTCGTGGTGCGTGGGCCTTGTGGTCATCAACGCGATATCGCGCCATTGCGCCCAGCGTTCCATTTCGCGGCCATAAAAATAGGCGCTGCGCTGTGGCGTTCGCCCACTGATCGGCCCCGGCCCGGTTACCTCGGTGGACTTGCGCAGATCAAAAGGCTTGTGAATGATCCGGCAATCGGCGGCTGTGGCAATCCGCATCAGTTCGGCCGAGCCAAAATATGAATACGAAGAATGAGCGGAATAGAAATACTCTAATTTGGTCATTTTATTCTTTCACCGGTTGCAGGGTCATTTTGCGTGGCTGCACCAGTATCATTCCCACCAGGATAAGCGCCAGCGCCGCCCACACCCAGTTGGAATAGATTTCATTGAGTGCAATGGCGCTGAGCAGGACACCGGCAATGGTCACCACATAGGCAATCTGGCTGGAAAACACCACACCGGCAACACCCACCAGCCATATGTATCCGACATAGGCGAAAACATGCATCACCGATGAGGCCAAAAGCGCCTTTTCCGGCCCCTGCCATTCAATATTGAGATCAATCCAGCTGTCGGTGAAATATGCCAGGGGACCAACAATAAAAATACCCAATACGGACGCACCCAGCAAAGTTGTCACCGGATCAAGCTGTTTGGGGGCGCGCAAAGCAATATAACTGGCTTCAAAGCCGTAGCTGACCGGTGCCAGCAAAGCCACCAGAACGTAGATGGCTTTTTCAGGCTCCGGCAGACTGGTTTTGGGACCGATGAGCAAAGCCACAGCCACAGCGCCGGCAAGAACACCAATGATACGCGCCGTCACAGGCTTTTCGATCCGCAAAGCCAGCGCTATGATAAGGGCGAACATCGGTACAGATGCAATCACTATGGACATCACCCCGGCAGGCAGCTGGGCGGCGGATAAATAGGAAAAACTATTGGGGATCAAAGTTCCCAGCAGGATAATCACCAGGAAATATACCAACGTTTGTGAATTCAGGGGCGACAGCCTGCCCGGTCCAGAAATCACCCGGCGCACAAGGGCAATCGGCGCCAGCACGATAATGGCAAAAATCAATTGCCAGAAAATCAACCCGAGTGGCTGGTAGCCGGTGGAAACAACAATTTTGGTAAGAGGTATCGTCGCCCCCCAGACGATGCCCATCGCCAAAAGAATTACCAACACACCAAACCGTCTCATCAGCCCGATACCAATCATGAAAAAAAATGAAAGTGGGCTATTCACCGCCCCGTCTGGACACCACTATGTGGGCAAATCCGCTCATTTGGCAAGCAGCTTGAAAGCTTTACAGCAACGACAGCAAAGCGGCGGTCTTTTCCATTTCGAGCCAGCGTCGCGCCCGGTGCTCAGCTGCATCTTCATCGTGGCCCCATTGCTCAATTTGCCAGTCTTCATCCACATGGGCGCAAGTCCAGGCATTTTTTGCATCAAGATGACCCTCACTAACCGCAAATGCCAAAACCGTGGACCCGGTCAGGGTGGTCAGATTGTGCATCGCCGCCAGCATCATAGCAGAACGCTGGCGCAAATTCGCCGCAAGCTTTTCCAGGGCGGCCACAGGTTGGGGCTGGTGCATGATTCCACCGACACACAAAAGGCGCACGCCTTGGGTGTTATCCAGCCAGTCCAGCACCGGATCCCAGCTGTCATTTTGACGTTTCACCAGATCACCCGGCTCCAGTGCGCGATAGCACATAAGATCAGATCCGGCATAATCAGTAATCTCGGCAATCACATCGCCCGGGTTGGGGGCAATGTGGTCAATGGCAGTGTTGGCAACCTTGGTCGTATACATGGCCTCAAGATCGATAAATTCTTCCTGACAGTCCCAATCAGCCGCAATTGCCTCGGCAATAGCTGTATTTTCCACCTCCAGCAGGTTTTTCGCCGGTGTCTTTATCGGCCTGCCATCCAGTTCAACGCTGAAGCCGTTTGCCGATTTCACTACATCTACGGATTTATAAAATCGCTTCGGCAATTTACGACCAAACATGTCGATTTTTTCATTGTTTTCAGGAGAGTCGTTCATCAATCCTCCGGCTCCAGCGGCAGATCATTACCATCGCGCTCATCAAAACCGAGAAATTTCCAGCTATCTGCGATGTGGCCGATGAGGGGTGCTTCAATTTCAAACACACCGCCATCAGGATGCGGGATTTTCAGTGACCGCGCATGCAAATGCAGCTTGCGACTGAGGTTGCCGGTAGGCTGGGCTTCTTCACCGCCATATTTGCCATCACCAATAATCGGGTGCCCGATGGCCGCCATATGCACCCGCAATTGATGTTTGCGACCGGTGACCGGCACCATTTGCAGCCATGATAACGTACGCCCGGCAACGCAGACGGTGGTGAAATGCGTCATAGCGCGCTGGCCGTTCCTGTTGCCCGCGCCCAGAGCCACGACTTTCTCCACCCCACCCAGCAGTTTTTTCTCCAACTAAAGCTTGATGGTACCCTGTGCCGGTCTGGGGATGCCACTGACCAGCCCCCAGTAGACTTTCCTTGTAGTTCTGTCCTTGAAGGCTTTCGTCAACTTGGCAGCAGCGTCGCGCGTTTTAGCGGCAATCAGCACACCGCTGGTGTCTTTATCGAGCCGATGTACCAGTCTTGGGCGCTCACCATCGCGGGTAACAAAAGTCGCCAGCAGACCATCCATATGACGAAAGGTTTTTGACCCTCCCTGCACGGCCAGTCCCGCTGGTTTGTTAAAGGCAATGAGGGTTTCGTCCTGATACAGCACCAACGAGTGCGCAAATTCAATATCGGTGTTTGAAAGGCTTGCTTCACGACCACGATGTCCGGCATCACCTTCGTTAGCTTTGGCCGGGGGCATGCGAACAATCTGGCCGCCCTCCAGTCGGCTGTTGGCCTTGGCGCGACTGCCATCAACGCGAATTTGCCCGGTGCGCAACAGTTTTTGTAAATCACCATGACGAATGGCCGGAAAATGAACCTTGACCCAGCGGTTCAGCCGCATGCCGTCTTCATGGGGGCTGACTTCAAGTTTTTGTACGCCACTCATGCAAACCACACACGCGCCAGTCGCAAGCCGATTAACAGGACTGCGACGCTTAGAGAAACCGAGCCGATAATGTAAAGCGCACTCATCATATAATCCTTACGCGCAACCAGCACCGACACATCAAGAGAAAAGGCGGAAAACGTGGTAAAGCCGCCCAGAATACCCGTCATTAAAAACATCCTGACATCGGTTGAAACCTGCATCCGGTGGGCAAAAAATCCGGCCAGCAGGCCCATCGCCAAAGAGCCCGCAACATTGACCGTCAAAGTACCCCAGGGAAACCCTGGCCCAAACAGGCGCAAAGCCTGCATTGCCACCAAATATCGCGCCGCTGCCCCTATAGCGCCGCCCAATGCCACCCAGAAGATTGTTATCATGGCGCGAACATAGCGGCGACGCTTGTGATTTTCCATCAAAAAATCATGATTGGTTTAAAGATCTCGAATAGCGGCAACTTCGAGAAAAACGCCAATAGCTTAATCCCGTCATACCGGCGAAAGCCGATATCCAGGCAGCACGGCATGAACTGTGAGTTCTGGATACCGGCTTTCGCCGGTATGACGGGTTCGATTTACATTATTTTAACTGCGATTTCCCGCGCAAATTGCCCCAATAGGCCAATCGCTTTTCGATTTCACGCTCAAAGCCACGTGAGACCGGTTGATAATAATTCTGCCGGCCTATTTCGGTTGGAAAATAATCCTGCCCGGAAAAGCCTTCCGGCGTATCATGATCATAAATATAACCGGCACCATAGCCCTGCTCTTTCATCAGTTTGGTTGGTGCATTCAAAATTTCTGCTGGCGGTGCATGGGCGCCACCGGTCTTGGCTGTTTTCATCGCAGCTTTAAAGGCTGTATAAACCCGGTTGGATTTAGGGGCGGTTGCGAGATAAACACATGCCTGCGCCAGCGCCAGTTCTCCTTCAGGACTGCCAAGAAAATCATACGCGTCTTTGGCCGCATTTGCCTGAACAAGCGCTTGCGGGTCCGCCAGTCCGATATCCTCGACCGCCATACGCACCAGCCTGCGGGCGATAAACATCGGCCCCTCACCGCCAACAAGCATTCGCGCCAGCCAGTACAAGGCTGCATCGGGGTCTGACCCGCGGATGGATTTATGCAAGGCCGAGATAATATTATAATGTTCGTCGCGTGATTTATCATAAAGTGGTGCGCGGCGTTGAATGAGGCTTACGAGTTTCTCTGCCGATATTTCCTCCTGGCCGGGCACAGAAATAAACACCTGCTCCACTAACGTCAGAAGATAACGCCCGTCACCATCCGCCAGAGAGATCAAAATCTCGCGGGCCTCCTCATCAAGCGGCAGCTTTCGCTGCTCATGATCTTCCGCCCGAACCAGCAGAACAGACAGGGCCTCTGCGTCCAACCGCTTTAATGTCAACACCTGAGCGCGCGACAACAATGCACCGTTAAGCTCGAACGAAGGATTTTCAGTAGTTGCGCCAATCAGAATGATTGTGCCTTCTTCCATATGCGGCAGAAAACCATCCTGCTGGGCCCTGTTAAAGCGATGGATTTCATCAATGAACAATAAGGTGCCCCGGCCCTCCTCGCGCCGTTTTCGCGCGGCATCAAAGATTTTACGCAAATCCTGCACACCGGAAAAAATGGCTGACATCTGTTCAAAATGGGTATCGCTCACTTTCGCTATTAAGCGTGCGATGGTGGTTTTTCCGGTACCCGGCGGACCCCACAGAATCATCGATGTAAAGCGCTTGGCATCCACCATCGCTTTCAGCGGACCGTCAGGGCCGAGCAAATGCTGTTGGCCGATAACATCTTCCAGTGAGTGCGGCCTTAAGCGATCCGCCAACGGGCGCGGTGCATTTTTATCAAGACCGGCTGCTTCAAACAGCGATGCCACAGCTCAGCTGCCTATGCGCCAGTTGAAAACCTTGGGCCCTCGCTGCACAGTTATCTCCCAATAACTCGAAGGTTCCCGCAAGAGCTTCACCAGCCCCCTTACCCCGGTCACTTCGACCCCCTGTACTGCCGCGATAATATCACCGCGTTTGAGGCCATAACGTCCGGCAAGAGTGCGCCGGGAATCGACAATCACAACCCCTCGCCGTGTTGTGGTTTTCAACTGCATTTCCTCAGTAACCGCAGGCGAAAGATTGGCAACTTTTACCTGGGAAAGAGGATGATTTCCTCTCAATCGCGTCAATCTCGCCGGCGGGGTTTCTGGCGGCGATATCAATCTGATGCGCGATGTTCTGATTTTACCGCGACGCTGGAATTTAACATCAACATCCCGCCCTATCCTCAAGGTCGCAAACCGAAAATTAAATTCGGTTGGCGCAAAAACATCATAGCCATTAATCGACAAAATTATATCACCGCGTTTCAGCCCGGCTTTTGCAGCAGGTCCTCCAGGGTAAATATTACCGACCAGAACCCCGGCGGGCTTATCGAGGCCAAAGGATTCAGCAAGTTCCGAGGTTAATTGCAACAATTGAGCCCCCAGCCACGGCCTCTTGACCCTTTTGCCAACCCGTGCTGCCTCAACCACCGATCGCACCATATTGGCCGGAATGGCAAACCCGATACCGTTTGAGCCGCCGCTGCGAGAAAATATCGCGGTGTTAATTCCTACCAGTTCGCCATTAACATCAATCAAAGCCCCGCCGGAATTCCCCGGATTAATGGCGGCATCTGTTTGAATAAAAAACTGGTAATTGGTAATGCCCACTTGTGTGCGGGCCAAAGCCGATACAATACCGCTGGTCACCGTTTGCCCAACCCCAAAGGGATTGCCAATGGCCAGCACCAGATCCCCCACTTCAAGTTCGTCAGAATTCTGGAACTTGATAAACGGTAGGTTTTTGACGCGGGCATCAATTTTCAAAATTGCAAGATCGGTTTTTTCATCAGCAAGAATAATACGGGCTGAAAATTCACGACGATCGGCCAGCACAACCTGTATTTCGGTGCCACCCTTTACCACGTGATTATTGGTCACAATAATACCGTCCGCACTGACGATGACACCAGAACCCAGGGAATTTTCCACCCGCGCGCGTGGCAATCCCTGATTTCGGCCAAAAAACCGGCGGAAAATCGGATCATCCAGAAAAGGCGACGAGCGCCGTTTGATGACGCGCTTTGAAAATACATTGACGACAGCCGGGGCTGCCTTTTTGACGATGGGAGCAAATGACAACTGAACCTGAAGCGACGAACCGGGAACCGTCTTTTGTGCCTGAACCGGCGCGCTACTGAAAATCAGCAGCAGGCCAAAGCAAATCAGCTTCAAATTCGAGATCATGATACAGGTCCTTTTTTTCAAACCAACCTCTGATATAGCGTTTGCAGCGCCTCACGCCAACCGGCAATACCCCTCATACATCACAAAAAAACGGCAGACCTGCAACAGGCTGCCGTTTTTCGAATTGATTGTGCGCTTAAAAAAGTTTTACGCAGCAGCACTTGCTGCTTCTGTCGGCACATCATCATCCACCATAACCGGACCGGAGTCCTTGCCCTTGGCTTCAGGATCACGGTCAACAAATTCTATCACCGCCATCGGCGCACTATCGCCAAATCGATATCCCGCCTTCATGATACGGGTATAGCCGCCATTGCGCTCTGAATAGCGCGCTCCCAGCGTATCAAACAGCTTGGAAACCATGTCCTTGTCCTGCAGTCGGCTATGCGCCTGTCGCCGGGCATGCAGATCACCGCGCTTGCCCAAAGTAATCAGCTTTTCGACGATCGGACGCAACTCTTTTGCCTTGGGCAAGGTGGTTACAATCTGCTCGTGCTTAATCAACGCAGCCGCCATGTTCTTGAACATCGCCTTGCGGTGACTTGCTGTCCGGTTGAGCTTTCTGTGCGCTTTACCGTGTCGCATATTCTTGGTCTCCAATTTAACGCATTACTTTAATGCAATGGTGGTTTTAATAATGATCTTCAAACCGTTTGGCCAGATCTTCAATATTCTCAGGTGGCCAGTTTGGCACTTCCATACCCAGATGCAGACCCATCTGCGCCAGAACTTCCTTGATCTCGTTCAATGACTTGCGGCCAAAGTTAGGTGTCCGCAACATTTCCGCTTCGCTCTTTTGAATAAGATCACCGATATATACGATATTATCGTTTTTCAGGCAATTAGCTGAGCGCACGGACAATTCAAGCTCATCAACCTTTTTAAGCAGAGCTGCATTGAATTCAAGCTCGGGGCCTTTTTCTTCGACGACTTCTGCTTTGGGCTCTTCAAAGTTGACGAAAATCTGCAATTGATCCTGCAAAATTCTGGCCGAAAAAGCTACCGCATCTTCGGGCGTCACTGAACCATCGGTTTCAATCTGCATGGTCAGCTTGTCATAATCGAGAACCTGGCCTTCGCGGGTGTTCTCAACCTTGTAGGAAACCTTGGTAACCGGGCTGTAAAGACTGTCGACAGGAATAAGACCAATCGGTGCATCTTCCGGCCGATTGCGCTCTGCTGGCACATAGCCCTTGCCGGTGTTGACCGTGAACTCCATACGGATATCTGTTTTTTCATCCAGCGTACACAGAACATGTTCAGGATTGAGAATTTCCACATCCGCGGTTTCTTCAATATCACCGGCAGTCACAACACCAGGGCCCTCTTTATGCAGAATAACCCGGCGCGGGCCTTCCACATGCATGCGGACGGCAATTTCCTTGATGTTGAGGACAACGTCAGTAATATCCTCGCGAACACCCGAAATTGTTGAAAATTCGTGGAGAACACCATCAATCTGAACCGAGTTGACAGCCGCACCCTGAAGTGATGACAACAACACACGCCGCAGCGCATTGCCAAGTGTTAGGCCAAAACCCCTTTCCAGGGGTTCGGCCACAACGGTGCCTAAGCGCTGGCCGTCATGTCCGGCGCTGATGTCCAGTTTTGTCGGTTTGATAAGCTCTTGCCAATTCTTATGAATCACCTTGGGAACCTCTATCCTGCAAAGCTTGTTTTCCGAATTCGCGAGATTGGAAAACAGCAATAGTTTTTAAATAAAAATACTCAAGACAGCGCCGCTGCCCTGTTTACTACCGATATTTAAGCTAAACCCGGCGACGCTTGGGCGGGCGGCACCCATTATGCGGTATCGGTGTCACATCTTTAATCGTCGTGATCTGGAACCCGACAGTCTGAAGTGCCCGCAAAGCGGATTCACGACCGGAACCTGGTCCGCGCACTTCAACTTCCAATGTCTTCATTCCATGTTCCATAGCCTTTTTACCGGCATCTTCTGCAGCCAGCTGTGCTGCATATGGCGTGGATTTACGCGAGCCCTTAAACCCCATCATTCCAGCTGACGCCCAGGAAATGGTATTTCCCTGAGTATCTGAAATGGTGATCATGGTGTTGTTAAACGTCGCATTCACATGCGCCACACCTGTGGCGATGTTTTTACGCTCTTTACGCCTGACTTTGGTTTTTTCCTTGGCCATACTTAATGCCTAATGCTTTCTTTAAAGTGTCGCTTGTCTGTTGTCTGAAAACGGCTGAATGATGAGCAGCCAGATTATTTCTTCTTGCCCGCAATCGCTTTGGCGGGACCTTTGCGTGTACGTGCATTGGTATGAGTTCTCTGGCCACGAACCGGCAGACCACGCCTGTGACGAAGTCCTCTATAACAGCCAAGGTCCATAAGGCGTTTGATGTTAACCGCTGTATCGCGTCGCAAATCACCTTCCACCAGATAATCGCGTTCTATAACTTCGCGGATCTGGATCACTTCGGCATCAGACAGTTCATTAACACGTCTTTCGCGCGGGATTGAAACCTTTTCACATATCTGTTTGGCGTGCGCGGGACCGATGCCGTGAATGTAGCGCAGCCCGATTTCTACGCGCTTACCGGTTGGAATATTTACACCTGCTATTCGAGCCACAATTTGGCCTCCAAGTTTTTTAAAAATTACAAGGGTCTCAACAACCGCTTCAACATATATTTTGCACAGCTAAACACCGGCCACCGTCCTTTTTTGCGAGAATCACCTCTCAGGTCAGTGCCGTTTAAGCCAGATATAGAGATTGGGGACTTTTAAAGGATTCCTACAACCTTCGTCAACAGCTTATATGCGCATTTCTTATCAAAGTTAGAGTTGCTTCAACACCTCCTCAATCTGGTTACTGACTTCATCAACATCGGCCATGCCGTCAATTGACTTTAAAACACCTTTTTTTTGATAATATTCGATCAAAGGCGCGGTTTGCTCATGATAGACAACAAGGCGGTTTTTCAGACTTTCCGCATTATCATCCTCGCGCGGTCCACCTACGGTTTCACTTGCGCGTTTTTCAATCCGGTTGATCAAAATACCGTCGTTAACGGCTATTTCGACAACAGCGTCGAGTTTCAGGTTTTTTTCGTCAAGCATCTCATCCAGAGCTTCAGCCTGGGCCACATTGCGGGGAAATCCATCAAGGATAAATCCCTCGGCGCAATCAGGTTGAGCAATTCGCTCGGAAATTATTTCGACAACCACATCATTGGGAACCAGTTCGCCGCGCGCCATTAAACCTTTTGCCAGAAGTCCAATCTCGGTGCCAGCAGCTACAGCTGCTCGCAACATGTCGCCGGTGGAAAGCTGAATGTACCCGTGGTTTTCTTCCAGACGTTGCGCTTGTGTGCCTTTTCCAGCTCCGGGAGGCCCGAGCAAAATCAGCTTCATCGCCGCCGCCCCCCTCTCAGTTTGGATTTTTTAACCAGACCTTCGTATTGGTGCGCCAAAAGATGGCTTTGTATCTGCGAAACTGTGTCCATGGTCACTGACACAACAATCAGCAGGGACGTGCCGCCGAAATAAAACGGTAACGCCAGATTGGCGATCAAAAGTTCCGGCAACAGGGAAATAGCAGCAAGGTAAAGTGCGCCAATAACGGTGATCCGGGTGAGAACATAATCGATATATTCAGCCGTCCGGGCTCCGGGTCTGATACCGGGAATAAACCCGCCATATTTTTTCAGATTATCAGCAGTATCTTTCGGATTAAAAACAATGGCGGTGTAGAAAAATGCGAAGAACACGATCAATGACAGGTAAATCACCAAAAACCCCGGCTGACCACGGCCCAGAAGTGCCGTAAGCGTCACCGCCCAGTCAGGCATATTTGGTGACAAGGCTGCCACAGTTGTGGGCATCAACAGCAATGAAGATGCGAAAATAGGCGGAATCACACCTGCCGTATTCAATTTCAAAGGCAAATGCGAACTATCACCCTGATAGACCTTATTGCCCATTTGTCGCTTGGGGTATTGCACAATCAGGCGCCTTTGGGCCCGTTCCATAAAGACGATTGCGGCAATAACCACGATTGACATGACCAGAATGGACAGGATCAACACGGTTGATAAAGCGCCCTGTCGGCCCAGTTCCAGCGTGCCGACAATGGCCGAGGGCAGTTCAGCAACAATACCGGCAAAGATTATCAGTGAAATACCGTTTCCGATACCACGCGCGGTTATCTGCTCACCCAGCCACATCAAAAACACCGTGCCGCCAACAAGCGTAATTACCGTGGTTGCCCGGAAAAACAGGCCGGGATCACTGACAATTGTCCCCGCACTTTCAAGCCCCGCAGCAATTCCGTACCCCTGCAAAGCTGCCAGAAACACAGTGCCATAACGCGTATACTGATTGATTTGCTTGCGACCTGCTTCGCCGTCTTTCTTGAGTTGCTCAAGATGCGGCGAAACCGTTGTGAGAAGCTGAATTATAATTGATGCCGAAATATACGGCATGATATTGAGGGCGAAAATCGCCATGCGCCCAACCGCGCCACCGGCAAATGTATTGAAAAATGCCAGCATACCACCCTGGTTCTGGCTAAAAATGTCAGCCAGGGCATCCAGGTTAATGCCGGGGATGGGAATGTATGTTCCCAGCCGATAGACCAAAAGCGCGCCCAGCGTGAACCAGATGCGCTTTTTTAACTCTGTCGCCTTGCTGAAAGAGGCAAAGTTTATATTGGCGGCAAGATGTTCGGCAGCTGAGGCCATTTGTTATTCTCCTGCACCGCTAAAATACGGCGCGCAGATGCTAGGTTAATCGACAATACCCAAATTTACGAAACATCTTTGGATTTGTCTGCACTTTTCGCTTTCGAAGCTGCAGTTTTCACCCGTGATTTTCCCTTGGTTTTGGGCTTGTCACTTGGTGCAGCCTCAGCGCGTGCCAGTTCAACAATGCTTACTGACCCCCCGGCTTTTTCCACCGCTTCAATCGCCCCTTTTGAGGCTCCTGTAACTTCAAGTGTAACTTTTGCCTTCAGTTCACCTTTGCCAAGCACCCGCACACCGTCATTGATACGGCGAATAATACCGGCCTTCAGCATGGCATCAATAGTGATGATTTTCGTGGCATCCAGCTTCTTGGCGTCAACCGCAAGCTGAATACGGCCAATATTCACTTCATTCAAATTCTTGGAAAAAATGTTTTTAAATCCACGCTTGGGCAAGCGGCGATGGATAGGCATCTGCCCGCCTTCAAAGCCCTTGATGGCCACGCCTGAACGTGATTTTTGACCTTTGACACCGCGACCGGCAGTCTTGCCGGTACCCGACCCGCAGCCACGTCCCACGCGTTTACGGTCTTTTTTGGCGCCGTCGTTATCTGATAATTGATTGAGCCGCATTATTCGAACTCCCTTAGAATACTAAGATTACGTCTGTCTACTCGACGACGCGCACAAGGTGGGCAACTTTTCTGATCATGCCACGAACCTGTGGCGTATCTTCCAAAGTGCGACGCCTGTGCATCTTGTTAAGACCTAAACCAACGAGCGTTGCGCGTTGATCTGCGGGGCGGCGAATTGGGCTGCCAGTCTGTTCAACCGTAACCGTTTTACCACTAAGTTTTTTCTTTTCAGCCATCCGACAAATTCCGTAATTAACTATCTAGGAACGCTTACATCTGATTTCCAGACCTAAGCCGTTTCTTCTGCCTCTTTGGCACCATCACTTCTGCGCGAGACAATCTCACTAACTTTTTTACCACGACGTGCAGCAACCATTCTCGGGCTGTTCTCGCGCTTCAAAGCATCAAACGTCGCTCTCACCATATTATACGGGTTGGACGTACCGATGGATTTGGCCACAACATCCTGCATGCCGACAGTTTCAAACACTGCACGCATCGGACCACCGGCAATAATTCCGGTTCCCGGAGGTGCTGCACGCAACACAACCTTGCCCGCACCATGCCTGCCCTTGACATCATGATGAAGAGTGCGACCTTCACGCAGGGGCACACGGATCATGTTGCGTTTGGCAGCATCTGTGGCTTTTTTGATGGCCTCAGGAACTTCACGCGCCTTGCCATGGCCAAAACCAACGCGACCTTTTTGGTCACCCACAACAACAAGTGCTGCGAAGCCGAAACGTCGACCACCTTTAACAACCTTGGCGACGCGATTGA
Organism: Alphaproteobacteria bacterium; assembly: GCA_024278055.1. Classification (GTDB taxonomy): domain Bacteria; phylum Pseudomonadota; class Alphaproteobacteria; order Rhizobiales; family JAJFHR01; genus JAJFHR01. Next base: position 8,581 of record JAJRTY010000212.1, on the reverse strand, counting down.
TGTGAACCAGCCGGTCAACAAATTCGCTATCGCGTTCTTCGCGGTCTCTACCACCCATATATGCCATCTATAAAACCTTTATTATAACTTCAGACCGGCTTCACGAGCGCCGTCTGCGAGTGCTTTGACACGACCGTGATACAAATATCCACCGCGATCAAAAATAACCTCTTTCACACCGGCCTTGGTGGCGCGTTCTGCCACCAGCTTGCCGATTGCAGTCGCTGCATCCTTGTCAGCGCCTGTTTTCAATTTTTTCTTCAAGTCTTTTTCCATACTTGAAGCAGATGCCAGTGTCACACCGTTTTCATCATCAATCACCTGGGCATAAATATGCTTGGATGAGCGGAAAACCGACAACCGCGGCCTGCCATAAGCCGATTTTCTTAATTTGCGCCGCACGCTGGCTTTGCGCCGGGCAGCTAATGCTCGTAAAGATGCCATAATATTGCTTCTACTTCTTCTTGCCTTCCTTGCGGAAGATATATTCATTTTCGTACTTGATACCCTTGCCCTTGAAAGGCTCAGGCTTACGGTAGCTGCGGATTTCCGCCGCCACTTGTCCGACTTTCTGCTTGTCGATACCACTCACCACAATTTCAGTTGGTTTGGGTACATCAATGGTGATGCCCGCAGGCACATCATACAGCACATCATGGCTGAGGCCGATGATCAGCTGCAGTTTACTTCCCTGCATCGCGGCCCGGTAACCAACGCCGTTGATTTCAAGCTTCTTGGTATAGCCTTCATTCACGCCCTGCACCAGATTGGCGATTATTGTGCGCGACATGCCCCACATTGAATGCGAACGTTTGGTTTCAAACCGGGGCTTAACCCGAACTGAACCTTCTTCCATACTCACCAGCACATCATCAACCAGAACGGCTGAAAGCTCCCCCTTGGGACCTTTGGCAACAATGGCCTGACCATCAAGGTTGATCGTCACTCCACTTGGCACTGGTATTGCTACTTTTCCTATTCGAGACATTATCTTATCCGTTTTTTCTAATGCAAAAAATCAGTCACTGATTTTGCCTGCTAGAATACCCTACAGAGAATTTCACCACCAACATTTTGATTGCGCGCTTCACTGTCAGACATAACACCCTTGGAAGTGGAAAGAATGGAAACGCCCAGTCCGTTATGCACACGCGGCAGGTCACCAACAGAGGAATAAACCCGCCTGCCCGGTTTCGAAATGCGCTTGATTTCCTTGATGACCGGTGAGCCATCGTAGTATTTCAACTCGATTTCAATCTCGGCTTTGCCACCATCATACTCAACCTGGGCATAGCCGCGGATGTATCCTTCGTTTTGAAGAACATCGAGTACATTTTTTCTGATCTTAGAAGCTGGTGTAGATACTTTACCCTTGCCGCGCATTTGAGCGTTGCGGATGCGGGTGAGCATATCACCAAGTGGATCTGTCATTGTCATTTAAGACTGCTCCTTACCAACTTGACTTCACCATACCGGGGATTAATCCGGCAGATGCGTAATCTCTGAGTGCAATACGTGACATTTTGAGTTTGCGATAATAACCGCGCCCGCGACCTGAAACCTCGCAGCGATTGCGAACCCGTGAAGGAGATGAGTTTCTCGGTAATTCCGCCAGCTTCAGACGCGCTGAAAAACGCTCTTCGTTGGACAGTGAACTGTCATCGGCGATTGCCTTGAGACGCGCACGTTGAGAGGCGAATTTCTTCACCAGCCGCCGCCGCTTCTTATCTCTTTCAATAATACTCTTCTTAGCCATTTTAATCCTTCCGATAAGGTCATTGCGACCGAATGTCGGTGTTAAACCCTATTTCTTGAACGGAAAATTGAAACCCTTCAGCAACGCCCGCGCCTCATCATCAGTTTTAGCTGATGTACACACAACGATGTCCATTCCCCAAACTTCATCAATTTTGTCGTAATTAATCTCAGGAAAAACAATATGTTCCTTGAGACCCATGGCATAATTGCCGTTGCCATCAAAACTCTTGGCATTGAGCCCGCGAAAATCCCGTACCCGTGGCAGGGCAATCGTGACCAGGCGATCAATAAACTCATACATCTGCTTGCGCCGCAGCGTAACTTTAACGCCGATTGGCATGCCTTCGCGCAACTTATACGTGGCGATGGATTTACGCGCCAATGTAACCACCGGACGCTGGCCTGAAATCAGACCAATGTATTCTTCGACGGCTTTAATTTTCTTCGAATCCGCCACAGCTTCACCCACGCCCATATTGAGCACGACTTTTTCTAACTGTGGTATCTCCATGACATTGCCATAGTTGAACTGCTTTTGCAGATCAGCCCGAATCACATCATCATAATGGCTTTTCAGCCGCGCTACTGTAGTCGCCTCAGACATCGATTACTTCTCCTGAGCGTTTAGCAAAACGAACCTTGCGGCCATCTTTTAAAACCTTATATCCAACACGCGTGGGCGCGCCGTCTTTGGGGTCCTGGATAGCCAGGTTTGAAATATCAATTGATAAGGCCTTGGCAATAATGCCGCCTTCCTGTTGCGCCGTCTGCTTGGTGTGACGCTTGACCATATTCACACCCTGAACCACGGCACGATTTTCTTTCGGGATCACTTTGAGCACATCGCCCTGTTTTCCCTTGTCCTTGCCGGAAAGAACAACGACTGAATCGCCTTTGCGAATTTTCAATTTTACAGCCATTTATAGAACCTCCGGTGCCAGTGACACAATTTTCATGTGGTTTTTTGCCCGTAATTCACGTGTAACAGGGCCAAAAATACGTGTACCGATAGGCTCACCCTGCGGATTAATCAAAACAGCCGCATTGCTGTCAAAACGAATGGTGCTGCCATCAGCACGCTGGATGTCTTTGGCTGTACGCACAACAACCGCCTTCATCACATCACCTTTTTTAACGCGACCGCGCGGAATAGCTTCCTTGACCGAGATCACAATAATATCCCCAACCGAAGCGTATTTACGTTTTGAGCCACCAAGCACCTTGATGCACTGCACTCTGCGAGCGCCGGAGTTATCGGCAACTTCAAGATTTGTCTGCATCTGGATCATAATTCACCATCTTGCCGCGGGCCGGTTTAAACGAAAGCCCACAATTAAACTGTTACATCACCAGCATTTGTTCCAATGAACGCCTGCTCTTATTTTGCGTCGGACAATATAGTCCAGCGTTTCTGCTTCGAAATAGGCTTGCATTCCTCAATGCGAACCATATCTCCGACCTTGGCCGTATTACCCTCGTCATGGGCATGGTAGCGTTTGGTCGAGCGAACCGTCTTTTTCATTTCAGGATGCGCAAATCGGCGCTCAACCCGAACAACAATTGTTTTGTCGTTTTTGTCGCTAACGACTGTTCCTGTAAGAATACGTTTTGGCATTGATAACCCTTTTAAGCGCTTTTTGCTGCGAGTTGTTTTTCATTTCGAATAGTCTGAACCCGGGCGATATCGTGTCTGATGCGACGCACCTGAGCCGTATTCTCCAACTGACCACTGGCGCGCTGAAAGCGCAGATTGAACTGTTCTTTCTTGAGCGCAATGAGCTTGTCGCCAAGTTCATCCAGTGTCATGTCTCTAACTTCACTTGCCTTCATGGCATTATCCTCAAACCTGATCGCAGAGTTTCATTCTGCTAAATTTAATCACCCAGACGACGTACAATCCGCGTCTTAATCGGCAGCTTGGCAGCGGCCAGCTCCAGCGCAACTTTTGCAACTTCCGGCGATACACCGTCAATTTCAAACATGATGCGCCCTGGTTTTACCCGCGCTGCCCAAAATTCAACCGAGCCTTTACCCTTACCCATGCGAACTTCCGTCGGCTTTTTGGAAACCGGCACATCAGGAAAAACCCTGATCCATACGCGTCCCGCACGCTTCATGTGGCGGGTGAGCGCCCGTCTTGCCGCTTCAATCTGACGCGCGGTAATACGCTCAGGCTCCATCGCTTTGAGACCAAAGGCACCAAAGTTCAAGTCAGTCCCGCCCTTGGCTACACCTTTGATGCGGCCTTTGTGCATTTTGCGAAACTTGGTCTTTTTAGGTTGCAGCATTTAATGCCTCACTTAACTTTTCTAATTACCGGCGCGGACGACGGGGTCCACCATCACGGCGGCCTGGTTGCGGCGGCCGACCACTTTCCTGTGCTTCAAGAACGCGACGTTCCTGAGCCATGGGATCGTGCTCCATGATTTCACCTTTATAAATCCACACCTTGATGCCGATGCAGCCATAGGCAGTAGCCGAAGTGGCAACACCATAATCAACATCAGCGCGCAATGTGTGCAGCGGCACCCGGCCTTCACGATACCACTCGATGCGGGCAATTTCAGCACCACCAAGACGGCCACCGCAGTTAATCCGAATACCTTCAGCACCCAGCCGCATGGCCGATTGCACCGCACGTTTCATGGCGCGCCTGAAGGCAACCCGGCGCTCAAGCTGCTGGGCAATGTTTTCAGCCACTAAAGTTGCATCAATTTCCGGCTTGCGCACCTCAACGATGTTCAGATGAACATCAGAAGAAGTCATTGTCGAAATTTTCTTGCGCAGCTTCTCGATGTCCGCACCCTTTTTCCCGATGACAACACCAGGACGCGCGGAATGAATGGTCACCCGGCATTTTTTGTGCGGACGCTCGATAACGATGCGCGAGATACCAGCCTGCTTCAGTGTCTTGTTGAGCATTTTGCGAATGGCAATATCTTCATGCAGCAAAGAGCCATATTGATCACCAGTGGCATACCAGCGTGAATCCCACGTGCGGTTGATACCAAGGCGAAAGCCGATTGGGTTTACTTTTTGACCCATTATGCTGACTCCTGAACTTCTTTAAGGACAATGGTTAGTTGGGAGAAAGGCTTCAAAATCTTGCCCACCCGGCCACGCGCACGTGGCTTCCAACGTTTCATCACCAGGTTTTTACCAACGAAAGCTTCCGAGACAATCAGCTCATCAACATCGAGATCATGGTTGTTCTCGGCATTGGCAATAGCTGACTGCAAAGTCTTTTTAACATCCTTGGCAATACGGCGTCGTGAAAATGTCAGATCAGCCAGTGCTGTTTCGACCTTCTTGCCGCGGATCAGGGCAGCAACCTGGTTGAGCTTCTGCGCCGAGGTGCGTATCTGCTTGGTAACAGCACGCGCCTCATTATCTGCCAACTCGCGTTCTCTGGATTTCTTACCCATGTGGACTACTTCCTCTTTGCCTTTTTATCGGCTGTATGGCCGTAATAGGTACGCGTGGGTGAGAATTCACCGAATTTATGACCAACCATGTCTTCACTAACCAGTACCGGGAAATGCTTGCGCCCGTTGTGTACAGCAAATGTAAGACCGACAAACTGCGGCAGGATCGTCGAGCGTCTGCTCCAGATCTTGATTGCCTGATTTCGTCCTGATGCTCTGGCTGCCTCTGCTTTTTTGAGCAGATAACCATCAACAAACGGACCTTTCCAAACTGAACGTGACATGCCTATCCTCTAACGTCTTCTCTTCTTGCGCAGATGACGACTGCGAAGAATGTATTTATCCGTCGATTTATTCGACCGCGTTCTTTTACCCTTGGTTGGCTGGCCCCACGGGCTCACCGGATTACGGCCACCAGAGGTTTTGCCTTCACCACCACCATGGGGATGGTCAACCGGGTTCATAGCAACACCGCGAACCGACGGGCGCTTGCCAAGCCAGCGATTACGCCCGGCCTTACCCAGCTTGATATTGCCATGATCAGAGTTGGATACAGCCCCGACCGTTGCCATACATTCCGCACGAACCATACGTTGCTCACCGGAGTTGAGGCGAATTAGCGCATAGCCCTGGTCACGACCGACAAACTGCACATAAGCACCGGCTGATCGAGCCAACTGACCGCCTTTGCCAGGCTTCAGTTCAACATTGTGAACGATGGTGCCAATCGGCATCGAAGCCAATGGCATGGCATTACCGGGTTTGATATCAACGTGCTTGCCGGAAACAACCTTGTCACCGGGCTGCAAACGCTGTGGCGCCAGAATATAGGACTGCTCACCGTCTTCATATTTAATCAGTGCCAGAAATGCTGTGCGATTTGGATCATATTCCAGCCGCTCAACAGTGGCTGATACATCAAACTTAATGCGTTTGAAATCAACCAGTCGATAGGAACGCTTATGACCGCCACCACGACGACGCGCAGTTACACGACCGAGATTGTTACGCCCGCCCGACTTGTTCAGACCTTGCGTCAACCGCTTGACAGGTTTGCCCTTCCACAAAGCAGACCGGTCGACCAGTACCAGTCCACGTTGGCCTGGCGAGGTTGGTTTATATTTTTTTAGTGCCATAGATCAAATTCATCCTTCAATTGAAATCACTGCAGACCTAAAGGCCGGTGGTAATGTCAATTGCATGACCCTCTTCCAATGTGACAATAGCGCGCTTGAAATCGCTCTGCTTGCCAATTCTTCCCTTAAAGCGTTTAACCTTGCCCTTGCGGTTAAGCGTATTTACCGCTTTCACTTTCACCGTGAACAACCGTTCGACCGCTTGCTTGATTTGCGGCTTGGTGGCTGTGCGGGCGACGTTAAACATCACCTGATTGTGTTCTGACGCCATCGTTGCCTTTTCGGTAATTACCGGGCTTCTCAGGACATCATAAAGGTCTGCTTCCTTCATGAGAAACGTGCCTCCAGTGCGACAAGCGCGTCTTTGGTAAGCACCAGCTTATCGCGACGCAAAATGTCATAAACGTTAATACCTTGTACCGGCAGCACATCAATTTCAGCGATGTTACGGGCCGCCAGATCGAAATTCTTTTCCACTTCCTCACCAGAGATAATCAGAGCCGAAGTAAGCCCCAGTTTGGCAAGCTGTGATTTAAGCGCCTTGGTTTTTGGCTCCTTGACTTCTGCTTTTTCAAGCACAATCAAATCTTCCGATTTAACCTTGGCAGATAATGCGTGCTTAAGTGCCAAAGCGCGAACTTTCTTCTGCATCGAAAATCCATGATCACGAAGAACTGGTCCATGGGCTTTACCACCGCCCCTGAAAATCGGCGCTTTTTTAGTGCTGTGCCGCGCCTTGCCAGTGCCTTTTTGCTTGTACATTTTAGCACCGGTGCCATTGATCTCTGAGCGGCCCTTGGTTTTACCTGTACCGGCACGACGTTTGGCCAATTGGTAATTCACCATGCGGTGAATGAGGTCGCTACGTGGCTCCAGTCCGAAAATCTGGTCTGGAAGCTCGACCGTTCCCGCTTTTTTAGCGGCCAGTGTTTGAACATCCGCTTTCATTACGCATCACCCTTATCTGCATCAGCTGCATCAGCTTTGCCGGCATCAGCTTCAGTCGGTTTAGCTTCGGCTTCTACCGGCGTTGCTTCAGCTTTACTATCAGCCGCTGAACCATTGGCAGCAGTTTTGCGAAACGCTCCCGGCAATGGAGCACCTTCCGGCAATGCTTTTTTAATCGCATCACTCATGAACACCCAACCACCTTTTGAACCAGGTACAGCACCGCGAACCATGATCAAGCCGCGCTCAACATCGGTGCGGATAACCTTCAGGTTCTGTGTTGTAATCCGGGTAGCGCCCATATGGCCGGCCATTTTCTTGCCCTTGAAAACTTTACCGGGATCCTGGCACTGACCGGTTGAGCCGTGACTTCTGTGAGAAATCGACACACCGTGCGTTGCCCGCAAACCCTTAAAATTCCAGCGCTTCATCGCCCCGGCAAATCCCTTACCGATGCTGGTTCCGCAGACATCGACAAACTGACCTTCAACAAAATGATCCGCAGTAAGCTCGGCGCCAACTTCAATCATATTGTCTTCGGAGACCACAAATTCAGCCAGCCGCCGTTTAGGCTCAACTTTGGCAACAGCAAAGTGACCACGCATGGCGCGCGTAACATTTTTCACTTTGGCTTTACCGGCGCCAAGCTGCAACGCCACATAACCATTTTTCTCTTTTGTCTTGTGGCTGACAACCTGACAGTTGTTGAGCTTCAAAACAGTAACGGGAATATTTTCCCCGGCATCGGTGAAGATGCGGGTCATGCCCATCTTTTGTAATATAACACCGGAACGCATAATCGCTGCTTCCTACAGTTTAATTTCAATATCAACACCAGCCGCCAGATCGAGCTTCATCAAAGCATCAACAGTCTGTGGTGTAGGGTCTACAATATCCAGCAAGCGCTTATGAGTACGTATCTCAAATTGCTCACGGCTCTTTTTATCAATATGCGGCGAACGGTTAACAGTAAATCGCTCAATCCGGGTCGGCAGCGGAATAGGTCCACGTACCTGAGCACCTGTTCGTTTGGCGGTGTTGACAATCTCCTGGGTCGAATTATCCAGGATACGATGATCAAATGCCTTGAGCCGTATACGTATATTTTGGCTTTGCATGGGCTGCTCCAATTACGAAAGCGTATCGCTTATTTGCGATACGCCCTCAATTCAACTTTACTCAATAATCCCGGCAACGACGCCAGCACCTACGGTGCGGCCGCCTTCACGGATGGCGAAGCGCAGCTTCTCCTCCATGGCGATGGGAACAATCAATTCAACTTCCATCTGCACATTATCACCAGGCATCACCATT
>JAJRTY010000022.1 GCA_024278055.1 Alphaproteobacteria bacterium | reverse complement strand
CCACGCCGTTGTGCGCACCAGAAGCGACGTCCAGAACGGCAGCAGCACCATGATCATCAAAAGATTACTGGTCCGAAGCGGTAAAACCGACAGCAGATAGGCAACAGGATAGCCCAGGATTATGGTGAATAGCATCACCAGTCCGCTGATCCAGAATGTTCGCAAAAACAGGGTTACATATATCTGCCGTTCTTCAGGTTGGGCGACAATCTCGCCGGACTTGTCATATTTGAGATCCAGCGAGGCCAGATAAAAACTTAAAGTATAGCGGCTCGACAGCCGTTTTATCGCCGCCCAGATTTCGGGGTTTGCCCATTTTTCATTGAGTGCAATCAGCGATTCCTTGAACGGGGCTTCGAGATTTTTGGCTTTTCGCGCCGTGCTGGTGAACAGACTGCGTGTTCCCGGCAATTCATAATTGATGCGCGTTCCAGCTTTACCGATGGTGCGGTCTTTTCGCGCCTGCACCATGTCAGCGACAAAGGCTGCAAAAACCTCCTCGCTGGGAAGGCCCTGTCCATCCCATTCCTTAATGACGACAGCGGTATTGCTAAAGGCTTCAGTAAACTGAGGGCTGTTGATACTGCGATACAGCATAACCCCGATGGGCCATACAAAGGTTACAATAATAAAGACAAGCAAAGGCGCGACCAACAGGAAGGCTTTGGTCTTGTTGCGGCGGGTGGCCAGCGCCAGCTTTGCCTTGAGCGACTGGCCATCATCGGTCAGTAGACCATCGGTTTTTTTCGCCGTATCTAAGGTCGTATCGACCATGGGCCCCAGCCTTTCAAGTTGTCAATCACCACCTATGCTAATAGCTGGCAATTCTCCCAGACAGATAACAAGGGCGGGGATATTCCCCGCCCCAGTCGTTGCGTATATTTATTTAGCCAGCCAAGCGGTGAAACGCTCGTTAAGCTGATCCTGGTTATCGGCCCAGAATGCAAAGTCGTTCAGAAGGGAAACCTTCATGTTCGCAGCAGCCGTTGGCATATGCGGAGCCATGTCAATTTTTCCGTCCTGGAATTTACCAACCAGAGCACCGGAAGACTTACGGGCAGGGCCATAAGAAATGTATTTGGCCTGATCAGCAAGACGTTGGGTATCGGTTGCAAAAGCAATGAATTTCAATGCTTCTTCTTTGTTTGGCGCACCTTTGGGAATGACGAAAAGGTCCAGATCAAGAATCTGACCATCCCAGACGATTTCAAAAGGTTTGCCTTCAGAAGCAACCGCGCCGAAAATACGACCATTATACGCTGTGGTCATGGTAACTTCGCCATCAGCAAGAAGTTGAGGAGGCTGAGCGCCAGCTTCCCACCAGACGACATCGTCCTTGAGCAGGTCAAGTTTGGCAAAAGCGCGATCAACACCTTCTGGTGTGCTGAGCATTTTGTATACATCACCAGGTGCAACACCATCGGCCATCAGAGCAAATTCAAGATTTGGCTTTGGACCTTTGCGCATGCCGCGTTTGCCGGGGAAGTCTTTGACATTAAAGAAATCAGCCATAGTCTTCGGAGCATTGCCTTTGAACTTGGTTTTGTCATAGGCATAAATGGTTGACCAGACGATATTGGCAACAGCACATTCGCTAATTGCACCATCGATAAAATCTTTGGTGGCTGGCGTACCATCAGGTGCTGGTGGAAGTATGGATGGATCGATTGGTTCAAGAATGCCTTCATCACACCCGCGAATGGCATCTGAAAGTTCCACATCAACAATGTCCCATTTGACATTCTTTGATTCAACCTGGGCTTTCACTTCAGCCAGACCACCGGAATAGTCTTCTGAGTTGATTTTTGTACCGGTCATGGCTGTGTAAGGTTCGTGATATGCTTTGATTTGACTTTTAGTATAAGCACCCCCCCATGAAACGATAGTAAGTTCTTTGGCCCAGGCAGAAGCGCCGAGACCGACAAAAACCGCAACAGCTGCGGAAATGCCATATTTGAGCGTTTTATTCATTTACTCTCTCCCAATTAATGGACCCTTCAAACTCTGAGGGGTCCGTGACTACAATCCGGCAACATGCCGGGTTTTCGCAAATTTATCGGCTTGCGTCTCTACCGCTGAGTTAAACATGAGCGTGTTTAAAAAAAACAGCTGTTCACTCAAGTGCCTGGCAGGGCATCAAGCGCCCTGCAGTCTTCCGTCATCCAGCCCACAATTGCAGTTTCTCCCTCTTTCAGCAATTTATGGCCATAGGTGTTGGGAACTTTAACAATAAACTCACTGTTGCCGCTAACCGACATTCTGGTACGCACATGATCTCCCAGATAAATCAGCTCTTCGATTTTCCCCTCTAGTGTATTGGGTACTGATCCTTTGTCGGGATTGATTTCAACCCGCTCGGGCCGCAGTGAAAGTGTTGTCTGCTCACCTTTGTTACCGACATTGATCGCCAGGGCATCTACAGTGCCGCCGCCGCCATTGAGTTCGATAGTGCAGACGTCATTAGAAATAGCTTTGATTTCGCCCGACAACTTGTTGTTTTCGCCAATGAACTGGGCCACAAAACTGTTTTGCGGGCGCTCATACAGATCAGAGGGAGAGGACAATTGCTGGATAACGCCATCATTAAAAACGGCTATCCGGTCAGACATAGTCAGGGCTTCTGCCTGATCGTGGGTAACATAAACCACTGTCACCCCCAGTTGATTATGGATGTGCTTGATTTCATATTGCATTTGTTCGCGCAACTGCTTGTCGAGTGCGCCCAAAGGCTCATCCATCAAGATGAGATCCGGTTCAAACACCAAAGCCCGGGCCACGGCTACACGTTGCTGTTGGCCACCGGAAAGTTGAGCCGGCATGCGATTGCCGAATGCGCCGAGTTCAACCATATCAAGCGCGCGTTTCACCTTGGCCTCAATATCGCTCTTGCTCATGTTGCGCACTTCGAGCGGGAAAGCCAGGTTTTCCGCCACGGTCATATGGGGAAACAGAGCATAGTTTTGAAAAACCATGCCAATGCCACGTTTGTGCGGCGGCACATCGTTGATGGGGTCCTTACCCAGATAAATCTGACCATGAGTGGCGGTTTCAAACCCTGCCAGCATCATCAGGCATGTGGTTTTCCCCGAACCAGAGGGGCCTAACATCGTCAGGAATTCACCTTTTGCGATGTCGAGGTTAAGGTCTTTTACGACTAAAATCTCCCCGTCGTAACTTTTCTGGACCTTCTCGAAACGAACGAACGGATCGTCCATAGACTGTGTGTCTGACATAGAGCCCTGTCTTTTTTACTATTCGAAATCGCCCCGGAAATTCGTATTTTTTATAGCCCGGACTCTCGCGAATTAACCTCCCAAAATCAGCGTCATCGACACCGAATACCAGCATGATACGCGATGGTACCAGCGATTGAAATTAAAAAATGCAGAAAATGTTAATTTACTCGACATATTGTCGAAAAACGACAGTATTGCGGCTGAAAACGGACATGCTGATACCAGCCATCAACATCAGAATATCCATCGGCATTTGAACAATGATTATAAATCAATTGCTTTTAAGCAAATTGTTCAAAAGACCGCCTGCATTGCTGCCACTATTGTCAGCAGGTTGCTGATTATTGCCACCCAGAAGGTTTTTCAGGATATCCTTGGGCTTGGTTTTCTTAAGTGCCTTGCCAAGCTTCTTCAGGGTTTTCTTGGCTTGCTCGGGGTTCTGCAACAGGCCTTTTAAATCCGGGCGTATGGAGGGATTGCTCCACGGACCTTTAACGATCACCGGAATATCGAGACCCGCCAAATCAACATCACCACCCTGGCCCTCCAGGGAGCCGACCAGCTTTGGTTGAAGGCGGAAATCAAGTGATTGCGCCGGCAGGTTCACTGTTCCGGCCCCGGTTAAGCGCACCAACGGACCTATCATGGCGAGATCCCCGGTCACTGCCTGACCCTTGTTAATGGTGAAAGAGGCAGCCAGCTTGCTGAAGTCTGTTGATTCCGCTTTACCGCGCGACCAGCCCGACAGATTAAGGTTTTTCACGTTGCGGATCATTTTCGCAATATTAATGCCGCGAACAGCGCCATTGGCAAAGGAAAACCCCGCCTTACCTTTTAATGATTGCACAAACTGGCTTTGCGAACGCCCGCTGGCAACCACATCCAGGTTAATATTGGCGAGACCGTCTATCCAGTCAAAGCCGTTTAAATCCTGTAACAGCGGCAGTGCCTGAACGTTGGAAACATTGGTTTTGACGCTTATGGTCGGGGTTTTATTACGTGCATTGACGGTAATTTGCCCCTTGGTCATGCCCTTGTAAAGCTGTAACTCAGTCAGATTAGCTGTCAACAGGCGGTCTTTAATCGACACGGTAAGGGCGCTTTTACCGATTTTGATGGACTGGTAACTGATCGCACCAGCCGATAATCTGAGGTCGGCATCAAAGCTGCCCAGAGCGGAAAAATCAATCGGTGTACTATCCCACTTGCCGCTGGAAGAGCCCTTTGTCCCGCCGCCCGCAGCATAGGCATTGAGATTTATGGCATCAACGGCGAGTGTGGCCTGCAGGCTCACGGGCTTGCCGGCCAGGTTAACCACCAGATTGCCCTCGCTGTTCATTTTGTCGAGAACGACAACAGCTTCATTCAATGTTATCAGCGCCGGCGTTGCCTGCAACCTGCCTTCAACTGACAGGCCCTGCAATCCCGGCCCCTTGGGCAGGGGCGAGCCTGTCCAGGCTGCCAGCTTGCGCACAGAGGTTGTGTTGAATTTCAAATCCCCTTCCGCTGATATGCCTTCTTTCAAAACGGCCATTTGACCGCTGAACCGGGTCGTGATCAGATCTGATTGAACATCGATGGAAAACTGTGAAGATTCCCCGGCCAAAAAAGTGCTTGGTGATTTAAGAGAAAAATTTCCCTCAATCACATTGCTGTTCCACGTCACCGAACCATTGGCTTCGAGCACGCTTTCAAGATTTGGCAGGGACAGATTGACATTTATTTTTTCAAATTTCATTTCACTGCCAGCCTGTTCGTCAACAAAGCTGAGGGTGCCATTTTCAATCGAAATATCACCCAGGCTTACATCCCTGAGCGGCAAGGATGCCGAGCCGTCTGACTGTTGTGCCGGTTGAGCCTGGCCATCAGCCTTTCCCATGGTCCAGTTAACAGCGCCTGATTTGGAGCGTTTCAGCAGGATCACCGGATTTGTTAAAGACAGACCGGAAACCTGCATCTTGCCACTTAACAGGGGGATGAGTTCCAGACCTACCCTGAACTCTTCCATTTGCGCGAAAGTTCCACCGCCCATTTCAGCCGTATTCGACAGGGACGCTTTGCCGACTTTCAGCGCTATATTGGGCAAAACAGAAAGAGATGCATCGCCATCAATAATCAGGTCGCGGCCGGTTTGAGACTTGACCGCAGCTGTCACTTGCTCACGAATAATGTCTGCAGACAAAATAAAGGGCAATGCCGCAATGGCACCACCAATCAGCAGCAGGACTACAAAAATAAAAAGGATAAAACGTTTCATAAAATTCAATGTCGAATCAGGGGTTAGTTTACAATGATTAAGGTAACCTAAAAGAACTCATCCGACGAGAAAAAATACGTATAGAAACAATTCTTGTATGGCTCGTTTCAGCGATTTCCATATATTATTGGCTATAAAACAGTCAGTAAGGTTCAATTGTGCCGAAATATAGGCCGCCAGAAAAGAGGGACAGGAATATGGCAGCGAAAATTATGTGGCGGCCCAGTTCGCAGCAGGTTGATGCGTCACATCTGACGGCATTCAGACTGAAACTGGAAAAAAACAGCGGCATCAGGTTCGACAGTTTTGATGCGCTTCACCGCTATTCGACGCAGAGTACCGAACATTTCTGGAGCGAGGTCTGGGATTATTGTGGCATAATTGCCGAGACCCGGGGCACACGCATTTTGGTTGATGGCGACAAGATGCCCGGGGCGAGGTTTTTCCCCGACGCCAGACTGAATTTCGCCGAAAACCTGCTGGTAAAAGACGGCGACCATCCGGCATTGATTTTCTGGGGCGAAGACAAGGTCGAAAAGACTTATAGCTGGACGCAGCTTCGCGATCTGGTTTCACGCCTTGCATCTTCTTTCAAAGATCTGGGGCTGGGTGTTGGCGACCGTGTGGCGGCTGTTATGCCCAACATGCCCGAAACCATCGCTGCCATGCTGGCGGCAACCTCGCTGGGGGCGGTGTGGTCATCGTGCTCGCCTGATTTTGGCGAACAGGGCATTGTCGATCGCTTCGGTCAGATTGCACCCAAAATCCTGATTGCCTGCGATGGTTATTATTACAATGGCAAAAGTTTTGATATTGCAGACAAGCTTAAAGGTGTGACCAATCGGATAACCTCGCTGGAAAAAGTCATCATTATCCCTTATGGCGGTAATCTTGAAAACGCTGTCGCCACAATAGACAAGGCCGTCAGCCTCAATGACCTGATTGCGGATTACCGGCCCGGGGCCATCACATACGCGCAACTGCCCTTTGATCATCCCTTGTACATTCTGTTTTCCAGCGGCACCACCGGCGTGCCCAAATGCATCATTCATTCGGTTGGTGGTATGCTGCTCCAGCATAAAAAAGAACACCAGCTGCATGTGAATGTACATGCTGGCGACCGCCTGTTTTATTTCACCACGTGTACCTGGATGATGTGGAACTGGCTGGTAACGGGCCTCGCATCGGGTGCTACATTAATGCTCTATGATGGCTCGCCGTTTTATCCCGGCCCCAATGTCCTGTTTGATTTTGCCGATAAATACCAAATGAAGGTCTTTGGCACCTCGGCCAAATATATTGATGCGGTTAATAAATCCGGCCTGCGTCCGCGCAATTCGCATTCGCTTGCCTCACTGCGCACCATCCTTTCAACCGGCTCGCCACTGGCGCCGGAAAACTTTGAATTCGTCTATACCAGCATAAAATCCGATGTCTGCCTGTCGTCAATTTCCGGAGGCACTGATATTGCGGCATGTTTCGTCTGCGGTAATCCAACCGCCCCGGTCTATCGTGGAGAAATTCAGGCAAAAGCCCTGGGCATGGCGGTTGAAATCTGGGATGACGACGGCAAGCCGCTTGAATGCGACAAGGGTGAACTGGTGTGTACAAAACCGTTTCCCTCAATGCCCATCGGCTTTTGGGGCGATGACGGCAACAAGAAGTATCACAATTCCTACTTTGCCAAGTATGACAATATCTGGTGGCAGGGCGATTATGCCCAGTGGACCGAAAACGGCGGTGTCATCATCCACGGCCGCTCGGATGCCACTCTCAACCCCGGCGGGGTGCGCATCGGCACCGCCGAGATTTATGCGCAAGTGGAAAAACTACCTGAGTTTGTTGATTGTCTCGCCATCGGCCAGGACTGGGACAATGATACCCGCGTGATATTATTCGTGGTGTTGCGGCAAGGTGAAGTGCTTGACGAAGAACTCACCAGGAAACTTAAAACCCAGATACGTACCGGGGCATCACCGCGCCATGTACCGGCGAAAATCATTGCAGTTGAAGACATTCCGCGCACCAAATCCGGTAAAATAACCGAACTTGCCGTTCGCGATATTGTTCATGGGCGCGAGGTCAAAAACCGGGAAGCCCTGGCCAACCCGCAAGCACTGGAGCTTTTCAGGGATCTTGAAGCGCTGAAAACCTGAGAGTCTGACTCAAAAGTCCTGAAGCCAGCCCGCTCCCCCGGCCCAACCACCCCTCAGGGTACCTTATCGGGTGGTTGGGCCGGGGGAGCGGGCTGGCTTCAGGACTAAAATGTCGCTGAAAGCGACTTTCGGGTCAGACACTGAGGCTTAATCCGGCGTTGCCAGCCTGTTTTTGAGATCAGCAACGTCTTTGAGATAGGGGATGCGCCTTTGTGCTGCGGTGACACTTTCAACATCGAGTTTGGCTGTAATAACCTGTTCGCCAGTTCCAGCGCGTGCGGCATCTTTTCCATCCGGCGAGATAATACAACTGTGCCCAAGATAATGCGTACCGCTTTCAATGCCGGCGTGATTGGCATAGATGAGCCAGACGCCATTTTCGAAGGCTCGCGTCGGCATTACGCGTTCAGCCACAACCTCCCATTCTTTCGTTAGTGCTGTGGGAACAATTACCAATTGAGCCCCGGCCTGCGCCAGTGTGCGCACGGCCTCGGGAAATTCAGCATCAAAGCAGATCAAAATCCCACAGCGAAAACCGGCCATATCAAACACGGTGAAGCTACTGCCAGCACTAAAAACCTGCGCTTCAAATCCCGGCGGTAAAATGAGTTTGCGGTGTTTGGCAATTATTTTCCCCTGGGCAGACACACATGCGGCAACATTGAAAATCGAACCGCCGTCGCATTCAGGATAGCCGTAAACAATAGCGGTTTGATGGCGACGGGCAATTTCCGCAACCTGTTCTAACAGCGTACTGTCTGGGGCCTGCGCCAATTCCGGCAGTGCATCGCCAACATTGTATCCAGACAGGAACAATTCAGGGCAAACAATCAGATCAAGATCTTTTTCCTCGAGTGTTGTCGCCAGCTTTTCCAGTCGCAATTGTGGCGTTAATCCGCTGCCGTCACTTTGCAGCACACCACTCAGCATGAAGCAGTTCCATCCGCAATCAGGATTGTGCGGTCATAATGCGTGATGTATTCAGCCCCGGTTTCAGTTACCACAATGGAATCGCCGATACGCCCGCCCAATTTACCGTCAACCGAAATGCCGCCATCAACGGCAAATGTCATGCCTGCGCGTAAAATGGTTTTATCCCCGGCCTTCAACTCCGGTGCTTCAAGATAAGACATGCCGATGGAGCGTCCGGTACGATAGCCGGTTGTATAGCCGCGTTGCTGATAGATTTCATCAGCCGCCGCAGCAATAGATTCGGCTGAGACACCGGGGCGAATAGCAGCAACAGCAGCCTGCTGGGCATCAATGGCCGCTTGTTGAACCGCAATGGCTTCATCAGAGGCGCGAGCGATAAAAAACATACGATCAAAGCCCAGTTTATACTGTTTGAATTGCGCCAAATTGCAAAAGCAGAAATAAACCGGATCACCTTTTTCATATTCCCTGACATTTGCCCGGCGATGAACCATAGACGTATCGCGCCCTGATTGCATGATTTGCAGATTATGGATCATCGGCGAGATGAAAGCCTCCAGGCCCTTAGCGGTCAAAAACCCGGCCGCTTTGCGCGTCCCGGCATTGATGACGGCTAACGCGGACTCATATTCCGGCACCCCTTGTGCAAGCGAGTTTCCCGCTGCCGTCATCATCGCAGCTGCAATGTCACCGGCTTCGCGCATGATGGCAATTTCCTCAGGCGATTTGATCATCCGCATATCGCCCAGAACAGCGGATATATCACCCAAAGGCACTCCCGTCATCTGATCATCGAACCAGTTGCGCACTATCGCCGGCAAGACACCTGCTTCAACGCCGATAGATCCCGGTGATTGCCCAAGTGCGTCGCCCAGCACCTTCTGCCAGCCGTTGGCCCCGGCATCTTCCCAGGTGGCAATGTTCTCAATCCACGTCATCGCCTCAACCATCTCGGATTCCATCAGCGGCGTGATAATTATTGGCGCTTTATCGGCACGGATGATCAAAAAGGTCGGTCGGCCGAATTCGATCGACAGATAGCCCCAAAAACCACCGAGATAAGCAATCGAGCTTTCATCGGTGATGATAGCTGTATCGATCTCGCAATCCTTGAGTCTTGATTGAAACTCCGCCGTGCGCGTGCGGGCCTGATCTAACATAGTCCCCTCCTGAAAATTCCCAGCGTTTGGATTGCGTTAGCACAAAATAAACCAAACGCAGACTAAAACAATAATGTGATTTGAATACTGACCGGGGGTTAATGGTTCGTTTTCACAATACTGGGGAGGGCAAGGCTATACATTAATGTGACTGTTCAGTGGTTGCGTGGAAAGGTAGAAAAGAAAAATTAACATGGAAAACCCTCTAACATCACCAGGTGTTGATGGCCATAGCATTGAAAACTATAAACAATTGCTGGAAGCCCTGAATGTTGTTCCGTGGGAATTTGACTGGCTGAAAAAAAGATTTTTGTATGTGGGCCCCCAGTCATCGCTGTTTGGCTACCCGGTCGACGACTGGTACGCGGAAGGGTTTATGCTAAGGCTGGTCCATCCCGATGATGTTGAAGATGCCTTAAAATATTGCGAAATGTCCTGGAGGAACCGGCGAGACTATGAATGCGAATTTCGTATAGTCCAGGCCAATGGTGAATTTTGCTGGGTACGGAAAATCGTCAGTATTTCTGAAGGCCCTGACGAGCAGGCAATTTTGCGCGGCGTTTTTGTTGATATCAGTGCGCAAAAACAGGCTGAAGAAATTCTGATTATTCAGAACAATGAATTGCGCCGGCGAGATTCAGAACTTAGGGCAAAAAACGAGCAGTTCAATGCCGCTATTAATAACATGTCGCAGGGATTGAGCATGTTCGATAGCGAACGGCGCCTTATTGTCTGCAACAACCGCTATGCCGAAATGTATGAATTGCCGCCAGCATTGACCCGTCCCGGAACCTCACTGTTCGAAATCGTGGATTACCGGATTGCAAGAGGTATCTTCGCCGATGCTGCCCACAGAAAATATATTCAGCAATGCCTGGCTGCAATCGACAAACAGAAAACAAAAACCACGATTCAGGAACTGCAAAACGGCAGTTTCGTGGAAACTATCCAGGTGCCTATGGCCGGTGGCGGCTGGCTCGGTACCCATGAAGACATAACCGAGCGCAGACGGGCGGAAAAAGCCCTGGCTGAAAGCCGGGAGACTGTGTCAATTGCCTTTCGTTTAAGCCCTGTCTCCATGTCAATTTCCGATATGAAAACCGGTGAACATATCGAAGTCAATGATGCCTGGTCGACCATGCTTGGGTACTCTCACAAGGAAGGTCTGGAAAACTCGTCGCTGAAACTCGGTATCTGGCCGGAGAAAGCCATGCGAAAGCGTTTTGTTCGCCAAATTCTCAAAGAAGGCGCGGCGCGCGGGATCGAAGCCTGTCTGTGTACGAAACATGGGCGCTTGCTGGATGTGCTGTTATCCGGCGAACTTGTAGAGATTAATGGCAGGAAAAGGCTGTTAATTGCCTGCCATGATATTACCAACAGAAAAAAAACCGAACACGAACTCATCGCCCACCGCGACCACCTTCAGGAAATGGTTGATAAGGCAACCGTGGAATTGAAAGGAAAAGCCAAGGAGCTGGAAAAAGCCCTGAGCAAGGAAAGAGAGCTAAACGAACTTCAGCGCCAGTTTGTTTCCATGGCCAGCCATGAGTTTCGCACGCCCCTGGCGATTATAGACAGCACGGCGCAACGATTGATAAGACTGACAGGCAAAAACAGTCTGTCACCGGAAAATGCCCTGGAAAGATTCGGTAAAATCAGGGATTCCGTACAACGCATGACACGGTTGATGGAAAGCGTGCTTACTACTGCCAAAATGGAAGAGGGAAAAATCAATATTGAAATTGGACCCTGCCAGATTGAAAAAGTTATAAGGGATGTGTGTTTGCGCCATCAGGACATTGCCAAAAGCCATGTCATCTCCTGCGAGTTCGATGCTATTCCCGAGTTTCTTCAAGCTGATTCCGGTGCGCTCGAACAGGTGTTGGCCAATTTACTTTCCAATGCGGAGAAATATTCCCCCGATGCCCCTGATATAAAAGTCAAGGCCTATACGGAATTCGGCAATGTGGTTGTATCTGTGCATGATGAGGGCGTCGGTATCGACGACGATGAACAGGACAGAATTGGCGAGCGTTTCTTCCGCGCCAGAACGTCAACCGGCATTCCCGGCACCGGGATTGGTCTCAACCTGTCAATGAAATTACTGGAGTTGCACGATGGATCCCTGCGCTTTGAGAGCCGGAAACTCCTTGGCAGTACATTTTTCATCCGCATACCCATTGCCGGACCAAAGCAATCTAAGAAGTCTCAGGTAAAGGTCGCATAAGCGGCCTCAAAGAAAGGCAGGTGTCCCATGCACACAATACTTTGCATTGAAGATGTAATCGAGCTTCGCCAGGACATTGCTGAAGAACTGGAGGGCGCGGGCTACGAAGTATTGCAGGCCGGTGACGGTGAGCGGGGGTTGGAAATGATCATCAATCATAGGCCTGATCTTGTCTTGTGCGATATAACTATGCCGCGAAAGGATGGCCTGCAACTTTTGAAAGAAATTCGCGGCAATTTTCCGCTGCTCGCCGACATGCCAATTATACTGCTTTCGGCTCTGTCGGACCAACAGAGAATTCTGAGTGGGCTTAAACAGGGCGCAGATGCATATTTTACCAAACCAATCAATTTTGAATATTTATTGGCAAGAATTCATGCCAGCATTCGACAGATTGCACTTATAAAACACAAAGAAAAAAAACTCATGGTGCTGGATATTTAAGTTTTACCTTTGGGTGCGATTTCTGCTTATTCCGCTGCCTCGCCCTGGGCCTGCAGGGTTTTGGAGAGCAGGACCACGGGGATAATGCCAACGGCCACAATGGTCAGGGCGGACAGAGCGCTTTCTTCCAGCAATTCCAGTGAGGCGAGAGTATAGACGTGGGTGGCAAGCGTATCGAAGTTGAACGGGCGCATGATTAATGTTGCCGGCAATTCTTTCATCACATCGACAAATACCAGCAGGCCGGCGGTGCCGATTGCCGGTCTTATCAGGGGCAGATGCACCTCAAAAAATGTCCCGGTAGTGGTGCGGCCAAGCGTGCGGGAAGCCATGTCCAGGCTCGGCGTAATCCGCGTCAGCCCCGCTTCAATCGCGCCGTAAGATATGGCCAGAAAACGCACCAGATAGGCAAAAATCAGCGCAAACATTGTGCCGGTCATGAGCAGGCCGGTTGAAAACCCCAAAAACTCACGGGCCAATCCATCGATAAAATTATCCAGACTGGCCAGTGGTATCAAAATACCAATACCCAGTACCGCACCGGGAACAGCATAGCCGATACTGGAAAAGCGGATGGCGAACTGTACCACGCGGCTGCGCGAAAGGCGGTGGGCATAGGCTAGAAAACAACCAACCACAACAGCGGTTACCGCTGCTGTTGAAGCCAGTAGCAAACTGTTCGAAACATATTGCAGATACTTACCATCAAAAGCATCCTCATAAAAAACCAAGGAGGCATCAACCAGCACGATTGCCGGGATGATAAAGCCGAAAAGTAGTGGAGTTGAGCAGGCCAGGGTAACCAGCCACTTGCTTGCCCCGGACAATTGCACCGGGTGTGGCTGGCGTTGTTTTGACGAAGTGTCGTGAAATTTCTGGTGGCGTCGGGCAGCACGCTCAAGCCAGATCAGCAGAAAAACAAAGGCCAGCATGACGGTGGCGATCTGTGCGGCCCCGCCCAGATTGCTGCGGCCAAGCCAGGTAACATATATGCCTACTGTCAGTGTGTTGACGCCAAAAAATTCAACCGCGCCAATATCATTGAGGGTTTCCATCATCGCCAGTGTAACGCCGATGACAATGGCCGGGCGTGCCATCGGCAGGGCGACCGAATAAAACGCCCCCCAGGGCCCACGGCCAAGCGTTCGGCTGACTTCAAGAAAGCCCGCTGACTGGCGCGAAAAAGTGGCGCGCGAGGTCAGGTAGACATATGGGTAAAGCACAAATGACATAACGAAGATCGCCCCGGGCAGGGAGCGGATTTCCGGAAACCAGTAATCCCTGACGGTTTCCCAGCCAAAAGCCGAGCGCAAGGCAGTTTGCACCACACCGGAAAACTCAAACAGGTCTACATACGTATAGGCAATAATATAGGTTGGCATTGCCAGCGGGATTAACAACGCCCACTGCAACACCGAGCGCCCGGGAAAGCGGCAGGTGGTCACCAGCCAGGCGGTGCCGGTGCCGATAACAAAGGTTGAAATGCCAACACCGATCATCAAAACAAGCGTGGTGCTGACATAGCCGGGAAGGACCGTGGCGACAAGATGCGGCCAGATGTTCTCAGCCGGAAATATGGCAAGAACCGCGATTGCCACCACCGGTGCGGCCACCAGCAAAGACACGATAGTGGCGCCAATGCCCCAAAGCCGTTCAGGTTCGGTTTTAACTAACATCTGTGTTGACATGGGTTTTCTTGTAAAACTGGTGTACGGCTCTTGATAATCTCAACGCCGCACCATATTAGGTTATCCGGTACGGGTAAACGAATAACACCGTGACGGCTAATGAAATAAAAATTTAGCCGCAAACCCAAAAACATACAGGAAAAGATCATGGCAAGTTCGTTTTTTTGGAACCGGATCGCAAATTTCTATTCGAAACAACCCGTCGGCGATGAGGCCGCATACCAGAAAAAACTGCAGACCACGCGCGATTACCTTGAGCCGCACATGGAGGTGCTGGAATTCGGTTGCGGCACGGGAACAACGGCAATCACCCATGCACCCCTGGTCAAACATATCCTGGCAATAGATTTTTCAGCGAAAATGATTGAAATCGCTCAAGGTAAGGCAGACGCACTGGATATCAAAAAACGTCACGTTTCAGCGTGCCAGCATTGATCAATTGAACCTGCCCGCTGAAACGCTGGATGTGGTGATGGCACACAGTACCCTGCACCTGCTCGACAACTGGCGCGACGTCATCGTCAAGGTTCACGGAAAACTCAAACCCGGTGGCGTTTTTGTCACCAGTACGGCGTGTTTGGGAGATAACATGGCACATTACAGGTTCATCGCACCAATCTTGAGGTTATTTGGTTTAACGCTCCAGATACTCACCATCAAAGAACTGGAACAAAGCCTCACCAATGCCGGTTTCAAAATCGACCATAAATGGCAACCCGGCGGGGGTGATTCAGTGTTTATTGTAGCCAAGAAGATAAATTAGGCGCAACAAGCACCACTCCCCAAAAAAACCTTCCCTTCTCCGCTCACAATCGCATCCATAAGCCGGTTTCAGGTCGATGGATAAATGGTTGCAAAAACCCGCAGGTTTTGCAACAGATAAGATACCTCTGATTGTGCTGCTTTCGAGACAGCCAACACCTCTGAAAATCCAACGAAACAACCCCCGCCGCAATGTTAAAATTTAATAATGCGAACGCCTAAAATCCTCACAACCATTCAGTCTTATAGCTGGGCGTTGTTTGCTGCCGATGTGTTTGCCGGTATGACGGTGGCCATGGTCGCTGTGCCATTGAGCCTGGCCATTGCCATAGCTTCGGGTGCCGATCCGGCGAAAGGGCTTATCACAGGTGTGGTTGCCGGTTTTCTTATTTCACTGCTTGGAGGAAGCCGGGTTCAGATTGGCGGCCCTACGGGAGCTTTTATTGTCGTTGTTTTTGGTGTGATTGCCGAATATGGCTATGACGGTCTGGTTCTGGCGACATTTATGGCGGGCATCATTTTGCTTGTTGCAGGCTACTTTAGAGCAGGAAATCTGATTTTATATGTCCCTGAATCAGTAGTGAACGGCTTTACCATTGGTATTGGTATAATCATTGCTACAAGCCAGTTAAGGGATTTTTTTGGACTGGCCGTCGAAAGGGTGCCTGCTGACTTTATGGAAAAGCTGCCGGTACTTTGGCAGGCAAGCGAAACATTTAGTTTTCTGACACTTGTCATTGCGCTGGTAACGCTGGTTTTGATCGTCTTTCTGCGTCAGTTGGCACCCAGGTTTCCCGGACTTATTATTGCCGTCGCTTTTGGTTCAGCCCTGGTAGCTTTGATGGATTTACCAGTCGAGACTCTGGGCTCCCGTTTTGGTGATTTGCCTAGCCAGTTGCCTGAGCCCCAACTTCCCGAATTTTCGCTTCCACGGATTATTGAGCTTTTTCCTTCGGCTCTGGTTATAGCCTTTTTAGCCGGCGTTGAATCGCTTTTATCTGCCATGGTTGCCGACAAAATGATTGTGGGACAGCATCGGCCAAACGCGGAATTGACGGCCCAAGGTGTTGCCAATATCGCCTCGGCGCTTTTTGCCGGCCTTCCGGCCACAGGCGCCATCGCAAGAACGGCGACAAATGTAAAGGCGGGCGGCAAAACACCTGTAGCAGGCATTGTGCATGCGCTGGTTATATTGCTGGTAATGCTGGCAGCTGCCCCCCTGGCGGGTTATTTGGCAATGCCTGCTCTTGCGGCACTTCTGGTTATCACCGCCTGGAATATGACAGAGCCGCACAAATGGAGGGAGTATGCCAGAGCGAGGACCAGTGACAAGGTACTTTTGCTTCTGACCCTCTTTCTGACCGTCGTCGTTGACCTGACTGTGGCCATAGGGGTTGGGGTGTCCGTTGGGCTTGCGCTTCGCTTGAACAGACGAAAGACAATAAAAAGCAACTGGACCCTGCCGGACAGGTAACAGACCGCCTCACAGTTAATTTTTGAAAGGCCGTATGAAACAAGACAGTTTCTACCCGTAATCCTCAATAGAGCGCCCGGAAACCTGGCCCCACACCATGGTCTCGTCGCTGAGCATGGTGACAATCATGGCCGCCGCCTGTTCCGGCGTCATGGCAACGTCGAGGTTGCGCTCGATACCTGCGGTTTCATACATGGCTGAGTTGACCTTGCCGGGATAAAACCCCATGACGCGCACGCCTTTGGGCGCACATTCGGCTTCTAGGCAGCCGGTAAAGCCGCGGATCGCCCATTTGCTGGCGGCATAGATGCTGATCATCTTGCGCGTATATAAGGCACCGGTCGAGACCAAGTTGATGATGGTCCCGCTGCCCCTTGATTGCATGGCGGGCAGGACCGCATGGGTCATCATGATGGTGCCAAGGGTGTTGGTATCCATGACGGACTTGATTTCTTTGGCTGAATAATCAGTAAATTCACCTTCGAGCCAGATACCGGCATTATTGACCAGACCCCAGATTGGTCCGTGATCGGCCTCAATCTGGGCGGTGACGCTGGCGATGGCCTGCGCATCCGCTACATCAAGGCAATATCCCGGCACTTTGTGGCTGGCCGCCAGAGCAGTGACCTTATCAGCATTGCGCCCGGTGAGGATGGGCACATAGCCCGCGTCGCGCAACTGAGAAATCAGCGCCAACCCGATGCCGCTGGTCGCTCCGGTAACAACAACAGTTTTGTTGTCCGCCACAGTCATCTCCAGACTACTCCTTGAATTTATTCCACTAAAACCCGTGCGGTGGGGAAGGTGATTTCAACCAGGGTGCCGGAGTTGGGTTTGCTTTCGATGTGAAAGCGTGCCCGGTTGGCTTCCGTCAGGGCCTTGGTGAGCGGCAGGCCGAGACCGGTGCCAGCGGTGCTGCCGGTTGAAGACGTGGTAATCTGCCGGAAGGGTTCGAGGGCGTAATTGATGTCTTTTTTGCTCATGCCGATACCGGTATCGCGCACGGAGATTTTCACTTCGCCGGTTTCTTCCAGTGATGATGAGACAATTACCTGGCCGCCGCCTTTGGTGAATTTGATGGCGTTTGACAACAGGTTTAGCAGGATTTGCCGGCAGGAACGCTCATCGGCCACCACGTTAGGCAGGTCCGAGTTTAAGGAGTTGCGGATGACGATACGTTCGCGGTTGGCATCATTTTGCAAGGAGCTGACAGATTTAAGGATGATTTCATTGAGGTCGACAGAGGTGAATTTAAGTTCAAGTTTACCGGCCTCGACTTTCGATAAATCAAGCAGATCATTAATCAGGCTGAGAAGATGTTTGCCGCTGGAATGAATGTCATTGACGTAGCCGCGATAGCGGTCATTCTTCAACTCACCAAACTGCCCCTGCGCCATGACTTCAGAAAACCCGATGATCGAATTGAGCGGCGTGCGCAATTCATGACTGATTTTGGCGAGGAATTCTGATTTTTGCGTGCTGGCGCGTTCGGCAACGTCAATTGCCTGCTTGAGGTTTTCTTCAGCCTTTTTCCATTGTGTCATATCGCGCATGACCGCGCAGAACCGGGAGGGGTTGCCGTCGGGCATCTTGCCGATAGTTAAAAATAACGGAATATGGCCACCTTTGTTTTCAACGGCAACAACTTCACGGCCATCGTTGAAGACAGTGGCAAGGCTGTTGTCGGACAGGCCGGAAAGATAATCCTCAACTGCAATTTTACTTTTCACCGTCAGCAGGTCGGTAAATTTTTGCCCTGCAACTTCAGCTTTGTCACGACCGAAAATGGCTTGCGCACTTTTGTTGAGGGTAACAATTCTACCCCCCTCATCCAGCGTTGCAATACCATCGGTAGCCGTGTCCAGTATTGTGTGCAGTTCAGCTTCGCGCGACCGTGAAGCTGAAAGTTCACTTGAGGGTGAGGCGGGTGTTTCAGCCTTGATTTCGCTCAAAATCATCTGCACCGCGAACCCGTCATCAACCGGCAGCGGGCTCAGGTTGCACGTCATTTTAATTTCAGAACCGTCCTGCTTTTTGCCGGTTAAATCGAGTTTTCTCTCGGTCTTGCCAACGCCGGCAACCTCATCATCAAATTCGGATTGCCAGTCAAACAGTCTGACCCGCTCAGCCGGGAACAGGTTGAGCAGATTGGGATCGCTGATCATATCGTCTGAGCTGTCAAAGCCAAACAGTTTTGCCGTGGCTTTATTGGCATAGAGAATATGAAAATTGCGGTGAACCAGATAACACAGCGGCGCATCATCAAGAGCGGATTTTAAAGCTGAAAGCAAATCATGCCCGGCACTTTCAACGGGCTGCATTAAATCCTCATCCACGAGGCTTTCGCTCAGGCTCGGGGAATGGGAAAGTTCATGGCCAAGATCGCGAAACGCCTGTTCTTCTTCCGCTGTCAGTTCAAGCTGTGATGTCGGCAAAGGCGCTTCATCCACAGGTGTCTCTTCAGCACCGGCGCTCATGTCGACAGCGCGGCCATAGCCTCTAAAACCGGCAAATTTCCCACTTGCGGTCTTTACCGGTTCGGCGGAAAATTCAATTTTCACCGCCCCCAGAACATTCCCCTGCTTGGTTGGCCATAAAACAGTTTCACACCACGGTTTGCGCGCCTCAATGAGCGCATCAATCCTGCCGTCAAAATCAATACCATAAGTATCGCTGATATTAACCCAGGTCCGGCCCAGCAGATCCTTGTGAGATATGCCTATGAGGGCGCTGATACCTTCACTGATTTCAATCAGGCGCGAACGCTGATCCATTTTCCAGGTAAAATCAGCCTGCGGTTTTCGGCCCGCATCAACCGGAGCCTCGTCGGGTTCAGGTGTAGCAGCCTTAAACCTGACTTTAGCCTGAGACGCCGGATCGCTCATTCGCGGCGGCTCAACCGACACAGATTGCGTTGTATCCATAAAAGTTACAACAAACGCCGGACTGCTGGCGCTGGTCCGTGTCAGGCGTTTGGCATGCAGGCGATAGGTCCGCGGTCCAAACCGGGTCTGGACCTTGTGCAGAACACTGTGATCAGATGTTGCCATCACAGTATCAACAAAACGCCGGGCATGGTGCTCACCACCAAGCCAGTAACTTAAGGCGACAGGACTTTCGTCATTGTCTGAGGTTGAAAATGCGCCAAATACATCTTTGGCAACGGCGTTTTGGTGCAGTAACCGGCCATTGCTGGTAAAAGTGGCGACAACCTGGGGCAGGGCGTCGGTAAGGTCAAAGGCTTCGAAAGCTGCGTCCGCGCCAATCTCTATGGGCGTATCAACAACGATAAACAGGCCGCGCCGCCCATCTGACAGCTCAATAGGGGTAATTCGGGTGGCAATTCTGGCGGTGGCACCTTGATAGGGCAGGGGAATGTGGACTTTTACCGGTGTGTTACCAGCCACAGCACCAAGTGCCTGTGCCACATCTCCGCCCGGATCAAACCACCGGTCCGGCAATGTCCGGGTATCAGGCTCATCCCAGAAGGATGCCGCACGATCATTGCCCCACAGAATCCGCTTGAAATCCGGATCCCAAATCCAGGCTGGCGCATCCCCCTTGTGATGGAGGGCCTTTAACTCATTACTTAAATTTTCTGACACAGCCTTATCATCCAGCGCTGCCGACGCTGTTTTCCCTTAGAGTTCAGTTTTTGGCCACCCCGAAATATTTTTTATATGGTCACAAGGTATTCCGCCGCATATACCTTCAGACATTAATACTCTGAATATCCCGCCACGTCACCTTGATTCACACTTTGTTAAGAGATCATTTGGTCTAAAAGCCTGCACAAGAGAGCCAGGAAAATGTATCAATTTCCCCTAGACCAAACCAGAGCCGACACTGCCGGGGTTGCCCACAGTATTTTTATGAACAATGCCGGAGCTTCCCTGCGCCCGGCCATCGTCACCCAAACCACAAAGGATTTTCTTGATCTTGAAGACCGGGGTGATGGCTCTGATGGAATTACGTCATCGCGTCCGTGTGGTCATTCGCCTGAGTGTGCATTATTACAATACCATTGATGAATGTAACGAAGTGGCTGATTTGATTACCAGTTATATTGCCAGGCAAGTCTGAGCGGTCTATCGCTCCTTTTTGGCCGATTTTTCCGCATGGCTGGCGGCTGCAACCAGTTCTTCAGCAATCTCGCGAGCTTCATCGGGAGAAAAATCCATCGGAATTTCGGTTTTTCCCGCTGATACAAATATTCTAACCCCACCTTCCGAGGTCGGCGCGATCTGTATGTCGGCGATAATGTCTGATTGTGAATTGATACCCATGAAGCGAAATTATCCTTATTTGCTGCATCAGGCAAGTCAATCAGCTACGAACAGGTGTAAGAAATGCTCTAAATCAAAAATGTGGCTTGCAAGAGGGCCCGGCAATCTTGTAAACCGTGCAAGTGAGGTTGCAACAATCACATCCAACCCTCACCCCATGTGCCGCCTTAGCTCAGTTGGTTAGAGCGCTAGATTGTGGATCTAGAGGTCCCCTGTTCAATTCAGGGAGGCGGTACCATTTTCCCCAATTGCACTATTTTCACCAATTGTTGAGTTATGTGTCCAGTCCCTTGTACCGATACAGCAGGGCGTTGGCTATTTTCCAGCTGATTATGGGGCCATCATCAGGTCAAGACCGAGAATGATGATGGCGAGGGGTATGAATTGAAATTAAGGCTGCGCACTTTTTAGCCGTTATACAGGTTGGATCTGTCCAGATTTGCAACACCGCGCTCACCACACAGCGCGATGGTCATGTCCAGTTCCTTGGCAATTATTTCAAGCGCTAAACTAACGCCCTTCTGCCCCATGGCACCAAGACCGTAGAGCATAGGGCGGCCGATATAGGTGCCTTTGGCGCCGAGACAAAGCGCCTTGAAAACGTCCTGTCCTGAGCGAATTCCACCGTCAAAATGCACTTCTATTTTGTCGCCAACTGCTTCAACAATGGCCGGCAAGGCTTCAATGGATGATGGGGCGCCATCGAGCTGGCGGCCACCGTGATTGGAGACGATAATCGCATCAGCGCCGGTTTTAACGGCTATCTTTGCATCTTCTGCGTCCAGAATACCTTTCAAAATCAAAGGCCCGCCAAACCTTTCCTTTATCCATGTCACATCATCCCAGCACAGGGTCGGATCAAACTGGTTTGCCGTCCATTCGGCCAGGGATGACATGTCATCGACCCCTTTGACATGACCGATGATATTGCGGAAATCATGCCGTCTGGTTTTCACCATACTGAAACACCAGCGTGGGCGCCGGGCCATGTCCATGAGGTTCCACAGACCCAGTTTTGGCGGCGCACTCAGGCCGTTCTTTAAATCCTGATGGCGCTGGGCCAGCACCTGCAGATCGAGCGTCAACACCAGAGCCGAACAGCCGGCAGCTTTGGCCCGGTCGATCAGATTACCGACAAATTCCCTGTCCTTCATCACATAAAGCTGAAACCAGAAAGGTTTGGTTGTCACTGATGCCACATCTTCAATCGAACAAATACTCATGGTCGAGAGCGTGAAGGGCACACCGAATTTCTCACACGCTTTGGCGGCAAGCATTTCACCATCGCCATATTGCATACCGGTTAGACCGGTCGGCGCTATGGCCACCGGCATGGCGACTTTTTCGCCCAGCATAGTGGTTTCCAAGGAACGTTCAGCCATATTGACGGCGACGCGCTGGCGCAGTTTTATTTTGCCGAAATCTTCTTCGTTGGCGCGATAGGTTGATTGCGACCACGAGCCACTGTCGGCATAATCGTAGAACATTTTTGGCACACGTCTGCGGGCCAGTTCCTGCAGGTCTTTGATTTCCAGGATATGTTTCATGCTGTTCTTTCCGGCTGGTAGGGTCGTTGAGTTATTACTATAATACATCTGTCTGGCAACCGAAATTGTGTTTTTTTCCATGGCATTACAAAATCGCGTCACAGCCCTTGGTGACATTGTCGCCCATCGTGCCCGCGGACAGATGATGGGCAATCGTGGCGGGCGCATTCACAGACCGGATCGGACACTAGGTGCCAGACGCTGGGCATCCAACGCCTGGATTATCTGCGTGCTGGAATTCAAACAACGCCATCGTTGCGTAATGGCTGCCAATTCTTATACAGAGTTGTTTTTTCTCGATGAAGTTACAGCACTTTGTGCCGGACACCGGCCCTGCTTTGAATGCCGCAGAAAAGCTGCCAATGATTTTGCTGAAAAATGGGGGGAAATTGCTGGTCTTGGTGCTCGCGCTCGCGCCGGTGATATGGACAAACAACTGCATCTTGAGCGGGTGAAAATGCAAAAAACCGGCACATACCCGCGCTGGGATATATCATCATTGCCGAATGGGACTATGATCCTGTGGCAGGGCAAGCCTGCTGCAATCAATGGTAATCAATTGTTGCCGTGGACAATTGAGGGCTATGGCAGGCCGGTGGTACGGCCTTCTGGTTTTGACGTTGATGTTCTCACACCCTCATGTACAGTAGATGTTCTCAACGCCGGATATCAGCCCCTGTTTCATCGGAGTGACCATGGCCCTGACCGCCAACAATAGCCGGGTTTTTCCCCGCCAGTTTAATCATATCTATCCCAGTGCCGCACGTGGTGAAGGTGCGTATCTTTATGATGCTGCAGGTAAAGCCTATCTTGATGCATCGGGCGGGGCGGCAGTCTCCTGTCTGGGCCATGGCCACCCGCGCGTCATTGCTGCCATCAAGGCGCAACTCGATAAAATGGCCTTCGCCCACACCGCATTTTTCACCAATGAAACCACAGAAGAACTGGCGCAGTTTTTAACCGATAGAGCGCCAGCGGGATTTGACCGGGTGTATTTTCTCTCAGGTGGATCGGAAGCCAATGATACCGCCATGAAGCTTGCGCGTCAGGTGCATCTGGAGCGCGGCAACGTTGATAAAAGCCACTATATCGCCCGGCACCAGTCCTATCACGGCAACACGGTAGCAACTTTGTCCTTGTGCGGTTATCCGGCCAGGCGCGCACCCTTTGAACCTATCCTCCTGCCCAATGTGAGCCATATTGCCCCGTGTTATGCCTATCGCCACCAGCGGGATGATGAGGGCCTGGAAGCATATGGATTGCGTGCTGCCGGTGAACTTGAAGCTGAAATTCTGCGGGTCGGACCTGACAGGGTTGCAGCTTTTTTCGCTGAAACCGTGGTCGGGTCAACTTTGGGGGCGGTCACCGCTGCACCGGGTTATTTCAAAGAAATCCGGCGAATTTGCGACAAATATGGCGTCTTCATGGTGCTCGATGAAGTCATGTCCGGCATGGGCCGCACCGGCCACCTTTTTGCCTGCCTGGCCGAAGGTGTTGTGCCTGACATGATCTCGATTGCCAAGGGGCTTGGTGGTGGGTATCAGCCCATCAGCGCTCTTATGGTGCGCAATGATCTGGTTGACACCATTGAAGGCGGCAGTGGCGCTTTTATGCACGGACATACTTATATTGGCCATGCAACAGCATGTTCAGCGGCACTTGCTGTGCAAAAAATCATCGACGAAGAAAACCTGCTTGAGCGCGTGCAGATCATTGGCGCCAGGGTGCAGGGAGCGTTGGTCCAGCGTTTGGGCAACCATCAACATGTGGGCGACATTCGCGGTCGTGGTCTATTTTTGGGCGTGGAGCTCGTGCAGGACAAAGCAACAAAGCAATCTTTTCCCCGCACCAGCGCAGTTGCCGGTCGCCTCAAGAAAACCGCGCAGGCAAACGGCCTGATCTGTTATCCTGATTGCGGCACCATGGATGGCAAGGATGGTGATCATATATTGCTGGCACCACCGTTCATCCTGCCTGAAGAAGCCATAGATGAACTGGTCGACAAGCTCGCCACTTCGATTGATCAGGTTTTAGAGCAGGTCTGAGTTATTCACTTGCCGAGCACTTGCCGCCGCCCAGCACGCAGAATTTGGAACAATGGGGGTGGTTGAGCTTTACTGCGCCCTGTTTGAAACAACCACCGTCCACGTTTAAAGATGCTGCCAGCGTTGCTCCCATATCGAAAGACCTGTCATACGGCAGCACTGTACATGGAACAACTGACAGCCTGTCCTCGCCCTTGCGTTTCACCACCATGCGGCTGAAAGAGCACATGACATCATTGGGCGATACATTCAAAATACCCCAGCAGGCCGAAGAAATTTCCGGCACATCGGCGGTGTCATCCATTTCAGGAAAAAGAACCAAAGCTCCGGGGTCACTTGTATCAATGTCATATTTGCGGGCCTTGAACAGCTTTTCATAACCCTGGCGACCAGCGTCTTCATCCTCGTTCCAGCAGGTGCGGCCGGCGACGGATATTTTGAAGCCGTTTTCACTCAGCCAGTCGAGACCGGTAATAGCCGGTTCCCACGAGCGGACCCCGCGTTCTATTTCATGAAGTTTTTGTGTGTAGTGATCAAGACTGACACGTAAGGCCAGTTTGGCACCAAACTGCCGCCGCAGTTGAAGCAACCCTTCCTTGATGCGTGGGCGCTGCATCGGTCGCATGGCGTTGGTTAATACCAGCACATCAAAGCCGCGGGTAAGCGCATCTTCAATCATCACCAGCATATCAGGGTTCATGAACGGCTCACCGCCGGTAAATCCGATTTCATGTGTGTCAAGGCCAAGTGTGCCAATTTCATCAAAAAAACCAGATGCTTCTGCGGCTGTGATGTAGGCCAGCCGGTCGTTGGTCGGGCTTGATTCAATGTAGCAATTTACACACTCAATATTGCACAGGGTGCCGGTGTTTATCCAAAACGTCTCCAGACGCTTCAAAGAAACAAAAGCACGTTGCTCTCCATTGATGGTCCAGTCAGGATCGCTGAATTTGAGTTTTGGAAAAAGGGCAGTACCCGATCGATCTGAATAGGCTGTATCTGTCATGGCGGCAACCTATCACAGCTGGAAACCAGTTCTACAAAAATCCGAACCTAATCAAATTAAATTGTAGATGGTCTTTTTCAGCCTTTTTAACCCTCTTTTACCAACCCGGACACCCTGCGGCCATGGGTGGTTTTTTCCCAGTAAAACGGTTTAAAAATCAACTGCCACAGGCCCAGATAAGCACCAGCCGAGACCAGCAGCCAGTAAATCGGCATGAAAAACACCGTGGCAATCAAAGAATGATGTCCGCGCTTTTCCAAAGCGTAGGCACCGGCAAGCATGCTGAAAAAATAACCGGCAAAGAATATGAAGAAGTTTGCAACCTGCAGGGTTACGCCGCCGGAAGAGGTGCCGGTGCTGTATGTGATTTGCTGAAACAGGGCATAGCTTGTCCATACAATAAAAACAGGGTGCAGCAGAGCGGCCACCAGAATACCGCCAAAAATTACCTGAAAGCCGAAAAACCCGCGCGCACCGAGGTCTTTATAGAGTTGCGCCGGTTTGCGCATATGGACCAGATAGGTCTGCATCCAGCCCTTGAGCCACCGTGAGCGCTGCTTGATCCACGCCCTCATTTCCCCCACCGCTTCTTCTTGTGTGGTTGAGGTGATAACATCACTGGTAAAGCCCAACCGGCTCAATCTGATTCCCAGATCGGCATCTTCCGTTACATTGTGCGGGTCCCAGGCGCCAAGTTTGCGCAAAATGCCTGTCTTGAAATGATTGGAAGTGCCGCCCAGGGGAATGGGAATGTCGAGTCTTTTCAAAAACGGCAGAATCAAGTCGAACAATACCGAGTATTCCGCCGTAAATTGCCGCGTCAGCCAATTGTCATGAGGGTTATAAAAGTTCAGCCGTGCCTGGATACAGGCGAGGTTTTCCGGGCCGGCTTTAAAAGCCGCCAAAGCTTCCAGCAACTGCCCGGGATGAGGAATATCTTCAGCATCATACACAACCACATAGTCTCCCCGGGCAAACTGCAAGCCGAGGTTGAGGGCCTTGGGCTTGGTTTTGGGCAAAGACTGGGGGGCGATAATGATTTCAAAATTGTCCGGCAGATTAAGCGCTTTAGCGGCATCAATTGTGACCTCATCGTCTTCTTCAAGCAACAATTTGATATCAAGCTTAGCTGCCGGATAGTGGAGCTCTTTCAAGGCCTTGCTTAACTGTTCGAGAACGGCTGCTTCCCGGTATAACGGCACCAGGATTGTGTAGACCGGCAAATCCGCAGTCATGGTGCAAGCCGCATTTTTGTGGCCGGCCTGCTCGTAAAACGGAGCATATACCAAAGCGGCAGCCCTTAAGATGATCAGGGCGGAAAACCAGATTGAGAACACTATGTTTGCGGCAGTGAAGGTAGCATTTGGCCAAAAAAAGGCGGTTGAGGCAAAAAGCGCACACCCTGATATGAGGACAAGTGTCTGAGCCCGGGACATGCGCATCCGGGCGGAAAATTCCGGTGCCCATCTGGCAAGTTTAACTGTCGCTCTGGCGCACAGTACCCGGCCATAGCGGTTAAGAAAAAATCTGCGGTGATCGCGTGCGGTTATTATCGCGCTGAAGTGACCCAGCGGAAAAGATTGCCGTCTGGTTAGGGGATCCTGTGGCAAATCGAAGCTGGCGGAAGCATAAAGTGGTGATGGACCGTCCTGCAGAAGCACAAGTTGATTATGCAGCAGGTAATCCATCTGCCGTTCCGTGGTAATTTCAGGCGTTGTGCCAAGCGTTGCAATGTCAAGTAGGGGAAGTTGAAGCGACTGGCTGAAATCACCATAAATATTGCGACTGATGTTTCCTTCCTGAGCGATCAGCACATCCCCCAACGGCGCCTGCCATTGCTGTGCCTTATCCATTGCAGCGGATAATGTATCACTTGAAACAGTGTTATTTTCCCGAAGAATCTCGCTGAATGCCGTCGAATAGCCCCGGGTATCAGTCGACCCTTCCTGTTTAATCGCAGGGGCGGGGTAATCTAGCGCTTGTATTTTCTGCTGCCCGGAAGAAAAAACATCAGGGTTTCGATCGACGGGTTCGATCCGAGTGATGTCACTCACGCTTATACTTTCATTTAGGTAGTATTATATAAAAAAATTAGCTCATATATTATTCTACACGTAAATATAAATGCGTAAACCTGTCATCTCAAATAAATATCCTAAATATACTATAAATTGAAATATCAATACTTAACACGTTATGGGTGCTGTAGATTCGACACAAAACTGATATAGGAGAATCAGCAATAAAAATGGTTCTTGATCACATGGTAAAATTGTATTTTTTGTTTGCAATCGCAGTCCTGCTGTCCGGCATTCCGGTTGCTGAAGCGTTGGCGCAATCTGACCGGGCGAGTGTGCCGACAATTGAGCAGCCCGGCACAGCGCTGCCTGACGAGCCTGTCCTGACCCAGTTGCGTTTCATAACCGACAATGACTATCCGCCATTTAATTACATTGATGAAAACGGTAAACTTGTCGGCTTTAATGTTGAGTTGGCCAAAGCCATCTGCGCCGAACTCAAGGTCCGTTGTTCGATCCAGGCGCTTGTTTGGGATCGCATGATAACGGCAATTGAAAATGATGCGGCTGACGCCATTATAGCATCACTGGCCATTACCAGAAAAAACCGCCGCCGGGTCACTTTTTCGCGCCAGTATTATCAGACACCGGCCCGTTTTGTGTCGCGGAAAAGTGATGGTTTCAAAGACATAACGCCAGAGATTTTAAGCGGAAAGCGCATTGGTGTGGCTAAAAACACCAGTCATGAAGCCTATTTGAAGGCCTTTTTCAAGACTTCGATCATCAAGAGTTTTGATGGCCCCGACGCTGCCCGCCAGGCGCTCGTTGATGGTCAGGTGGATGTGGTTTTTGGCGATGGTGTCAGCTTGATGTTCTGGCTCAACGGCATAGCGTCGAACAAATGTTGCACATATTCAGGCGGTGCCTTTACCGAAAGCAAGTTTTTTGGCGAAGGGGTTGGCATTGCTGTTAAAAAGAACAATCCACAATTGCTCAAGGTCATTAATCTCGGTCTCGACAGGGTGCAGAAAAGCGGTCAGTTTGAAGAGCTCTTCAAACGCTACTTCCCCATGAGTTTTTATTAATCCCTGAACCTGAGCACGCGTTTTATCTGCCTGAAGGGCAGCATCAAAGACCAGATCAGCTTCGATGGATTTTCTGACTGATACGACTTTAAGCCAATCTGCATGCGGTCGTGGCCCAGTTCCGGTGTTTCAGTATAGGTGCCAAACAACCGGTCCCAGATAGACAGGTTGAAACCGTAGTTGCTGTCAGTCTCCCGCATCAGGGTTGAATGGTGGATGCGATGCATGTCCGGGGTGACAATAATTTTACGCAATCGGTCGTCAACGCTGCCCGACAGTTTGATGTTTGCATGAGAAAACATGGCAAACACATTCAACAGAACTTCAAACAGGAATACGGCCGCAGCGGAGGGGCCGATGAGGGCTATGACAACAAATTTATACAACATCGACAGGACAATTTCGAGGGGATGAAACCGCGTTCCCGTGGTCACATCAACTTCCGTATCGGCATGATGAACCTGGTGCAAAAGCCACAATGCCGGTATTTTATGGGTGGCCACATGCTGAATATAGATTGCCAGATCAAGCAGTATGACGGAGATGACAAGTTCAAGCCAGAAGGGCCAGTCCAGCAGACCAAACAGGCCATAGCCTTGTGTATGCATATACTCGGCAACGCCAACGGCCAGCACCGGAAACAGTAATCTGAGCACGATACTATCGACCCCGACCATGGACAGGTTGGTGATCCACCGACTCAGCTTATAGCGGCCAAACTGGCGACGGGGATGGAACAATTCCACAAGCCCGAGCACCACAAGAACACTGGCGAAAATGGATAGTCTGATGAAGCCTTCGCTCATGATTCAACCTCCCGCGAGATTGGATTACTTAAAGTCAGTCGCACCGTCCCGGCCTTGAGCCGGGACCTGTTGGCTTTCCGGTTGAACATTGCCAGACCCCGGCTCAAGGCCGGGGCGGTGCGGAAGCTGGAGACTACTGGGTTTGTTTCCAATGCAATCTGACCCTGCTTTAATCTAAAATGGCATGGCGCGCGTGAGCACCGCGTTCAATAGCTGTGGCAATCAGCCGGTCGACACCGAGGCCAACGCGGAAAATCTGCAACAATCTGAGTTCTTCTTTTTGCAAAGAGCCATCAGCTGCGGCCGTTTCAACGGCAAACGCATAGGCTGTTTCCAGCAGATGAGGCGGTAAGGTTTCTCGCACTTTGTCGAGAACTTCCTGTAGCCCGTTTTCCTGGCGCAGGACAGCACCGCAGGCTTTTGAAGTCTGAATGAGATTGTCGGTATTATAGTCATTAAAAACCGGCATTTTTCTAACTATATGGCCAATTTTTTCCAGTTCTGAATCGCTCATGTCCCGGTCCACCGCCGACATGGTGACCATAATGTAGATCAGGGCTTCTTCAGGACTTAAAGGTTGCGGCATAGGGATATCTCCAGCAGGGGTGAGCCAAAAAACCAGACTAAAGGGTTATTGGATGAAAAGTAAGTAAGAACTAAGGCATCTCTCAACAAGTTTATTCTGCAAAAAACCTGTGGTTTTATCAATCGCATCGACCAGACCCAGGCGTTCGAATGGGGCCTCGGGCGGAAAGGCAGTCGTCAACCGGGTGGGTAAACGGCTGTCGAGCATAACAAAAATACCGCGATCGGTTTCATTTCTGATCAGGCGGCCAAAGGCCTGTTGCAGCTTGAGCCGCGCCATCATGTCCTGATAGCCATTGCCGCCAAAGGCATCACGGCGCGCGCGGTTTAAGATTGTCGGTTGCGGCCACGGCACCCGGTCAAAGACGATGATGCGCAAACTGTCTCCCGGCACATCAATGCCATCGCGCACAGCATCAGTGCCCAGCAGGCACGAATTAACATCACCGCGAAACAGATCCACCAGTGTGCCGGTGTCGATGGGATCAATGTGCTGGGCGTATAGAGTATGGCCGGCAGCGGTCAGTTTTGGCGACAGGAGCTGGAAGGTTTTTTCCAGACGCGAAATGGCTGTAAACAATCCCAACCCGCCACCACCGGCGGCAAGGAACAGCTCACGCAAGGCGGCCGCCACCTGTGCCGGTTCATCACGGTTGACGTCATTGACAACGAATATCCGAGATTTATTGGCGTAATCAAAGGGCGACACCTGTTCAAAGCGATGCGGTGGTGTTGCCAGGTGATACGCGCCTGAACGCACATCAGCCGAACGCCAGTCGTCCGGGGCATCAGGCAATCTGTCACGCAAGGTAGCAGACGTAATCAAAACCCCCTGGGCAGGCTCCAGCACAATTTGCGAAAACGGCAGCGAGGGATCAATCCAGTGCCGGTGCATCCCCACATCAAACAGGTTTCCCCACGCAGTTTCGATTGAAAACCAGTCAACAAATTCTTCCGGCGTCTCCTGCGCCAGACTGACAAGCATGGCCAGCCACGATGGTAACACCAGATTGGCGCGGCGTTTGAGACCGCGCACGGCAGCTTCAATACGAATGCGCGACACACTGTCGTGGTCGCAGGCATCATCATCAAGCGATGCCTCAAGTCTCGCGCTCAGTTCGCTCAAAGATTTTTTCAGTATTTCCAGCTGCAATCCGAGCTGACTGGCAGCATCGCGCAAGCCCTCAACCGGCGGGTCACAATCCGCTTCCATTGTCCGGCTGTATTTATTTTTTGTGCGCGCAAGAACCTGACCGTGAACCAGCATCATGAAATGTTCTGTCGTGCTTTGGCCGGCACCTGAGGTGATCCTTTGCCGCCAGCCCGGTGCCGGCAGCGCTTTGGCTGCCCCCAGAGCCTGATCAAGCAGGGCGTCTGTTTCGTCATCGCCCTCGAAAAGATCGGCAAATCTTTCCTTGAGCCCGCGCGAACGCTGCCTTCTTTGTCCCTCGTTGCCACGTATCCAGCGTCGCAGCTCAGCAGTTTCAAGGGCCGTCAGGTGGGCGGAAAAAGCGCTGTCTGCGGCATCAAAAACATGATGGCCTTCATCAAAGACGAAATGACGCCCGGCTTCAACCGGGCCGTCTTCATCCGGTTTATCTTTCCTGCCGCTCAGATCCCTGAACATATCGGTTGATTGATCGAGCGCTGCCTGCACCATGACGAGCGCATGATTGGCAACCACGAGTTCTGCCTTGCGCGATTTTCTGACTGCTTTTTCGATGAAGCATTTGCGATAATGCGGACAGGCCGAATAAATGCATTCACCGCGCCTGTCGGTGAGGCCAAAGCCCGCGCGCATGTTGCCGCCGCTTTCAGGTTCGCGCCCGCCGGTAAACAGCGGCACCAGCCACGAAATAAAATCACCGCTGACCATGTCACCATCGCGTGTGGCCATGATCCAGCGCGCGGTTAGCCCCGCCAATGTTGTCGCGCGTTCGTTTTGCGGTTGCAGGTTGGTGACGAGGTCCTGGTAATTGAGCAGACACAGGTAATTTTCCCGTCCCTTTCTGACAGCGGTTTTTTCCCGCCGCTCCACCGGATCGGGGTAGACATGGGCTATTTCCTGCACCAGTTGGCGTTGCAGGTTTTTGGTATACGTGGATAGCCACACCGGTGCCCCGTTGCGCCTGGCCCAAAGACTGGCCGGGGCAAGATAACCAAGTGTTTTACCAATGCCGGTTCCCGCTTCCGCCAGCACCACGTTGGGAGAACCAGCGGCATCTTTAGGCTGAAAAGCCAAAGCTGCGGCAGCACTGTACCTGGATTGGCCATCACGGGCGCGCCCGTGCGATGCGGTCAGATGTTCCAGTTGTTCTTTTGCTTCTTTCGCACTCACGCCTAATGCTTTGGGCGCTTTTGCCGGGCCGTTATCCTGCCACTCTTTCAATCTCACCCAGACATCAAGTCCGCGCAGTGCGGATCGGTCGGGTTCGGCTTCCGGCGGTTTCAGGGCTTTGGACAAATACGGTCCCCAGGCCCAGCCGCCTTTTTCCATAGTGCGGGCAACTCTATAGAGTTGTCGTTTCACCAATGGTTTTTGTGTGGTCAGAATTTCAATCAACCCCTGCGCCAGCCCGTGTAAATCGTCCGGTGGGCAAGCCTTGCTCAAACCACTGGCTGCAATCAGGCCTTGCGGGGTGGGGGCCGCAAACCGGGCGGGAAAGCAAAAGGCATAAAGTTCGGCAATATCGAGATGGCGCTGGCTGCGGGCAGATTGAAACTGGTTTTGTGGGGCTTTGGCAATTCTCACCAGCCGGTTGAGCGTGAACGCCGAGTGGCAAATGAGATGAGGGCGCTCGATCAGCCGGGAAAGCGCTTCGGCGGCATTCAGTTTTTCCCCGACACCACCAGCTGTTGCAATCGTGACCGCCAGTCCATCCGCCACCATACGAGGGATTTGATTGAGCGGCGATACCGGCTTGGCGGACAGGTCATTTTGATCACTTGTTTGCATAGGAAAACCAGTATAAATGCCATGAGCGATTCTGTGGTTTTAAGTTGATAACATGAGGGCTTGTTGATATGTCCCTCTAAAGTATATTGCAATGAACTGGGATTTTACCACTCCCTTATCGTCATCCCCGGGATCCATTCCTCTGAATTTTCAACAATAAGATACTTTCATGTTGTCGTTCAGCCTGGCGGCATGGATCCCCGGGACATGCCTGGGGATGACGAATTAGATGGATTTTAATATGACGCACGATCAAAATTTCGATGCCGCCCTGCTGGAAGCAGCCCAAGTCACCAAAGCCTGGCCGTTTGAAGAAGCCCGCAAATTGCTCGTGCGCATGGAAAAATCCGGCGATGATAACAAGGAAGTCCTGTTTGAAACCGGCTATGGCCCCAGCGGCCTGCCGCACATTGGCACCTTTGGCGAGGTGGCGCGCACCGCCATGGTTCGTCAGGCATTTTCAATTCTGAGCGACAGGCCGTCGCGCATCATCTGTTTTTCCGACGATATGGATGGTTTGCGCAAAATACCTGACAATATTCCCAATGGTGACATGTTGGCACCTCATCTCGGCAAAGCTCTGACCGAAGTGCCTGATCCTTTTGGAACCCATGAAAGTTTTGGCCAGCATAATAACTCGCGGTTGCAGGAATTTCTTGATTCATTCGGTTTCGAATATGATTTCGTTTCCTCGACGCAATGCTATAAATCCGGCCGGTTTGATGAGGCCCTGCTCAATATGCTGAAAACCTATGACAAGGTGATGGCCATCATTCTGCCCACCCTGGGGCCGGAGCGTCAGGCGACATATTCACCTTTCCTGCCGATTTGCCCGCGCACGCGCCAGGTGCTTCAAGTGCCGCTGGTGGAGCGCAATCAGGAAGCGGGAACAGTCACCTATATCGATCCTGAAACCAAAGAACCCGTTGAGGTCAAGGTTACCGGCGGAGCGTGTAAACTGCAATGGAAGGCTGATTGGGCCATGCGCTGGGCCGCATTGGGGATTGATTATGAAATGGCCGGCAAGGATTTGATTGAATCTGTCAAACTCTCCAGCCGCATTTGCCGGGCCTTGGGGGCAACGCCGCCGGAGGGATTTAACTATGAGTTGTTTCTCGACGAAAACGGTGAAAAAATATCAAAATCACGTGGCAACGGCATCACCATAGACGAGTGGCTGAAATATGCATCACCTGAAAGCCTGTCTTTATTCATGTATCAAAGCCCGCGCAAAGCCAAGCGCCTGCATTTTGATGTCATCCCTAAAAATGTTGATGAATACCTGACGCATGTGAGCAAGTTTCCAACCCAGGAAATCAAGGACCAACTGGTCAATCCAGCCTGGCATATCCATAAAGGCCATGCACCTGATGTTCAGGTGCCGATCAGCTTTAATGTGCTGCTTAATCTGGTCAGCGCCTCCAACAGCGAGGAGCCGCAAACCCTGTGGGGCTTCATCCAGCGTTATGCGCCCGAAACCTCACCCGACAGCCACCCCGAGCTTAACCGCATGGTCGGATACGCGATCAATTATTTTGTCGATTTTGTCAAACCGGCAAAGACCTATCGCGCACCTGATGCACGCGAACGTGCAGCTTTGGAAGACCTGTCGTCAAAACTTGCAAGCCTGGAGCAGGGCGCTGCTGCCGAAGATATCCAAAGCCTGGTTTACGAAGCTGGCAAGGCTCATGATTTCGACAATCTGCGCGATTGGTTCCGGGCTTTATACGAAGTGTTGCTGGGGCAAACCCAAGGACCGCGCTTTGGTTCCTTCGTTGCCCTGTATGGCGTCAAAGAAACCCGTGATCTCATTGCCCGTGCACTGTCCGGGGATGATTTGTCTCAAGGATAGAATCATTGGCTCTTGAGATTGTTTCAATCTCAAGAGCCTTGTTGATTTTAGTCGCGAACCACGAAAACCGACTGGTTGGCATGGCGCACTACGCGTGCTGCGTTGGGGCCAAGCAGATAGTCTGATGTTTCCGGGCGATGTGATGACAGGATAATAAGGTCACAGCCTTTATCATCGGCAGCGGCCACAATCTCCTTGTAGATCGTGCCGTGGATCACCGTATCACTGGCAACCAGTTCGGCGGGCAGATGCTCTTTGACGAACTCATCAAGAGCGCTCTGCGTCTTCGTTGTTGCGAAATGCTCATAATCAGCGGTGAAAAAATTCCCGACCACAGCCATACCGTAATCCGGTATGACCGTTAGGATGTGAATTTTTATCGACATTGATTTAGCTAAATGAATAGCAGTTGGCAAAGCCTTCTTCCACGAGCTTTCCTGATTTAAATCGACAGGCAGAAGTATAGATTTATACATTTTTTGTCCTTTCAAATCCGAAAGTTAGGCAGTGATCGCTTCGTCATCGAAATCAACATGGCGACGACGTTGCAGGAAGATGATCAAAAACAGCAGGCTGAGTGCGGGAATGTAGAACCACTCCTTGGCGA
Organism: Alphaproteobacteria bacterium; assembly: GCA_024278055.1. Lineage (GTDB taxonomy): Bacteria > Pseudomonadota > Alphaproteobacteria > Rhizobiales > JAJFHR01 > JAJFHR01. The sequence continues at coordinate 9,139 of JAJRTY010000022.1, read as the reverse complement.
AGCGTTCTCTGTTCAATTGCACAATTTCGACAATAACCGGATTATCAACCTCACCAAGCGTGAATAACTTGTCGAGTTGCTTGTGCTCACTGTCCCAGGTCACGCCATCAACAACAAGTTTACCATCCTCTTCCAGAATATTCAGCCCGGCTTTGGTGAAACGGGTTTCACCATCGGCTTTGGGACCAAGTTGCAGCAGAATTGTGGTGGTGTTGTTAATGTCAGGATTGTCAAAATCCGGGCCGACAATCCTCACCCTCAATTTGGCACCATCGGGCATAGTTTCGGCAATACTCAATGCCTGTATACCGGGCTTTTCTTCGTAAGGTGGTGATACATAATCCAGCCAGAAACCCGGTCTGAACAAGGTAAAGGCTATCAGCAGCAAAGCAACACTTTCCCAGACTTTGCTTTTGGTTAAGAACCAGCCTTGCGTGGCGGCGGCAAACAGCATCATCGCAATGGTTGCTATAATGAATATAAACACCGCTTTGTACAAGGTCACATCTATCAGCAACAACTCGGTGTTGAAGATAAACAGGAAGGGCAACAGGGCGGTGCGAATATCATAGGCAAAACCCTTAACACCGGTCATGATCGGGTCCCCTTTGGATATGGCCGCAGCAGCGTAGGCCGCGAGGCCCACCGGAGGTGTATCATCAGCCAGAATACCAAAGTAGAACACAAACAGATGCACTGCCACCAGAGGCACAATCAACCCTGATTTGGCACCGAGGGCGACGATGACGGGGGCCATCAGGCCGGCAACCACGAGATAGTTGGCGGTAGTCGGCAAGCCCATGCCCAATATCAGGCTCATAAGAGCAACCAGTATCAGCATGATCAGCAGATTGCCGCCAGACAGGAATTCGACGAATTGCCCGACAATACCATGCACGCCGGTCAGTGAAATAGACCCGACAATAACACCGGCAGCAGCGGTTGCGATACCAATTGAAATCATGTTGCGCGAACCGGCGATCATGCCAATGGTGGTATCTTCAATACCTTCCTTCAACCCGCTCATGAAGTTTCCTTCACCACGGAACATGGCTTTCAGCGGTTTTTGTGTCACGGCAATGAAGATCATTGCGAGGCAGGCATAAAACGCCGACAGATGCGGCGACAGCCGTTCCGGTGTTGGCAGGATTGACCACAGCAACAGGATAATCGGCAACAGATAGTATAGACCTGTTACTGCTGTATCACCGGCATGCGGCAGTTCTGTCATCGGCGCTTCAGGATCATCTTCCTCAAGATCGGGGCGCTTGGATGCCACATACAATAAAGCAAGGTAGATAAGGCCAAAGATAGCCATTACCGCATAAAGCGACAGGCCGGGATTGGCGGCTTTTACCGCGCCCAATGTGTAGTAAACAATAATGAACCCGAGGGATATCAGGATGAAGCCTGTCAAAAAGCCAATGACTTTTCGCATGAACGTCAATGATGACGGCAGTTTCGGCAGGCCCTTGAGGCGCAGTTTACACGCTTCCAGATGCACGATGTAAACCAGCGCAATGTAGGAAACCAAAGCTGGCAGCAAGGCATGTTTGAGCAAGGTGGTGTATTCAACACCGGTGAATTCGGCAATCAGGAAGGCAGCCGCCCCCATGACCGGAGGTGTCAGTTGACCGTTGGTAGAAGCAGCCACTTCCACAGCACCGGCTTTTTCCGGGCTGAAACCAGTACGCTTCATCAAAGGAATGGTAAACGTACCCGTGGTCACCACGTTAGCAATTGAAGAACCTGAATAAAGACCGCTGAGTGCGGAGGCAATCACCGCTGCTTTAGCGGGGCCGCCACGAAAATGACCGAGCAGGGCAAAAGCTATTTTAATGAAATAGCCCCCGGCACCGGCTTTTTCCAATATGGCGCCAAAAAGCACGAATAAGAAGATGGTCTGGGCCGAGACCGACAGCGGTTTACCAAATACCCCTTCTTCCTGCATCCAGAAATGCCAGACGCCTTTAACGAAGGAAGCACCGCCCCAGTTGCCGCCGCCAATAAAGACATAGGCCATCAAAACGCCGGCCACAATAACCAGCGGCAGGCCCAGTGAACGGTATACGGCAAGCGTCAGAACTGCCATGCCGATAACGGCAGCGGTCATGTCATATCTGATGTTTTCATGCGCAAAGTCACCGGCGCGATCGGCGATATTGGAGTTCATGAAAATCATGTAAAGGATGGCGCTCATGCCCAGGGCGAGCAGGACCCAGTCATAAGTAGGGATGCTGGTGCGATTGCTCGATTTGAACATTGGAAACGCGAGAATTGACAACACCAGTGAAAACAGCAAATGAATTTTGCGTGAAATGGACAGATTGGAGATGAAGATGAAAACGTTGGCACCAGTGTATTCCGTCAAAATGAACGGCAGCGGTGAGGCAATATAAAGCTGGTATAATGCCCAGGCCAGACATACTCCCGGTATCAACCGGGACAGTGAGCCCTCAAGATTTCGCGCGCCTGAATCTACCTGGGCAACCAGTTCATCGGCGGATGTGGGTGATGTGTTTACGTTGGTCATTACTGCAGGCCTCCTCCAGCGTCTGTCGGATTAAACGTGCGTACCCAATCAGAATCCACGTCTCGCAGATCCCATAGCTCCCAGCCACGGCATGAGTACGTTTAACAAAAAAGGTGGGAAAGCATTTGCTTTCCCACCTTTGAGGCTAAAATTACATCCAGCCTTTTTCTTTGTAATATTTTATTGCACCGGGATGAAGTGGTGCAGACAGACCGTCCTTGATCATTTCCGCAGGCTTCAGATTGGCAAACGCCGGATGAAGCTTTTTGAACTGATCAAAGTTTTCGAAGACTGATTTAACAACGGTGTAAACAACCAGATCAGGCACATCAGAGCTGGTGACGAAGGTCGCGCCAACACCAAAAGTGGTGATATCTTTTTTGTTGTTGTACATGCCCGCAGGAATGGTTGCCTTACGATAGTATGAATTATCGGCAATCAGTTTGTCGATGGCAGGACCGGTAACATCTACCAGGTGAGATGCACATGAAGCCAGGCTTTCCTGTGTCAGGGCAGAAGGATGACCAACGAGCCAGAAATATGCATCGATTTTGCCATCACAGACAGCAGCACCGGTTTCAGCTGATTTCATTTCTGCTGCCAGTTTGAGGTCTGAACGTTTCCAGCCCAAAGCAGCTTCAAGAACTTCCCAGGTACCACGGGTGCCTGAACCGGGATTACCGATGTTCATGCGTTTGCCTTTAACATCAGAGATGTTCATGATGCCGGAATCATCGCGGGCAATCACGGTTACCGGCTCAGCGTGTACAGAGAATACAGCGCGAAGCTTCTTGAATGGACCCTGTTTTTCGAATTTGGATGTACCATTATAAGCATGATACTGCCAGTCAGACTGAGCCACGCCAAATTCCAGTTCACCCGCACGGATCGTGTTGATGTTGTAAATTGATCCCCCGGTTGATTCCGCTGAGCAGCGAATTCCTGTTTCTTTGCGTGTCTTATTTACCAGACGGCAAATAGCGCCACCTGTTGGATAATACACACCGGTTACACCACCTGTACCAATGCTGATAAACTGTTGTTCTTGAGCACTGGAACCGGTAACGGCAAAACCCAGACCTACTGTTGCCAAAGCAGCAACAGTAGCAATTGTCTTAACGCTTAATCTACGCATAATCTCTCCCATCAAATATATGCTGCCTCCAACTCACAGGAGGCTGTACAATGGGCAATCATGCACAAAAAACCGACAGGGGTCTACGCCTTATTTTTGCCACAGTTCAAAAGCGTCAAAAAAATGCGGGTTTTCCGGGTTTTCCAATTTTTTTTAATTTATTTGAATACGTTATCATTGATCATGGTGCAGACTGCTAGGTGCCAATCACAAGGGGGGCCGTTAACCGGCGCAGGGCCGCAATCACGCTTAATGCGGTTATTTTTCCTGTCGCAGCGTTTTTTGACGGCACGTTTTCGATTTTCATCGAAAACCGGGCGCTGTCGGCCTCGACAAAAACTTCATGGATGTTCCGGTCAATGGTAGGATCCGCCCAGATTTCAACATTTGTTTCATCAGCCCCTATTCCAGCCAGGCCCAGAGCCGCGGACACATTTACATTGGCGGGAAACCCTTTTGCAGCTTCGCGCGCTGAGCCCTTGAAAATGCACATAGCGGTGGCAAGATTATCCAGACAAATATTGTTCTGCTCAATGAAAGGCGCGCCTTTTAAAGACGCTCCGGGTTTGCGTACACAATGAGTAACACTTGTAATCTTCCCCTCTGCCGCCGCACGAACGGCATCGAGCCCAATCAGGGCACCGGTCGGTACAATGATTTGCGCACCGGTTTTTTCAGCATGCGAAATTAAATCCGCACGCTCCAGCAAGGCTCCGGCGGAAACGGTGATGAAAATCAGCCCCCTGGCAATGGCTGCATCTGCGCACTGGGCGAAAACCTCGGCGGGAGAACATTCCACCACAACATCCGCAAGCTCCGCCAGTTCAGCCAGCGAAACGATAGCTGGTATGGTCCGAAAATTTCTTAAATTTGTAGCGGCCTTGGTATGATTTTTCGCCGACACCGCCGTTAAGGACAGGCCGGGCAAATCTCCACTGTCGATGGCCTCGGCGACTTTCAGTCCAATCGTGCCCAATCCGGCTATGGCAACGCGATATTCTGGCATCTTGAAACCGGTGTCCCTGATCCTGGTTATGTGCCCGCATGAACGGGAAGTTAAAAATCTGTCCTGCTGCCACTGTATTTTTGGCAAAAGACTTGTTAGTATCAAATTCATATGGGCGAGAAAAACAAATTGCCCTACTTCAACAGTATCATAAGAACACACCTTACAGGGAGATTGGCTAATGAAAAAATTTTTAAAATGGGGGGCAGTTGCAGCGATTTCTGCGGTGGCCGTAGTCACCACAGCAGCGACCTCAACGCCGGCGCAGGCAACAACTGCCATTCCGTGCAGCACCGCCAAACTGATTGTGCCATGGGGAGCCGGTGGCGGCACTCACGTGCTGTTTTCGATTTTTGAAAAAACCATACAGGAAATGAGTGGTGAACATAAAGTCAAGGTTGTGACCATCCCCGGACAGGGCGGCAACAAAGGTGCCAAAGTGGCGGCAAAGGCAAAGCCCGATGGCTGTACGCTGTTTGCCATTCACCAAAGTGCGATCACAAGTTTCCTTAATGGCCGGATTGATTTCACCTATCCTGCGTTTGAAACCGTAGCCCTTTTGACGTCAACCCCGGATATTATGGGTGCGGCTGGTAATGTTAAATGGAACAGCCTGGAAGAACTCCTCAATGCGGCCAAAGCGGCACCGGAAACCATTCTCACAGGTGCAACCTTCGGCTCAACCAGCCAGTTCGCCTGGTTGATTATGGAAGACCTGACCGGAGCAAAATTCAAATATGTACCCTTTGACGGCACCAAACAGCGCATGACGGCTTTATTGTCCAACGCCATTCAACTGGGCACGCTCAATGTTGCTTCGGGCAAAAAATACATCCAAAGTGGTGAACTGAAGGCCTTTGCCATAGCTGCTGACAAGCGTGATCCCAATTTGCCGGATCTGCCAACTTTGAAAGAACTTGGCGTTGATATGGTTTATGCGCTTAAACGCGGTATTGTTGCCCCCAAGGGTACACCAAAAGAAATTGTCGACATGTGGTCGCAGGTGTTTAAAAAAGCTGCGGAAAATCCCGATCTGCTCAAGCAGATGGCTGCCAAGGGCACCGATGTAGAGTGGGTTGGACCTGAAGGCTTCCGCAAATGGGCAGAAGAAACCTATGCCGCGCATGAAAAAGTTGCCATCAAGATCGGCATGTACAAAAAATAATCCTATAAGGGTTTCAACAACAGCCCGGATATCTTTATGGTATCCGGGCTCCTTTTTTCTTAAATGCGCAGGCCAATCATGGAACGTTTGAACAAAGACGCAGCTGTTGCTATTTTCCTGCTGGTTCTTTGCGGCGTTTTTTACGCTGCCAGCTTTGACATTCGGGTGCCGACATATGGTGTCCTGCTGCCCTCTACCTGGCCTCGCGTCATAATTGTAGCCCTTGGCGTATTGTCGCTGATTTATCTGTTTCAATCCCTGACCAATCCCGAAGAAGTCTCGGAGGGTGAGGAAGGGGCGCCGCCACAAGCCGGGTTTTTCAGTTGGCTGTATGATTGGAAAAACCCCATCTGGTGCTTTGTTCTGTTTTTCGCTTATCTGGCCACCTTGCCGGTGTTTGGAATGTTGATTAGCGGAATCTTGTTTGTGTTTTTACTGTTGAACGTACTGGGAGGGTGGTCGGCGAGAAATCTTGCTTTCCACGCCATTGTCGCAATCGGCTGTATCGGTGCCATGTGGTCGTTGTTTACCTATGGTCTGGATGTGATTTTACCACCGTCTGATTTCCCCTATCTATTAACGCTGCTGGGGTTGTCGTCGTGATTTTAGAAAACGTTGCAGCAGCCTTCGGCGAACTGGCAAATATTAAAACAATTCTTTTAATGCTGATCGGCGTTGCCGGTGGACTGGTGGCCGGGGCAATCCCGGGTTTTACCATCGCCATGGCCGTGGTTTTAACCTTGCCGTTTACCTTTGGCATGCCTGCCACCCAGGGTCTGGCCACCATGGTCAGTGTGCTGGTGGGCGGACTTTCCGGGGGGTTGATGGCTGGCATTTTGACCGGCATTCCCGGCACGCCTTCTTCCGTTGCAACCACATTCGACGGGTTTCCCATGGCGCGCGCGGGCAAGCCGGGGCTGGCCTTGGGTATTGGCGTGTGGTCGTCTTTTTGCGGCGGTATCATCAGCGCTATTTTATTGGTAACGCTGGCCCCCCAGCTTGCTCGCATCGGACTGGAGTTTAATCCCTGGGATTACTTTATGCTGGTGATTTTTGCTCTCACCATAACCGCCTCGCTGGCGGGTAAGAATATGGTGAAAGGGCTCATTGCCGGCCTCGTTGGGCTTTTGGTCAGAACAATTGGTGAAGATGAAGCTGCCGGTATTGCGCGCTTCAATTTTGGCAGCGATGCCATGCTTCAGGGCTTTAATTTCATTGCCGTGCTTATCGGCCTGTTTGCCTTCTCTCAGTTGTTGAGTGATGTTCGCGATCCCGCAAAGGCAAAAAAATCACTGATGGACAAAGGTTCTGTCCAGGTCCGTATTGAACACAGGCGTGCGATCCGCGAGGTTTTAATACGCTGGACTGTTGTTGTACGTTCCTCACTAATTGGGGTTTTTACCGGTATTTTACCCGGCGCGGGTGGCTCCATTGCCAATATTCTGGCCTATGATCAGGCCAAGAAGGCCTCAAAACACCCGGAAAAGTTCGGCAAGGGTACCCCTGAAGGTATTATTGCGCCGGAAAGTTCCAACAATGCAGTTGAAGGCGGTGCTCTCATTACCATGATGGCGCTGGGCATACCCGGTGATGTCACCACAGCTGTCATGCTGGGCGCACTCCTTATTCACGATGTGGTTCCCAGCCCGACATTTATCGCTGAAGAGCCGGTTCTGGCCTATTCCATATTCATCGCCTTTTTCCTCGCCACCTTCATGATGGTTGGTCTGCAATCCTTTATGCTCAGGGTTTTTGTGCTGGTGACGCGGGTGAGGATGTATGTTTTGGCAGCGGTCATTTTAGGCTTTTGCGGCATCGGCGTCTTTGCGTTGAACAATGTCGAGTATGACCTGTGGACCATATTGTGGTTTGGTATCCTGGGATTCTTAATGCGGCAGTTTGGCTTCCCCCTGGCCCCGATGATCTTAGGCGTGGTGCTGGGCAATATTGCCGAGCTCAATCTGGCGCGTGCCTTTGCCATCACCACCGACCTTACGCCCTTTTTCACGCGGCCATGGTCATTGTTTTTCATGATTGTAGCCGTTTTTTCCGCCATGTATCCGATGTACCAGGACAAACGCGGTACCAAAACCTGGACGCTGTATTACCCGGCACTGCTGCTGATCGCCATTTCCGTCCCGATATATATGATGGGTGGAATCGTCAGGCCATCGATAGGTTTTGTTGTCATGGCCGGAGGGTTTTACACTCTTTACAAAGCCAGAATTGCCCACAAGGCAACGACTGCTTAAGGCAACCCTTTTTGCGGGTTTCCAGTATACGGAAATGTATTCCATTTTTGTTGCAAAGCCGGAATTCACGTTCAATACTCTAAGGCAGAGAGAAACTTCTCGATGGCTTATTATTGGATTAAGGGTATTTATGGCGCACTGGATTCGTTTTGAAAAAGATGGCAACACCAACATCGGTACAACGCAAGATGGTGTCATCACTGTCTACGAGGGAGAATTATTCGACAACCCGCAACCCACCGGAGATACGGTACAACTGGCCGATGTGACGGTTTTGACCCCGTGTGATCCCGGCAAGATGATATGTCTGTGGAATAATTATCACGCCCTGGCAACAAAGATGAATTCGCCGGTGCCGCAAGATCCGCTTTTTTTCCTCAAGGCCTCCAACTCTTTTTTAGCCACCGACCAGGTTATACGACGTCCGTCCTCTTATGACGGTAAAGTGGTCTATGAAGGTGAGCTTGGCATTGTCATCGGGCGTCAGTGCAGTGAAATCTCTGAAGCTGATGCAGGCGACTTTATTTTTGGCTACACCTGCATCAATGATGTGACGGCTGCTGAAATCATCTCAAAAGATGCAACATTCGCCCAGTGGACGCGCGCCAAAAGTTTTGACACTTTCGGCGTTTTCGGTCCGGCCATCGTAACAGATATAGATCCGATGACACTTGCCATCAAAACCGTTTTAAACGGGGCGGAGCGGCAGAACTACCCTGTCAATGACATGATTTTTCCACCCCATCAGCTGATTTCACGCCTGTCATATGACATGACACTCAACCCTGGCGATGTGATTGCCTGTGGCACCTCTATCGGCGTCGGTGCCATGAAAGAGCCATCGAACACCATCTCAATTACCATTGAAGGTATTGGCACGCTCAACAATACATTTGTGCAATAGACATGAAAAAAACCAACAAGAGGATACAGTGATGAAAATATGCGTTGTAGGGGCCGGAGCCATCGGTGGTCTGATGGCAGCGAAATTTGCCCTGGCTGGACACAATGTCACGGTCATCGATCGCGGCAAGCATCTTGAAGCCAT
>JAJRTY010000211.1 GCA_024278055.1 Alphaproteobacteria bacterium | reverse complement strand
TTTCATGGGCATTGGTAAAGCGGCGGCCGCGAAAATTCGGCATCGGGTTGGTTTTGCGCCAGATTACATCGTTCAAAATCCAGTAATCCAGATCCATCAAGGTGGCACCGACGCGAAAAATATTATGATAATAGCCAATCACCCACAAGGCACCGGTGTCTTTAAGGACACGGCGAGCGGAACTGAGCCAGGCATGTGAGAACTGGTCGTAAGAGGCAAAAGTATCAAACTTGTCCCAGTCATCCTCCACTCCGTCGACACGGGAATGGTCAGGGCGCAGCAGTTCACTGTTGAGCTGGAGATTGTAGGGTGGATCAGCGAAAATCAGATCGACTGAATTGGCTGGCAGCCTGTCCATTTCTTCCAGGCAGTTGCCGACGATCAGCTTGTTACAAAAATCTGACACGTCGGGCTTTTTTTCAACACCCATAAAACCCTCATACGCAATACAATACGGCAGCTATGGTGCGGTATTAGGGTAAAGGTTAGATTAATGTCTTACCTGACAGTCCTGAAGCCAGCCCGCTCCCCCGCCCAACCACCGATAAGGATACCCTAGGGGTGGTTGGGCGGGGGAGCGGGCTGGCTTCAGGACTGTCAGGTAAGATCAAGAGTGCAGATGAAGCAGCGCCTGTATCGGTTTGAAAGATCTGCGGTGGTGTTTGCTAACGCCATGGCTTGCCAGTCCGGCGCGGTGCGCTTTTGTGCCATAGCCCTTGTTGCGCTCCCAGCCATAATATGGAAACTGCAATGCCAGATTTTCCATAATGCGATCGCGGGTAACCTTGGCAATGATGGAGGCAGCGGCAATAGACAAAGAACGCTGGTCACCCTTTATCAGGGTCTGCATGTCGCAGCTCAGAGCAGGTTTGCCGGTACCGTCAATCAACGCCATTGCGGGGGCGGTTTCGAGATTTGCAACGGCTTTGCGCATCGCCAGAAATGTCGCCTGGAGAATGTTAAGCCGGTCAATGTCGCTTACGCCAACAATGCCGATACCGACGTGCGAGGTTTGCTGGATGGTGTCGAAGATTTCAATGCGCCGCACGGGCGAGAGCTTCTTTGAATCATTAATACCATCGGGAATATTATATGCATCGAGTATAACAGCCGCCGCCACTACCGGTCCTGACCATGGCCCGCGCCCGGCCTCATCAATGCCGCATACCGGGCTTAAGCCCTGTTCAATCAGATCGGCTTCTATCTGAAAACCCGGTGTTGGTTTGCCGTCTGCCGTCATCATGACCTGCTCAATGCTGCCTGTGCGATTTTGCGCATCAGGGTTGGCAGGGCCTGGGTGTCGAGATCGTTGATATCCACCCATGAACAGCGTTCCTCGTCGGCGGCTTGTGTCAATTTTGTGCTCATGCCCGTTTGCGCCCGCCAGATCGAGATTTTCAGATGAAAATGGGTGAACGTGTGTTTTACAGCCTCGCAGCCGTCCTTTTGCCAGCAGGCATTGACTGGTGCATGGATGGCAGGTTGATTTTTTGCCGCAGACATTTGTGCCTGATCGATCCACGGCGAGGAAGGGATTTCCATCATCGCCCCCAACAGGCCGCTGGGCGCACGCTTTCGCAACAGGATTTTGCCATCTTCACGCTGAAGCCAAAAGGCGGTGCCGTAACGGTGTGGTTTGGATGGTTTTGTCATTTTTTTCGGCAGTTCTTCCTGAATGCCCTGATCATAGGCGCAACAGGAATTCTGCCACGGACAGATAGGACATTGTGGATTTTTGGGCTTACACACAGTTGCCCCCAGATCCATAATGGCCTGGGCATAATCACCGGGCCGCACATGCGGTGTCAGGCTTGCAGCCAGTTTTTTCAGTGCCGGTTTTGAGTGCGGCAGCGGTTTTCTTACGGCAAAGATACGGGCGATAACGCGCTCCACATTGCCATCCACCACCACCGCGTACCGGTCAAAGGCAATCGCCATCAGGGCAGCGGCTGTATAGGGACCGATGCCGGGCAATTGCAAAAGCTGCTTTTGTGAGCGTGGAAAATTACCGCCAAAATCAGCCATGACAATGCCCGCGCATTTATGCAGGTTGCGCGCCCGGGCATAATAGCCCAGCCCCGCCCACATTTTCAGCACATCATCAAGGTTGCCGGCGGCGAAATCTTCGAGCCTGGGCCAGCGCCTGATAAACTTTTCGAAATAAGGACCGACAGTGGCCACGGTGGTTTGCTGCAGCATGATTTCACTCAGCCAGACAGGGTAGGGATCCGGTGTTCCGCCCGCTTCGCTGCGCCACGGCATTTGGCGGCGATGTTTATCATACCACGCCAGCAGCTGTTCGGATCCGGGGGCGGTGAGGCTCACTTTTTTGATCATGTCTTAGTGTAGTCGCCCTGGGGCTGTGCTACAATTTGCTTTTGCACAGAATTGTTGAAAAAAACCATACTTGGGCCAGATAGAGCGATAGAATTGATCATGGCATCGACCCGTAAAAAATCATCAATTTTGCAGCCTTTGCGCCAAAGCACCTGGCCGGTGATGCGAAAATCCTTTGCCAGATATGGCTTCAGTGCATCGGATATCCTGATGAACTGGCGGGCAATCGTCGGCGATGAGCTGGCTCAACGTGCTGTTCCCCACCGGATTTCGTGGCCGGGGAAATCCTCTTCATTGCCACCTCTTGTCGGGGATGGTCGCGAAAAAAATGGTGGCACACTGATTGTTCAGGCGGAAGATGGGCCTTCAGCTGTTGAAATACAGTATATGGAGTTGGAAATTGTTGAACGAATCAATGTTTTCTATGGATATTCAGCTATTATCAGGCTCAAGGTTATCCAGGGAGCACCGGGGCTAAGCCGACCGATACGCCCGAAAAAGAGAAAAAAACTCTCCGATGAACAAAATCGCCATCTCGACAGCCTCAGCCAGACCACACTCAGTGATCCTCTCGCCGAAGCGCTTCATCGCCTGGGGGAGCAGATTTATCGTAAATGCAAATAGGTCATCTTCTTCTTTAGGCCGTTTTTTCACAATATTATTCATGGACATTGTTGGAAATTACTGTCAGATGCAAAAGAATTTTGCATACAAAGGGAAGTTACTATGACCATCAACCGACGTAAATTTATATCTGGATCCGCAACCTTTGCGGCCGGTGTACCAATGTTCACAGCGCTGGGGACAGGTTTGAGTTGGGCCGGCCATCCGTCAACCCCGGGCGCAGCACCGGGAAATGAACCACAGGTTAAGGTTTCAATTGATGAACTGATGAAGCCGGGGCCACTTGGTGAAATGAGCGAAGGCTCTGAAGATGCACCAGTGACCATCGTTGAATATGCTTCAATGACATGCCCTCATTGTGCCAGGTTTCACAATACCGTTTACCCGAAACTGAAAGAAAAATATATCGACACCGGCAAGGTGCGCCTGATTATGCGCGAATTTCCCCTTGACCGCCTTGCTCTTGCTGCTGCCATGCTGGCGCGCTGCGCCGATAAAAAGCAGTTTTTCAGCCTGACAACAGTTCTTTACAAGCAACAACCCGTGTGGGCACGATCTAAAGACCCGGCGACAGAATTGTTCAAAATAGTCAAACTTGCGGGCTTTACCGAAGAAAAATTTAACACCTGTCTTCAGGACAAGAAAATTGCCCAGGGCGTTGTTGATGTAAAAAACACCGGAATTAAATTCCAGGTTCAATCTACTCCAACTTTCTTTATCAACGGCATTAAACTGAACGGTGCCTTGGGATTTGAAGATTTTGAAAAACTGGTCTTGCAGCATTTAAACAGCTAGCGGCATTGGCTTAGCTCAACTTTAGAAGGAAACCGGATTGCAGTTTAATCGCCTTCGCCTCACGGGCTTCAAGTCCTTTGTTGAGCCGACCGACCTGCTGATAGAGCCAGGGCTGACCGGGGTGGTGGGGCCGAATGGCTGTGGCAAATCCAACCTGCTGGAAGCCATTCGCTGGGTGATGGGCGAAAGCTCGTATAAAAACATGCGCGGCACCGCCATGGAGGACGTGATTTTCTCCGGCAATTCCAAACGCCCGGCCCGCAATATGGCCGAAGTTGCGCTGTATCTTGACAACAGTGAAAGAACCGCGCCTGCAGCTTTTAACGACAGTGATACGCTGGAAGTGGTGCGCAAGATTGAGCGTGAAACAGGCTCTGCATACAGAATTAACGGCAAGGATGCCCGTGCCCGCGATGTGCAACTGTTGTTTGCTGATGCATCTTCAGGCGCGCGCTCACCGGCCCTGGTGCGCCAGGGGCAGATATCCGAAATTATCGCAGCCAAACCAAAGGGGCGGCGTAAAATACTGGAAGAAGCCGCTGGAATTACCGGGCTTTATACCCGCCGGCACGAAGCTGAACTGCGCCTCAAGGGAGCGGAAACCAACATAACCCGGCTCGATGACGTCATGGGGCAGCTGGAAATTCAACTGGTTGGCCTCAAACGACAGGCCCGTCAGGCCAGTCGCTACCGCAATATCTCGTCGGATATCCGCAAAGCCGAAGCCATTCAGCTTTACCTCAAGCTCAGCGAAGCCGAAAAAGCGGTTGCCCACGAAAGAACCGTGCTTGACGAGATCATGCGCGAGATTGGTGATCTGACCAAAGAGGCCGCCCACGCAACGCGGCTGAATGAAGACGCAGTCGCAAAAATTGCCCCCCTGCGGCAGGCCGAAACCGTTGCCGCAGCTGTGTTGCATCGCTGCAATGTGGAGCAGGAAACTCTTGATGCTGAAGAAGCCCGCGCCAACCAGCGCCGGGCTGAGTTGAATGCACGCCTGTAACAGATTTCCGCTGATGTTACGCGCGAGCAGGAAATTGTTAATGATGCCGATGGTTTTCTTGAACGACTGGAAGACGAAAGATCAACATTGCAGCGCGCTGAAAATTCAGAAGCCGAAAGACTGCAGGTTGCAACATCCGAATTGGAACAATCCCAGGCCGCACTGAATGCCATTGAAGAAGAATTCGAGCAATTGGCAACCAGTATCGCGTCACTAAAAGCTGCGCGTTCAAATCTTGAAAAAAGTCTGAGTGAGCTTGACCAGCGTCACATGAACCTCACCAGTAGTCAGCAAAAAATCATTGAGGCACGCGACCGGATCGGTGAAGACAAAGCTGCCATAGAAGGTGCGGCCGAAGCAAAATTGAAGGTCAGTGAGCTTGAAACAAAAGCGCGCGAAGCCGAAGCCGGGATGGCAAAGGCGGAAGGTGAAAATTCAACCGCCCAGGAGGCCATTGGCCCCTTGCAGATCAAGTTTAATGAAACCACCCGTATTGCTGACAAGCTGCAAACTGAAGTTACAACCTTGCGTAAAATTCTTAGTGTCGCCGAGGGGGATTTATGGCCACCGCTGGTAGATGCGGTTCAGGTGAAACCCGGCTATGAACGTGCCTTGGGGGCAGCCCTTGGCGATGATCTTGATATGCCCGCTGATACTGCAGCACCGGTTTACTGGGATCAGTTATCACCACTGGATGCTGATAATATATTGCCCGGTGAAGCTCAGCCTTTGAGTGATTTTGTCAAGGCACCGCTCGCTCTTGCCCGCCGCCTGTCCCATATTGGCGTGGTTGAGCAGGGGCAGGGAAAATCTTTGCAAAAGGCGCTTAAAGCTGGTGTTCGTCTGGTGTCAAAACAGGGAGACCTATGGCGTTGGGATGGCTTTACCGCTGCCGCGGACGCACCAACGGCTGCTGCCATGCGGCTGGCTGAGCGCAATCGTCTTGATGAACTTGAAGGGGAGGCGGCAACATCGGCAAACGAGGCTGAGGCGGCCAGAAAGGCGCTTGACAGCGCGCGCGAAACCGCTGGAAAAACCGCTGCTTTAGAGCAGGAAAAACGCGCATTGTGGCGCTCTTTGCAACAACAGCTTGGTCAGGCGAAAGAACATGCCAGCATGTTTGAGCGCCAACAGGGTGAAAATACCGCCAGAGCGCTGGCTCTTGTTGAAAATCTTGAGCGACTGGACGCTGAGATTTCAACTCTTGATCAACAACGTATTGCCGTGCGCCAGGAGTTGTCGCAAACACCTGAAGCAGTTGAACAGGACAAAGAGGTTGAATTGCGCCGTGCTGATGTTCATGAAAAACGCAGACGTGCTTCTGAATGCCGCGCGCTGCGTGATGGACTGGCCCGGGAAGCCGATGGTCGTCGCCGCCGTCTTGAAGCCTTGAACGCCGAAAGCAAGGCGTGGATTGAGCGCAAGGCCAAAGCCGAAGAACAGGTCAAGGTTCTGGCAAGCCGCGCC
Organism: Alphaproteobacteria bacterium; assembly: GCA_024278055.1. GTDB lineage: Bacteria > Pseudomonadota > Alphaproteobacteria > Rhizobiales > JAJFHR01 > JAJFHR01. The sequence continues at coordinate 17,415 of JAJRTY010000211.1, read as the reverse complement.
GATGAAGCCAGAAAAGCTCTGGATGATACCACCGCCCTGCCTCAGTCTATCAAAGACCGGCGCGAGAAGCTTATTCAAGCGATTTCAAAAGCTGAAATTGAGCGCAATCAGGCCGCTGACAGACTGGCTATCGGTGAAAAGGCCTGTGTGGATGCCGCCAATCTGCTGCGCAGCGCTGAAACTGCTTTGAGCGAAGTGCGGGAGAATAAAGCCAGAAACGAAGAACGGCTGCAAAATGCCCGCCAGCGTCAACACGATGCGATTGGGCGAATTGAGGAAGTCCTTAAATGCACGCCTGAAACGCTGTTGAGTGAAACCGGTATCAGTGATCTTGAAAAAATGCCCGATCTTGAGACGATTGAACGCAAGCTCGAGCGTATTCGCGCAGAACGTGAAAGGCTGGGCGGGGTTAATCTTCGCGCCGATGAAGAAGCCGGCGAGTTGCAGGAACAACTCGACACCATGAATAACGAACGCAGTGACCTTGAAAAAGCCATTGCCCGCCTGCGTCAGGGGATTTCGAGCCTCAACAGTGAGGGTCGCGAAAGACTTCTGGTCGCTTTTCAAACGGTAAACGAACATTTTGAGCGGCTGTTTACGTCCCTGTTTAACGGTGGCAAGGCGTCGTTGCAACTGACTGAAAGTGATGATCCGCTCGAGGCTGGTCTTGAAATTATGGCCCGCCCGCCGGGAAAAAGATTGCAAACACTTTCACTGCTTTCCGGTGGTGAACAGGCCTTAACGGCCATGGCCCTGATTTTCGCAGTATTTTTGACCAATCCGTCGCCAATCTGCGTGCTTGATGAAGTTGATGCCCCGCTCGATGATGCTAATGTGGAACGGTTTTGCAATATGCTGCAGGAAATGTGTGCAGAAACAAACACCCGTTTTCTCGTCATTACCCATCATGCCCTGACAATGTCACGGGTGGACCGCCTGTTTGGCGTGACCATGGCAGAACGTGGTGTCAGTCAACTGGTATCGGTTGACCTGGAAACCGCAGAAAGTTTCCGCGAGGCTGTTTAGCTGCCTGCTTTTCCAGGCACTGTTGATGGAAATTTACTTCCAATCATACATTTATTAACTCTGTACTGGTATTTATAGCGTCGAATAGAGCTGTCAGGGCTTTTTAAACCTGAAGTGGGAAAATTCGCTATTAAGGAAATTCTATCAATAAATGGATCGGTGGATCAGGAAAATGCCACATTAGAAGGCCTCTCCTCTCACCTTGAGGCGTTGTTGGGCGAACATGCGATTACGGCCACAACGGACACCACTGGTACGGTTATTCACGTAAATACGAAGTTTTCTGAAATTTCCGGATTCAGCAAAGAAGAGCTGATTGGACAGAACCACAGAATTTTAAATTCCGGGCACCATCCAACCTCATTTTTCAAGGAAATGTACAAAACCATAGCCACTGGAAAGACCTGGCGTGGTGAGATCAAGAACCGCGCTAAAGACGGATCTTTTTATTGGGTTGATACCACCATTTCGCCGGTAAAAGACAGTAACGGTAAAATAAACAGATATATTTCCATCCGTACGGTCTGCACTGATCGAAAGCGCTCTGAAGAGGCTCTTAAGGAGAATTTGAATATTCTCAATACAACCTTCAACAACTTTCCCGGGGGCATTAGTGTCATTACCAGGGACCTCAAACTACAATTCGCCAACCCGGCTTTTTATAAAATACTGGGTTTTCCTGAAGACAGATTTCCAATTGGAACAGATTATGCGGATTTCATCCGATATAACGCGGAGCAGGGGGACTACGGGGAAGGTGATGTAGAAACACAGGTTAATGACAGGGTTGAACTGGCACTGAAATTCGAAGCACATTCATTCAAAAGAACCTTGCCCAATGGCAGAAATCTTGAAATCAAGGGTTGGCCACTTCCTGAAGGCGGTTTTATTACCACCTATATGGATGTTACTGAAATTGATAATTTGATTGCCGAGATTTCCAATCAAAATGAGCGATTCAACGCAGCCCTTGATAACATGTCCCAGGGCCTGTGCATGTTCGATAGTGAGCAACGCCTCATTGTCGCCAATAAACACTATGCCGAGATGTACGGACTATCATTCGATTCGATGAAAATCGGGACAACATTGCGCCAGATTTTAGAGTTCCGCATTGCCAACGGCCTCTATGCCGGCGCCAATCCCGAGGCATACATCAAGGAGCGCCTCGAATGGGTATCCAGCGACACGCGTTCGACTGAAACCCAGGTGCTCAGTGACGGGCGGTCAATCAAGATTTCGCTTATGCCAATGCCCGGCCGCGGCTGGCTTGCTATCCATGAAGATGTCAGCGAACGCAAGAATGCCGAGGTGCTGACCCAGCGGCTGGCAAAAATTGTCGATAGTTCGATCAACGAAATCCTTGTATTTGATGCCGAAACTTTAAAGATCCTGCAAGTCAATGCAAGTGCCTGCAAAAACCTTGGTTACACTGCCGAAGAATTTCTTGAACTGACACCGGTTGACCTTAAGCCCGAATTCTCAATTGAGCAGTTTAAGGAACTGCTAAAGCCCTTGAGACGGAGTGAAAAGGACCATATCCGCTTTGGCGCGGTCCATTGCCGCAAGGACGGCTCACTCTATGATGCCGATGTTGTCCTGCAGAAAATTGATTCCGAGGGCCGGTCGGTTTTTGCCGCAATCGTTAATGACATTACCATCCGCAATAAGGCTGAAAGCATTCTGACAGCTCATCGTGACCGTTTGCAGGATATGGTTGATAATGCGACCCGGGAACTGAGGGCCAAGGCTGAAGCACTGACTGAGGCGCTATCGAAGGAGAAGGAGTTAAACCAACTCCAAAGACAGTTTGTTTCCATGGCCAGTCATGAATTTCGTACCCCGTTGACAATCATTGACAATGCGGCACAATTGCTGAAACGCAAAGCAGATACAATGACCCGCGAAGATGCAATCAAGCGTTCTGACCGGATCAGAACTGCGGTTAAAAGAATGATGCAACTGATGGAAAGCACGCTGTCTGCAGCGCGCATGCAGGATGGAAAAATTGCCGTCAAAATTGGGCCGTGTGATATAAGTGATGTTGTGGGCAAAGCCTGTAAGCGCCAGCAGGAAATCAGCCGGGATCACGTAATTTTCTGCAATTTAATAGATCTTCCCCAGACCATTCAGGCTGACGCCAATGCCGTTGAACAAGTGATGGCCAACCTGCTTTCCAACGCTGTGAAATATGCACCCGCAGCACCCGAGATCGAGGTGGTTGCACACAGGCAGGAAAATGATGTGGTTATCTCCATAAAAGACCATGGCATCGGCATAGACAAAAGCGATTTGGACAGGATCGGAGAGCGGTTTTTCCGAGCCAAAACCTCTACAGGAATTGCCGGTACCGGTATCGGGCTTAATTTAGCGAAGATGTTGTTGGAAATGCATGATGGGTCAATCGGTGTTGACAGCGAAAAGGGTAAAGGCAGTACTTTTACAGTGCGCCTGCCGGTTTCAGGGCCGCAGAAGCTGTCACAATCGGATATAAAGGTTGCCTGAGAGAATTCGTATTTGGACCCGGATGCGAATTGATCGGCCAGGCCGGTAAGTTACAGGGTAAATCGTATGGCAAAAATACTGTGTATTGATGATGAGGAATACATTCGCGAGGATATCTGCGAATTTCTCGAAAGTGTTGGCCATACGCTGTTCCAGGCCGGTGATGGCAGGGAGGGACTGGAAATTATACTCAAGCTCGAGCCGGATATAGTGTTTTGCGATATCACTATGCCCAATATGGATGGCTTTGAACTTCTGGCGGAATTGCGTAAAAACCACCTTGAATTTGCCGATATGCCCTTCATCTTTCTATCCGCGCTGGCCGACCGCACGGATGTTCTTGATGGTATGAAACTTGGTGCCGATGATTATTTAACCAAGCCGATTGATTTTGAAATGCTGGCGAATCGGGTTGAAGCTTCCTTGCGGCAGGTTGAGCGCATGAACGCAAAGAAAGACCAGCAGTTTGTGAAGCTGTTCAATGCATTGTCGGGCGGTGGTGCAAGTGACCAGGAGACGACGGAGCCGGTGGTTGCCGACCAGCTGCAACCCGACGCCAAACCCGATACGCAACAAAAAGTTTATGGCACTATTTTCAGATTTGAAAATTGTGATAATCAATTGATCAGCGATGGCCGGAAGCTTGTCAGCTGGCTGGAAGAAAAGTCGCTCAACTTCTTACAGAAAGTATTGCCAAAATCCGTATCACTGACAAAAATTCCTTTTGGTGGCATCTTGATCTGCTTTCAGCATGGAGATGTTTTCAAGGTAGCAAAAGAGGCAAAACGACTGGCAAAAAAGCTGGAAGAACACCTGAAAATTGACCATTTCGATGAGCTTGTGAGAATTACCACGGTTTCCAAAGACCTGTTGTATGATCTGCTGACGATTTCCAGATCAGACTACGAGATGGTAATTGACAAAGAAGATCTGAACGACCCTGACAGGTTTTTAGCCACGATCAAGGAACTGATTGATGCCTTCTTCCGTGATGACGACATGCCGGAAAAACTTACAGAATCAATCAAACAAAATAATGGTTATCTGTCCCCCCTGGTCTTGTTGACACAAGATGGTGCAATGGTCCCGATTACATTCTTCGATCAAGATGAAAAATCCCGACAGAAAATTAAATCGAGCTTCGCGCTGTTTGGGGCGGAAAAACTGGAGGAAGCGAAGTTTCAGGTTGATTTGATGGTTCTGGAGCAGTTAAGCCGGGACATTAAAAAATACAATCAAATTGAAACCGCTGTGGTTGATGTTCATTTCGAAACTTTATACTCGGGCGACAAGCTGACATTGTATTTAACGAAATTTATAAAATTCACTGAAAGCCTGCCCTCTAAAATTCTAATAAATGTAATAGGGTTTCCTGCTGGTGAAACCAATCGGTTCCTGTGCCGGCTGCTTGCCCCTTTCGGCGACTACGCAGAGCGCCGCATTGTTCAGGTATCTCCCAGAACGATAGAAACACATGCAAATTCCGACATTCTGGTAGCAGGGATTACACTTTCATATTTTGATCTGGTGAGGTCGCAATTGGAACCGTCATTTTTACTGAAAGCCAAAAGACGACTTTCCAGGGATGGGATATTGCTCATATTAAGAGGCCTGCCATCCAAAAAAGAGATGGCTCAGTTCAGCAAATACAGGTTCGATGGATATGCCGTTGCTTCTTCAGCGAAGCCATAGATAACCCGCCGCCTGTTGTCTTTCCTCTACCTTGCGATCCGGCGGGTTTGCTCCCGTAGTTTATTGAATCCACCAGATTGAATCGTTTCGTTCAAACGCCTTCGATTTAAATTGTTTTTTTACAATGGCTTACCCGCTATTTACAATGCTTGACAGTCGCGGTTCGGCAACCTATTGTGCGCGCGTCTTGCAACATGGGGTTTTTACCCGATGCCTTGGTTCGAGTTTGGGGATTTAAAATGGCTGAGAACACCGGTAAGAATACCGGTAATTTAAAGGTCAGAAATAACCACAATCCTGGTCCGGGTGAAGATGATCGGTTGAAAGCATTGGAAATCCGGTTGCAAGCAGCACGCGCACGTGGCAAACAACAGGAGAAGCCTCCTTCCCGGGGTGTGGTTTTGGGGAGAGCCTTCCGGTTGGTGAGTGAATTGGTTATAGGTCTCGTGGTTGGCGGGGCAATCGGGTGGTATCTGGATCAATGGTTGGGGACAACTCCCATAATGCTGTTGATTTTTTTCGTACTCGGTGTTGCAGCAGGGGTTCTTAATGTTATGAGAGCCGCAAAAAGTTTTGAGGCAGATGCCTCACAGGATGAAGATGCGCTGAATGATTATGGCAATCATGACAGCAGCAAGTGAAAGATTGAAAAAGGATAACCCGTGGCGACAGATACCAGCACGGTAGCAGCAGAAGTTAGTGGTGGCGGTTCGGGCACCAGTCCGATGACACAATTTGAAATTCTTCGCCTGAAGGAATTCAGCTTGTTTGGACTGGATGTGTCGTTTACCAATTCGGCTTTGTTTATGGTGATTGCTATTGTACTGGTCAGTGCCGTAATGTTGCTGGGATCACGCAAGGCAGCTCTGGTGCCATCGCGCATGCAGTCCATTACCGAGCTGTCTTATGAATTTGTTGCCAATATGGTGCGCGACAATGCCGGCAGTGAAGGGTTGAAGTATTTCCCTTTCATATTCACTCTTTTCATGTTCATTCTAGCCAGCAACATGATCGGCATGGTGCCGTATACATTTACAACCACCAGCCAGATTGTTGTGACATTTTCTTTGGCTGCTGTAGTATTTATCGGCGTCACCATCATTGGTTTTATCAAACACGGCCTTGGCTTTCTGCGTTTGTTTGTGCCTTCCGGGGTGCCAAAAATAATGCTGGTCATTCTGGTGCCGATTGAAATCATCTCCTATCTTACCCGACCGATCAGTCTGTCCGTACGTTTGTTTGCCAATATGATGGCCGGACATACGATGCTCAAGGTTTTTGCCGGATTTGTTATCTCTCTTGGTGTTGTCGGTGGCTGGTTGCCGCTTGGCTTTATGGTTGCTCTCACCGGTTTGGAAGTCTTGATCGCCTTTCTTCAGGCCTACGTTTTCGCCATTCTTTCGTGCATATACCTCAATGAAGCTCTACATTTGCATTAAAAATACTGGCCAACTTTCAATCATTTACTCAAATCATCTAACTAACGAATTTTAAAAGGAGAAATTAAAATGGAAGCAGAAGCAGCAAAATATATAGGTGCTGGCCTTGCCGCGATTTCACTGGCTGGAGCCGGTGTTGGTATTGGTCACATTTTTGGCAATTATCTGGCCGGAGCTCTTCGCAATCCGTCAGCTGCCAAAAGCCAGTTCCCGAATCTTCTACTGGGCTTTGCACTTGCCGAAGCAACCGGCCTGTTCGGTCTTGTGGTTTCACTGGTTATCCTGTTCGGCTAAACTTGCCATTTGGTTTTTTCCGGAGCATCTCGCCAGACGCGTTGTGCCCCGGAAATGGCCATCAGGTATTGTTGTGCAGGGTTGAATATTGAACAAACCTGCCTTTTAAGCGCAGTGGCGAGATTTGCGAGGGTTTTAAATGCCTCAATTAGACATTACTTTTTATGCTCCCCAGATTTTCTGGCTGTTCATCACATTTGTGGCGCTTTACCTGCTGCTTGCGCAGGTTGCTTTGCCGCGAATTGGCGGGATGATAGAACAACGTCGTGACAGAATAGCCGATGATCTTGATGAAGCTGCACGCTTCAAGGCGCAAACAGATGATGCCATTGCGGCTTATGAAACTTCACTTGCCTCTGCCAAAGCCAAAGCTTCAGGCATTGCCCAGGAAACCCGTGATGCACTCGGAGCTGAGACCGATAAAGAGCGCATTAAGGTCGAGGCAATGTTAAGCGAAAAGGCAAAAGAGGCTGAGGTGCGCATCGCCAGGACGAAGCAGCAGGCTGTTGCAAACATCAAAGAAGTTGCTGCGGAAACGGCTCAGGCTGTTGTGCAAAAACTGATTGGTGCCAAGGTAACAAAAAAATCTGCTGGCGCTTCGGTTACCAGCGTTATGGGAAAATAACTAAAAAAGGCGTTTGACAGATGTTGCAAAGTACAAGTTTCTGGGTGGCAGTGGCCTTTGTCGGCTTTGTTTTACTCATGCTCTATGTCAAGATTCCCAGGCTCGTTACAAAATCGCTGGATGATCGCGCTGATGCTATTCGCTCTGAACTGGAGGAGGCACGAAATTTGCGCGAACAGGCCCAATCTGTCCTGGCCGATTATGAACGCAGACAACGCCAGGCGGAAAAAGAAGCCGAAAACATCATAGTCCAGGCAAAAGTCGAAGCTGAGCGGCTGGCCGATGAAACCCGCGTCAAGCTGGAAGCCTCGCTTGAACGCCGCATGAAGCTGGCTGAGGATAAAATCGCCCAGGCCGAAGTTCAGGCACTGAAAGAAGTGCGTATTCAGGCAGCAGAAATTGCTATTGCCGCTGCCGGTAAAATCATCGCTGATGATTTTACCGCCAAAGACGCATCAGCCCTCGTTGATGCCAGCATCAAAGACCTGAAAAAGGCGCTTAACTGAGCATCACAGCCGTTCTAGTTCCCGTCAGATTCCAGTTGTTCGAATATGCGGTCAGCGGCTTTTGAATCACCGCGACCATAGACATATCCCGGATCATAAACATACCCCGGATCATAAACATACCCCGGATCATAAACATACCCCGGATCATAAACATACCCCGGATCATAAACATACCCCGGATCATAGACATAGCTTGGTCCATAATCAAAATATATGTACGGCGAATAATAACGGCTCCTGCCGTAGTAATAGGGTGGATAATAAGATCCAAATCCTATGCTAAAATCAAAGCCGCGCCGGTAATGTCCCCGGCCCCGGCGATGTCCGCGATGGCGATAACGGTGACCTTTGTGATATTTTCGCCCGTGTTTTCCAACCTTTGTGATCGAATATGAGGATGTGGAAATATTATCCGTGATGCCTTTGGCAACACTCATAGGGACAGCCTGAGCCGGTGAAAGGGCACCAGCTAAAAAAACCACTGACAGAGCTGCCGGTATCGTTGAAAGCAATTTACTCATGATTGTACTCCTTTGCCAATCAGGTTTACCCCCAATCCTTCCTTTCATATGGTATGCAGCTGAGCGATCTGCAAGCAAATCAGTTTCTCCGCTCCATTTCGTGATCGAGGCAGAAAAGCATTTTTGCTATTGGTTTTATTCGGCAGCCTCCTCGTAAGCCGATAGAGGTGGGCAAGAGCACACGAGATTGCGATCACCATAGACATTATCGACACGGCCTACAGGCGGCCAGTATTTGTCCCCCCGCTCTGTTCCCAGTGGAAAGAAGGCCTGTTCGCGTGAATAAGGCAGCTCCCAGGCACTGATCAGCAGGGCATGCGTATGCGGTGAGTTTTTGACCACATTGTTTTCGCGATCCGCCTTGCCTTCTTCCACTTCGGCAATCTCGCGACGAATGGAAATCAGGGCATCACAGAACAGATCAAGTTCACGTTTTGATTCACTTTCTGTGGGCTCAATCATCAGGGTTTCCGGCACCGGCCACGACATGGTCGGTGAATGAAAGCCATAGTCCGCCAGACGCTTGGCCACATCTTCCACCGTAATGCCACAGGCCTCTTTGATCTGACGTAAATCGATTATGCATTCATGCGCAACAAATCCACCCGGCCCGGTATAGACAATCGGGAAATGCGGGTTAAGCCGTTTGGCGATGTAATTGGCATTGAGAATGGCAACCTGTGTTGCCTTTTTCAAACCGCGAGCGCCCATCATCGCTATATAGGCCCAGGAAATTGGCAGAATTGACGCTGACCCCCACGGTGCAGCTGAAATCTGGCCAACGGTTTTGCCCCCGGCAGCGGCCGGGTTCACCCCTTCAACCACCGTGTGATCGGGTGCAAACGGGGCGAGATGAGCTTTGAGGCCGATTGGACCCACACCGGGGCCTCCACCGCCATGGGGAATGCAGAATGTCTTGTGCAGGTTCATATGGCACACATCAGCACCAATATCAGCAGGCTTTACCAGCCCTACAAGCGCATTGAGATTGGCACCGTCAAAATAGACCTGACCGCCATTGTCATGGATAATCTGGCAGATGTCCTGAATGGTTTCTTCAAACACCCCGTGGGTTGAAGGATATGTAATCATTAACGCTGCAAGATTGTCCTTGTGCGCTTCAGCCTTGGCGCGCAGATCGTCTATATCCACATTGCCATTGTCATCGCAGCCCACCACTTTGACGCTCATGCCTGCCATTGCGGCACTGGCCGGATTGGTACCGTGGGCGGATGAGGGAATGAGACAGATATCTCTTTGGCCCTGGCCGATGCTCTTGAGGTAATTGCGAATGGTCAGCAAACCGGCAAATTCCCCCTGACTGCCGGCGTTTGGTTGCAGGGAGACTGCATCAAAACCGGTAATTGCACACAACATGCTCTCAAATTCCTCAAATAACTGCTGGTAGCCTTGCGTTTGATCCAGCGGTGCAAAGGGATGCATGTGGGAGAAGTTACGAAAAGTGATCGGGATCATTTCCGTGGTGGCATTGAGTTTCATGGTGCAGGAACCAAGCGGGATCATGGAGCGATCGAGAGAAATATCTTTGACCTGAAGCTGGCGGATATAACGTAAAAGCTCGGTTTCGCTGTGATGAAGCTTGAAAATCGGATGGGTGAGAAACTTGCTGGTGCGCTGCAGGTTTGCTGGAATATTCTCGCCCACAACTTCATCTATGTCATCAATGGAAATGCGCGCAAATGCATTGGTGGCAAAACAGGTCCACAGGCGTTCAAGTTCAACCCGCCGGGTGACTTCATCAAACGAAACCCCCAGGTGATTGGCATCAACCACGCGCAGGTTTATGCGCTTTTCCCGCGCTTTGGCGGCAATTCGATTGGCCTGACCGGGTACGTGGATTGTAATTGTATCAAAGAAGCTATCACTCACAACTTCATAGCCCAGTTGCTTGAGGCCTTGGGCGAGAATCTGGGTCATGCGATGGACCCGACGGGCCATTTTCAACACCCCTTCGGCACCATGGTAAACCGCAAAAAAACCGGCAATGACCGCCAGTAAAACCTGTGCTGTACAAATGTTGCTGGTGGCCTTGTCGCGCCTGATGTGCTGTTCGCGTGTTTGTAAAGCCATGCGCAGGGCCCGGTTGCCCTGATTGCCCTGGGTATCGATGGAGACACCGATAATGCGGCCCGGTATGGTGCGCTTGTAGTCTGATTTGGTGGCAAAAAAAGCTGCGTGCGGGCCCCCATACCCCATAGGCACGCCAAAACGCTGGGACGAGCCGATGGCAATATCAGCACCAAATTCAGCCGGAGGTTTCAACAATGCCAGACTGAGGAGATCGCAGGCCATGATGGCAAAGGCTTTATGTTCATGCAGGCCATCTATGACGTTTTGGAAATCAACCACCTTGCCGCTGGAGCCGGGATATGACAACTGCGCTGCAAAGACCTCAGAGGCCATAAGGTCTGTGGCCGGATCGCCAATCTTGACCTCATAGCCAAAGGCGCGTGCGCGCGTTTCAATTACTGCGATGGTCTGGGGGTGGGTATCCTCATCGACAAAAAACATGTTGGACTTGCTTTTGCCCGCCCGTTTGGCCATCGCCATCGCTTCAGCTGCTGCCGTGCCCTCATCCAGCAGGGAGGCATTGGCAAGATCAAACCCGGTAAAATCCTGAACCATCTGCTGATAGTTGAGTAAAGCTTCCAGTCTGCCTTGTGAGACTTCGGCCTGATAAGGCGTGTAGGCCGTGTACCAGCCGGGGTTTTCCAGCACGTTGCGCAGGATTACTTTGGGCGTGACGGTACCGTAATAACCGGTGCCGATCATGCAGGTGAAAACCTCGTTACGGTCAGCCATTTTGCGCAAATAAGACAAAGCCTCGCGTTCGCTTTTGGCGGGAGGTGTGGCAATCGGCTCTTTCAGCCGTATTTTTTCAGGTACAATCTTGTCCATGAGATCATCAAGGGAGGTTGCCCCCAAAGATTTCAGCATTTCATCTATTGACGCTTCACGCGGGCCGATGTGGCGGGGAATAAAATTGGCACCTGGCTCCAGCTCCACCAGCGATGGACGTTTTTCGGACATTGATTTCTCCTGGGTCGTGTTTTTGTCTATGATTGGGACGCAACGAGTGCCTTGTAGGCATCTTCATCCATCAACTCATCGAGCTCGGATGCCTTGCTCAATTTGATTTTCATGAACCAGCCATTGCCCATGGGATCGGAATTAACCCCGGTTGGCTCATCTTCAAGAGCGCTGTTGATTTCAACAATTTCACCCGACACCGGGGCATAAATTTCGCTTGCCGCTTTAACAGATTCAACCACGGCGGCATCTTCGCCCTGTTCAAAACTGGCCCCCACCTCTGGCAGTTCAACAAACACCACATCACCCAGCTGGCTTTGGGCAAAATCGGTAATGCCGACGGTGGCGATATCACCATCGACGCGGATATATTCATGATCTTCGGTGTATTTGGTGTTGCTCATTGTTTTTCCCTCCAATTTACATTTACAACTGTTTTCAGGTTTTTGGTTTTCGGTAATAGCGTTGCTCAACGAACGGCATCGCGGCTGTTTTTGCCGGCATGGTTTTGCCGCGTACAATCAAATTAACCTCACAGCCCGGCGATGAAGATTCAGGTGTTACATAGCCCATGGCGATGGGGCCGCCAAAAGTGGGGCCAAAACCGCCACTGGTGATAACGCCAATGACCTCACCGTCTTTTGATTGAATTTCCGTTCCCTCGCGCGCCGGTGCGCGGGTCTGGGGCACAATGCCCACCCGAATTCTTTTTGGCCCGTTTTCAAGTTCTGATCTCACTCTGCCATAGCCTGGAAAGCCGCCTTCCTCCCGTCGGCGTTTGGCGATGGAGAATATCAAATCAGCTTCAACCGGGCTGGTGGTTGCATCAATATCATGACCATAGAGGCACAGCCCCGCTTCGAGCCTGAGTGAATCGCGCGCACCAAGACCAATGGCTTCAACAGCTTCGTCGGCAAGCAACAGGCGGGCAAAATCTTCCGCGTCAGCTTCAGGCACTGAAATTTCATACCCATCTTCACCGGTGTAGCCGCAGCGGCTTACCCAGCACTCAACACCATTGATGTCAGTGCGAATGGCGGTCATAAACCCCATGTCGCTGGCTTGCGGGCATAGGGTGGCAAACATTTCCGCCGCCCCCGGTCCCTGGAGTGCCACAAGAGCGCGATCTTCAATGGGCTCAAGGTGAATTCCCGCTGGCAGGTTTGCCGCAATATGCGCGTAATCACCATGCTTGCAACCGGCATTGACCACCAGAAACAGGCGACCGTCATCTTCATCATCGACCATGCGGGTTACCATCAGATCATCAATAATACCGCCGTCACTATTGAGCAATTGCGTATAGCGAATGCGACCTTTTCCCAACGTCAAAACAGCACCGGGCACCAGCGCCTCAAGGGCGGCCGCGCAAGCCTCATGATCGGGGCCGGTCACATAGGCCTGACCCATGTGGGAGACATCAAACAATCCGGCTTTTTCGCGGGTGTGATTATGCTCACCCAGCACGCCGAGGGGATAACTCACGGGCATATCATAGCCGGCAAAAGGCACCATTTTGGCACCCAGTTCCACATGCAAATTGTAAAGAGGAGTTCGGGCGATTGGGCTGGTATCAGATGTACTCATTTTTCAAATCCTGCGTCACAATAAGGCTTGCCGCACCAAAATTGATGCACCAGCAAGCCCCCTCTGTCGCAGAACCTGAGAGATTCCGGCAATCCAACCAATATTTAGTTCAATTACCTTACCCCGTCGGTGAGCACATACGGCGAAATTTTCCGCACCACTACTTTCCAGAGTCCCATCCACCTGCGGTCCGTTTGCCTGAGAGTTTCCGGGGCGGTTGCTCCTTCGGCGCCGGGGTGTTGCCCGGTCTCTCCCACAGGTTTCATCTGAATGTTTTTTTCGACACAGCCCAAGGCAATGCCTATAGAGGATTTATAGGAACAACCCTGTGTGTGTCAAGCTGCCGCAGGGTAGGATTGTGTATCAGTATAAACTTGGCAGGCGATTTTTTTTGCCTTTGTTCTGTATGTTTGGCAAAAAACATGAGGAACACCGAATGATTTGGATTTCAGGGATATTGGCTGTTTCCATTTTCGCCGTGGTTATTGGCGGTTTATGGAACCGAATAGCGACGGAAAAAGGAATTGGTTGGCAGTTTATTCGCTTCAACGTAATAGCCATTTCGCTACCGATTATTGGATTGTTGGCACCCAATAATTCATTGACAAGTGAAGCAGCCACAATAATAGCAGCGGCAATGGGATACGCTTTCGGAAAAGCTGGTAAGGGTGACTAATGCCCATCGAAATCTTGCGAAAGAGCGCCAGCTGATTTCGTTGGTAACGTCATGCGTTTGATGTAGATTGCCATTACTGAAGCTGAGGATATCACTTTTGAACCTGATGGATTTCGACGCATTTTCCTGCATGACTGTATTACTCTGAAGCCAATCAAAACTGCTAAAATCCACCACCCAGTTAATGGAGTTTCCAAATTGTTGTGGGATTTTCGCAATTGTTACCCTATATTTAGGATAAGCACATTAATTCACAGGGGCGATTACGGAGTAGTTTAAAATGAAAAAATCATTCTTTGTGAAGGCTATTTGGGACGATGAATCCAAGGTCTACATATCACAGAGTGACATTCGTGGCCTTGTGATCGAAGCCACAAGTATTGAGGAATTCGAGGCTGTTATGAACGATGTGGCTGCCGAATTGATTTTAGCCAACCATAGAACTGTGCCGCAACTGTCAGATATGGCCCTTAAAGACCTGATTCCAACTATTCTGTGGCAACGTCCCGACGACAACGCCACGCGCGTTTAGTTTTGGCAGAGGGCTACTACAGAAAAGTTATAAAACTGATTGAGCGTGCAGGTTATTCTTATCTTAGAAGTGGAAAGGGGTCGCACGAAATTTGGGGGCATCCAGACACTGGTGTTAACCAGACACTGGTGTTAAACTGACTGTGCCTAAAAACATGAAAAGCCGACATACGGCTAATACTATACTCAAACAAGCTGACATCAACAAGAAAATCTAATCCCCACTGAAACCGGCTAAGGATCGCTTGACAGACGTAGTTTGGGCCTGCACTTAAACCTGTAATCGACTTGGCTGAAAGATGTTGGAAGTTGCGAACCATGGGAAACTCCCGCCCCGCTTTAAAAATTATCATGTGCGCTCCGCGCGGGTTTTGTGCCGGCGTTGATCGGGCCATTCAGATTGTTGAACTGGCGTTGCAAAAATATGGTGCGCCGGTTTATGTGCGCCATGAGATTGTTCACAACAGATATGTGGTGGAGGACCTCAAGGCCAAGGGAGCGGTTTTTGTTGAAGAACTCAATGAAATACCCGAGACCCGCCAGCCGGTTATTTTTTCGGCCCACGGGGTGGCAAAATCCGTGCCTGAAGAAGCTCAAACCCGCAATATGTTTTATCTTGATGCCACCTGTCCGCTGGTGTCCAAGGTACACAACGAGGCTGAGCGCCTGTGGGGGCAGGGTTTTGAGATTATTCTTATCGGCCACAAGGGTCACGCGGAAGTTATCGGCACCATGGGGCAATTGCCCGGTGGCGCTGTGACACTGATTGAAACCCTGGCTGATGTGGAAACCCTCACGCCAAAAAACCCCGATGCGGTTGCCTTTGTTACTCAAACCACATTGTCGGTCGACGATACGGCTGAAATTGTGGCCGCACTGAAACAGCGGTTCCCCGCTATCCAGTCGCCGCGCAAGGAAGATATCTGTTATGCCACCACCAACCGTCAGGCGGCGGTAAAAGAGATTGCCGGGGCTTGCGATGCCCTGATCGTGGTGGGGTCATCCAACAGCTCCAACTCACAACGCCTCGTCGATGTGGCCGAAGGTGCGGGATGCCAAAAGGCGTGGTTGATACAAAGTGCTGAAGAACTGGACTGGTCGCAGTTTGCGGCTATTTCAACATTGGGAATTACGGCGGGTGCGTCGGCCCCGGAAATCCTTGTTGAAGAGATTATCACCGAATTGAAACAGCGATTTGAGGTCTGCGTCGAGGTGGTGAGAACCGCAAATGAATCAATCTCCTTCAAGCTGCCGCGGCAACTGCGCAGCGACGCGGCCGAATAAATGGCGGTCTATACTGAAGTTGGCGATGATGAACTGAATACGTTCATCGCAACCTATGACATCGGCACGGTAACCTCGTGCAAGGGTATTGCCGAGGGGGTTGAAAATACCAACTATCTGCTCAAAACCGACCAGAATGATTTTATCCTGACGCTGTATGAAAAACGGGTGGATCGCAAAGACCTGCCTTTTTTCATCAACCTCATGGAGCATCTTGCCGCCAGTAACATTGCCTGCCCGACACCGATCAAAGATCGCCAAGGCAGGATATTGCGTGAACTTGCGGGCAGACCGTGTGCGCTTATTTCTTTTCTTCAAGGCATGTGGGTGCGCCGCCCGTTGCCAAATCATTGCGCTGAACTGGGCAAAGCTCTGGCACAATTGCATCTGGCTACACTGGAGTTTGATGGCACACGGGTGAATTCGCTTTCGCTCAAGGACTGGCGACCATTGTTCGAGCAGTCAAGGCCACAGGCAGACAGTGTGCAGGTCGGGCTGGCTGACGAAATTGAACAGGAATTGACCCGGCTGGAAACGCAGTGGCCACAAGGATTGCCGCAGGGAATTATCCACGCGGACCTGTTTCCAAATAATGTTTTTTTCATCGGTGATAAGCTTTCCGGCATCATTGATTATTATTTTGCCTGTACCGATGCACTCATCTACGACATTGCCATTTGCCTCAATGCCTGGTGTTTTGAACAGGACGGTGCCTTCAACATTACCAAGGCCCGCGCCATGTTGAGCGCATATCAGGAGGTAAGACCATTGTCGAAAACGGAATTCGACGCTTTACCTTTAATGGCCCGCGGCGCAGCCTTGCGGTTTTTACTTACCCGGCTTTATGACTGGCTCAACACCCCGTCGGGCGCCATGGTAAAACCGCATGATCCGCTTGAATACCTGCGCTACTTGCGCTTTCACAAGCACATTGAAACCGCCAGTGAATACGGCCTTGATTTATGACATCGTCAAAAAACAACACCAATGCTGTGACAATCTACACCGATGGAGCTTGTTCAGGAAATCCCGGCCCCGGGGGCTGGGGGGCGATTTTGCTTTATGGCGAACATGAGCGCGAATTGTGCGGTGGCAGACCCGACACCACCAACAACCAGATGGAACTCCTGGCCGCAATCGAGGCGCTGAATGCTTTGAAGCGCGCCTGTGACATTGATCTCTATACAGATTCTGTCTATGTCCGGGACGGCATAACCAAATGGATAGAAAACTGGAAGAAAAACGGCTGGCGCACAGCAGCAAAAAAACCGGTCAAGAATACCGAATTATGGCAGGAGCTGGATCAGGCTTTACAACGTCACCACGTGCGCTGGCACTGGGTAAAGGGGCATGCCGGACACCCGCTCAATGAGCGCGCAGATGAACTTGCCAGAGCAGGAATGGCACCTTTTCAGTTGAGGTGAAAAGCGGGATTTTTAGTAGCGCTCAAGCGGCATGTTTTTAGAACGCTCAAGCGCCGCTGGGGCTGCGGGCCCGTTGGGCCCTAGTCCAACGCTACGCTCGTCCGGTTGTCACAACGACAGATTATCAATGACGCACCGGGACGACCGCAGGGAGGACTAAGAGTCTGACTCAAAAGTCCTGAAGCCAGCCCGCTCCCCCGGCCCAACCACCCGATAAGGTACCCTGAGGGGTGGTTGGGCCGGGGGAGCGG
>JAJRTY010000210.1 GCA_024278055.1 Alphaproteobacteria bacterium | reverse complement strand
GGGACATATCCAAGGCCAATCGCGGCCCCAAGAGTGTGGCCGTAGTTGCCGGAGGTCAGGTAGCCGACAATTTCTCCATCACGGACAATCGGTTCATTGTGATAAAGCAGTGGATCGGGGTCATTCAACTGAAACTGCAACAGTCGTTTTTGCAGGCCCTGATCGCGTTTTGCCAGCACTGCATCGCGGCCGATAAAATCGCCCTTGTCGGTTTTGACCGCAAAGCCAAGCCCTGCTTCCAGCACATGATCATCGTCGGTAATGTCGTGGCCGAAATGGCGATAGGCTTTCTCAATGCGGCACGAATCCAATACATGCAGTCCGCACAGTTTCAGCCCGACACCCTTTCCGGCCTCATCGAGGGTTTCGAAGATATGAGCGGCCTGATCGGTGGAGACATAGAGTTCCCACCCCAGTTCGCCGACATAGGTGACCCGGTGGGCGCGGGCCAGCCCCATGCCAATCTCTATTTCCCTTGCCGTCCCAAATGGATGGTGTTGGTTTGAAAAATCGTTCGGGCTGATCTTTTGCAACAGTTCGCGTGATTTTGGTCCCATAACGCAAAGCACAGCTTCAGCTGCGGTCACATCGGTAATCACCACATATAAAGCTTCATCAAGATGGCGGTGCAGCCATGAAAGATCGCGCTGCAGACCGGCACCCGGCACGACCAGCAGAAAGGCGGATTTTGAAAGCCTGGTTACGGTCAAATCGCATTCAATGCCGCCGCGTTGGTTGAGCATCTGGGTGTAAACAATTTTGCCCGGCTCAACATCGATCTGGTTGGCGCATAAATGTTGCAAGAATTTACAGGCATCGCGCCCTTCAACCCTGATTTTACCAAAGCTGGTCATGTCGAACAGACCGGCCCCTTCGCGTACCGCCAGATGTTCGCGTTTGGCATTGTCAAACCAGTTTTGTCGTTTCCAGCTATATTGGTATTTGCGCTCCTGCCCGTCATCGGCAAACCAGTTGGCGCGTTCCCAACCGGCGCTCTCGCCAAATACCGCACCGCGGGCTTTTAGCTGCTCATGGATTGGTGAGCGGCGAATACCGCGCGACGTCACCGGTTGGCGATAAGGGAAATGATCAGCATAAAGCAGGCCAAGAGTTTCAGACACCCGCTCTTGCAGATAAAACCCATTGTTCTGAAACGGCTGAATACGGCGAATATCCACATCCCACAAATCGGAGGGCGGGTAGCCCTCATGCATCCACTGGGCCAGCGCATGGCCTGCTCCACCAGCCGATTGAATGCCGACCGAATTAAATCCGGCGCAGACCCAGAATTTTTTCACCTCAGGTGCTTCGCCCAAATAATATCGGTCATCAGGGGTAAAGCTTTCTGGTCCATTGAAAAACGTATGAATGCCGGTTTCCGCCAGCATCGGCATACGGTTGACGGCTTTTTCGAGGATGGGTTCGAAATGGTCAAAATCTTCCGGCAACTGGTCAAAGCAGAAATCATCGGGAATACCGTCCATGCCCCAGGGTTTGGACTTTGGTTCAAAAGCGCCAAGCAGGATTTTACCTGCATCCTCTTTATAATACGCGCACTCATCCGGCACCCGCAGCACCGGCAACCGCTCAAGTCCGTCAATCGCCTCGGTAACGATATAAAAATGTTCGCAGGCGTGAAGCGGTATCGCAACTCCTGCCATTTTTCCCACTTCACGCGCCCACATGCCGGCGCAGTTGATCACATGACGGGTTTTTATTTCGGTTTTCTCACCATTGAGCACGCCAACCACCGCCGCAACGCTGCCATCATCGACCTTGATTTTGCTGATCTTTGCGCCTTCGAATATCTGTGCACCCATCTGGCGGGCACCTTTGGCCAGCGCCAGCGTTATATTGGTTGGATCTCCCTGTCCGTCTTTTGGCAGATAGACCGCGCCTGCCACATCATCGACATTGAGATGCGGGTAGCGGTTTTTAACCTCGAGCGGAGAAATTTCCTCAACATCGACACCAAAGGCGCGGGCCATTGAAGCGCCGCGGAAAATTTCTTCGCGGCGTTCATTTGTCAGCGCCACGGTAATCGAGCCATTGCGGCGAATCCCGGTGGCAATGCCGGTCTCGGCCTCAAGTCCGAAATAAAGTTCCTGGGTGTATTTTGCCAGTTTGGTCATGTTGGAGGAGGCGCGTAACTGGCCGATCAGACCGGCCGCATGCCAGGTGGTGCCACAGGTCAATTGCTTTCGCTCAAGCAATATTACATCGCTCCAGCCAAGTTTGGCCAGATGGTAGGCAACAGAACAGCCAACCACGCCGCCACCGATGATAACCGCACTGGCCTCTTGGGGAAGGACTTTGCTCATGCGCGCAGCCTTTCATTTGCAGGATCCCAGGTAGGCTCGGCCAACACGGTCGCCTTGCGCATTTCGCCGAGGATCTGGACGTCAAGTGCAGTGCCGGGGCTGGAAAGTTCAGCCGACACATAAGCGAAGGCGAGGTTTTTTTGAACCGTAAACCCATAACCGCCGGAGGTTGCAACACCGGCATATTCGCCGTTGCAGAATACCGGCTCACCACCGCAAATATCCGCATCGGTTGCTTCAACATCAAGATAGACGAGGCGGGTATCTGAGGTGCTTTGGCGCTCAAGCAATGCCTGTTTGCCGATGAAATCATCTTTATCAAGCCGCAGGAAACGCTCCATATCCGCTTCAATCAAAGTGATTTCGCTGGTCAGTTCAGACCCCCAGCCGCGATAGGCCTTTTCCATACGCAATGAGTTCATTGCGTAAGCGCCAAAATTGGCGATGCCAAACGCTTCGCCTGCATGCCACACGGCATTGTAAACAGCTTCAAGGTCGTTAACCGGCATGTGCAATTCCCAACCCAGTTCACCGACATAACTGACTCGCAGTGCCAGCAGAGGAATACCGGCCAGTGTGATTTTTTGCCCGGTTAGCCAGCGAAAGGCGGGGGTGGTGAGGTCGCTGTCGGTGAGTTTTGAAAGCACATCGCGAGAACGCGGTCCGGAAACCACCAGCACACCATAATTTTCGGTGACGTTTGTGATCTGGACATTTTCGTCGTCGTTTTTTTGCAAGGTGAGCAGATCAGAATCACGCAGTTCGGCCGTTGCCGCTGACAACAGGTAGAAACTCTCCTCTCCCACGCGGG
>JAJRTY010000209.1 GCA_024278055.1 Alphaproteobacteria bacterium | reverse complement strand
CATAAACAATCCGCTCTGCAGCAGACTTCATGCCGTCCTTCATAAGTGAGTTCATAAATTTGGTAATCACCAGATCGCCGTATTTGGCATCAGGGATGATAGTTCGCTTTTCTGCGCGATGACGTCTAGACATGTCTAATTCCTACTTCGGCCGCTTGGCGCCATACTTCGAACGTCGCTGACGACGATCCGACACACCTTGAGTATCCAACACACCACGAATAATGTGATAGCGGACACCCGGCAAATCCTTCACACGACCACCACGGATCAGAACAACCGAATGTTCCTGAAGATTATGCCCCTCACCGGGGATATAACTCGTTACCTCAAAACCGTTGGTCAGGCGCACACGCGCAACCTTACGCAAGGCTGAGTTTGGTTTCTTTGGTGTCGTTGTATAAACCCGCGTACACACGCCGCGTTTTTGCGGGCACGCTTCCATTGCAGGCACTTTATTGCGTTTGACCACCTGCTTGCGCGGCTTGCGGATCAATTGGTTGATAGTCGGCATATTTCGGCTTCTCTTACCTGTTCGCACACAATCAAGACACCTTGAATCACCGGATACCCTGGAGACGCTTCCATGCTAACCATGCACAAAAAGCGCCAATGCAACCATTATCTGTTGCAGGGCACTGCACTTTTCAGAGGACCGCTTTTGCGGTCATGATCCAGTCGTGTCGTCTATAGTTTTTTGCGCCAGTGTTTAGGGTTATTAGAAAACCTACGACCTGTCGCGGAATTTGGGGCAACATACGGATGCTTGTTGCAGGCGTCAACCCCTGTTTTTGTTATATTTTCTGTTTTTACTTAATCACTTGCCTTCTTCACACTATTTGACGGCACCTCAAAAAAAATGGGCCGAACTCCGTTGGAATTCAGCCCTTTTTTTTAGTATTGTATTATTTACGCAGGAACATCTTCTCCGGCGTCATCAGCTTTAGGCTCATCAGCGGCTTCTGATTCAGCAAGTTTTTCCGCCTGTTTGGCTTCAGCAGCTGCTTTTTTCTCGGCAATTGCTGCAACCTTGGCACGCTCGGCAAGAATCAGCTCGTCACGATGGTCCGCAACCTGCTTGAACTTGTTCAGCGTACTGCCGGTACCCGCCGGTATCAGGCGGCCAACAATGACGTTTTCCTTGAGCCCGTCAAGCGTATCCCTCTTGCCATGAACCGCTGCCTCAGTGAGGACACGGGTGGTTTCCTGGAAGGACGCAGCAGAGATAAAGCTCTTGGTTTGCAGCGATGCCTTGGTGATGCCCAGCAAAACATGGGTGCCGGTAGCCGGTGTTTGGCCTTTGGCCGCCACACGTTCGTTTTCATCAGCAAAATCAAAGCGGTCAACCTGTTCACCAATCAGGAACTTGGTATCACCAATCGAGGTAATCTCCATTTTCTGCAACATCTGGCGCACGATAACTTCAATGTGCTTGTCATTGATGTTCACACCCTGCAGACGGTAAACTTCCTGAATTTCAGTGGTCAGGTAAGACGCGAGTTCTTCAACGCCTTTAATTGCCAGAATATCATGCGGGGCTGGATGGCCATCAAGCAGGTATTCACCCTTTTCGATGAAATCACCTTCCTGCACCTGCAGATGTTTGCCTTTAGGGATCAGATACTCGACTGTTTCCTGTGTTTCATCTTCCGGTCTGATCGAAATTCGGCGCTTGTTTTTATAATCACGGCCAAACTCAATAAACCCGTCAATTTCTGCTATAATGGCACAATCTTTTGGCCGGCGCGCTTCAAACAGCTCAGCCACCCGTGGCAGACCACCGGTAATATCGCGTGTTTTTGCACTCTCCATAGGGATACGCGCCAGGACGTCACCCGCACCAACCTTGGCCCCGGGATCAACCGACAGGATTGCATCCACTGACATCAGATAACGTGCATCACCCCCTCTTTTGAGTTTGATGACCTCACCTTTTTTGTTTTGAACAGCCAGGGCCGGACGCAAATCCGCACCGCGCGGCGTTGCCCGCCAGTCGACAACAACACGATTGGTAATACCGGTTGCTTCATCGGCCACTTCATTAATCGAAACGCCTTCGACAATATCTTCAAATTCGACAATACCGGCAGTCTCAGTGATAATCGGGCGGGTGTATGGATCCCACTCGGCCAGACGGTCGCCACGGCTGATTTTATCGCCATCATCAACCCGAAGACGCGCACCATAAGGCAATTTGTGTGCAGCATGTTCCACACCATCCTCACCAACAATGGTCAAGGTGGAGTTTCTCGACATGACAATAAGCCGCTTGTCACTGTCTTTGGCAACGTTGCGATTAACAATTTTGACCACGCCTTCATGATTGCTTTCAATGAAACTTTCATTGACCACCTGAGCTGTACCACCAATATGGAAAGTACGCATGGTCAGTTGAGTTCCAGGCTCACCAATCGATTGCGCGGCAAGAACACCCACCGCTTCGCCGAGGTTGACCTCGGTGCCACGGGCAAGATCACGGCCATAACATTTACCACACACACCAGAGCGTGATTCACAGGTCAGAACCGAGCGAATTTTGATCGCCTGCACTTTGGCCTCGTCAATCAGGTCCATATCTTCTTCGCTGATTTCATGGCCCTTGGAAATAACCACTTCGCCGGTTGCCGGATTCAATATATCCTCGGCAACCGTACGGCCCAGAACACGCGCCGACAGAGCCAGGATAACCTCACCGGAATCAACCACAGCGGTCGACTGAATGCCTCTGTCAGTACCGCAATCACGCTCGTTGATAATCGAATCCTGCGCAACATCAACCAGACGCCTGGTCAGGTAGCCCGAGTTGGCTGTCTTCAGCGCCGTATCAGCCAGACCTTTACGCGCACCATGGGTTGAGTTGAAATACTCAAGAACGGTAAGACCTTCTTTAAAGTTGGAAATGATCGGTGTTTCGATGATTTCACCTGACGGCTTGGCCATGAGACCGCGCATACCGCCCAATTGCTTCATCTGGGCTGGAGAGCCACGCGCACCGGAATGCGCCATCATGAAAATTGAGTTGATCGGCTTTTCGCGTTTGGTTTCTTCATCCATCTGAACCGATGAAATGCGCTTCATCATTTCATCCGCAACCGTATCGGTACATTTCGCCCAGGCATCAACCACCTTGTTGTATTTTTCGCCCCGGGTGATCAGGCCGTCAATATACTGCTGCTCATATTCTTTTGCGAGCACGCGGGTTTCTTCAACGAACTTCTCTTTTGTATCAGGGATAACCATGTCATCCTTACCAAACGAGATGCCCGCCCTAAAGGCCCGATTAAAGCCCAGAGCCATAATCTGGTCGCAGAAAATCACTGTTTCCTTTTGGCCGCAATGGCGATAGACGACGTCGATCAAAGAGGAAATTTCACGTTTGGTCATGACCTTGTTGACAAGATCAAACGTCACATTGGGGCGCTTGGGCAGAAGGTTGGCAAACATCAAGCGGCCCGGCGTGGTTTCATAGACTTTACTAATCTCTTCACCATCTTCATTGACGCTTTTGAAGCGACCCTTGATTTTTGCATGGAGAGTGACAGCACCAGTATCAAGCGCATGTTCGATTTCAGCAATGCTGGAGAGTATCATGCCCTCACCCGGTTCGTTTTCCTTCATCAGCGAAACATAATAAAGGCCCAGGACAATATCCTGTGAAGGAACAATAATCGGTGAGCCATCAGCTGGGTGCAAAATGTTGTTGGTAGACATCATCAACACCCGCGCTTCCAGTTGCGCTTCGAGTGATAACGGCACATGAACCGCCATCTGGTCACCATCAAAATCAGCATTGAAGGCGGCACATACCAGCGGATGAAGCTGAATGGCTTTCCCCTCGATCAGCATCGGCTCAAACGCCTGAATGCCAAGTCTGTGCAATGTTGGCGCCCGGTTCAGTAAAACCGGATGTTCGCGAATAACTTCATCGAGAATATCCCAGACTTCGGGTTTTTCGCGCTCGACCAGCTTTTTCGCCTGCTTAACCGTCGACGACAGGCCCTTGGCCTCCAGTCGCGAATAAATAAACGGCTTGAACAGCTCCAGCGCCATTTTCTTGGGCAGCCCGCATTGATGCAATTTCAACTCAGGCCCAACAACGATGACGGAGCGACCGGAATAATCGACGCGCTTGCCCAGCAGATTCTGGCGGAAGCGGCCCTGTTTGCCCTTGAGCATATCGGACAGGGATTTCAATGGCCGTTTGTTGGCACCGGTGATAACGCGACCGCGGCGACCGTTGTCGAACAACGCATCAACAGATTCCTGCAACATCCTTTTTTCATTACGAATAATGATGTCAGGCGCACGCAGCTCCATCAACCGTTTCAACCGATTGTTACGGTTGATAACGCGGCGGTAAAGATCATTGAGATCGGACGTGGCAAAGCGACCGCCATCCAGCGGCACCAAAGGGCGCAATTCGGGCGGGATGATAGGCACAACTGTGAGAATCATCCATTCCGGGCGGTTGGTTGAACCAATAAAGGCTTCAACAATTTTCAGACGCTTGGCCAGCTTTTTAGGCTTGAGTTCAGACGTCGATTCTGCAATTTCAACACGCAGATCATCACGGATTTTTTCCAGATCCAGCGCCATCAGCATTTCGCGGATAGCTTCAGCACCAATGCTGACAGTGAAGCTGTCTTCACCGAAATCATCCTGAGCCTGGTGATATTGTTCTTCGGTCAGAAGCTCATGCTCTTTTAAAGAGGTGAGACCGGGTTCGAGAACGATAAAGTTTTCGAAATACAATACGCGCTCAAGTTCTTTCAGCGTCATATCAAGCAGCAGACCGATGCGGCTTGGCAGTGATTTCAAAAACCAGATATGTGCAACCGGTGCGGCCAGGTCAATATGGCCCATACGCTCACGGCGCACTTTCGACAAGGTAACTTCAACGCCGCATTTTGCGCAGATAACGCCTTTGAACTTCATGCGCTTGTACTTGCCGCACAGGCATTCATAATCCTTGATCGGACCAAAGATTCGCGCGCAGAAAAGGCCGTCACGTTCCGGCTTGAATGTCCGGTAGTTGATGGTCTCGGGCTTTTTGATTTCGCCAAATGACCACGACAGAATTTTCTCCGGGCTTGCCAGTGAAATCCTGATGCTGTCAAAAGTAGTCTGCGGTTGGCCTACTGGATTAAATACGTTCATGACCTCTTGGTTCATGAGTTTTTCTCCTTTAATCGGCTCCATTCATTTTCAGTGAAAATTCATCTGAACTGAATGAAGCACCTTGATCTTCTACTATTTAACGAAACGAATACCGGGTACTGAATTTAGCTATCTGTCTGAGTAGAAGGCTGTTCCAGTTCCACATTGAGCCCAAGCGAACGCATTTCCTTGACCAGAACATTGAAGCTTTCGGGAATACCTGCTTCAAAGCCATCGTCACCACGTACAATTGATTCGTAAACCTTGGTACGACCGGCCACGTCATCAGACTTGACTGTCAACATTTCCTGCAAGGTGTACGCAGCCCCATATGCTTCCAGTGCCCACACTTCCATTTCACCAAAGCGCTGGCCACCAAACTGTGCCTTACCACCAAGCGGCTGCTGGGTAACAAGGGAGTATGGACCAATCGAGCGGGCATGGATTTTATCATCAACCAGATGATGCAGTTTGAGCATATAGATATAGCCCACGGTCACCATACGGTCGAAAGGCTCACCCGTGCGGCCATCACACAACTGGCTCTGGCCCGAGGTATCAAGCCCGGCAAGGGTCAGCATCTCATTGATATCGCTTTCGTGCGCCCCATCAAACACCGGCGTTGCCATCGGCACACCCTTGCGCAGGTTACCACCAAGCTCAACAATCTCGTCATCACTCAAGCTCTTGAGTGTTTTGTCATCACCGTAGATGGCATTAAGCCTGGATTTAAGTGTATCAAGCTTGGCCACCCGTCGATATTCATCAACAGCCTCGCCAACCTGACGACCTAATTGCGCACACGCCCAGCCCAGATGGGTTTCCAGGATTTGTCCCACATTCATACGTGACGGCACACCGAGCGGATTAAGCACGATATCCACATGCGTGCCATCTTCCAGGTACGGCATGTCCTCGACCGGGACAATCTTGGAAATAACACCCTTGTTGCCGTGACGGCCGGCCATTTTATCGCCCGGTTGCAGCTTGCGCTTAACCGCCACAAACACCTTGACCATTTTCATCACACCGGGCAGCAACTCATCACCGCGCTGCAATTTGTCAACCTTGTCAACAAAGCGCTGCTCGAGCAAGGATTTCGCTTCATCATACTGGCGTTGCATGGCTTCAACTTCGGCCATGGCCTTGTCATTTTTCAAGGCAATTTCCCACCACATTTTCTTTGGCAGGTTTTCCAGAACCGACAAAGCCACTTTGGCGTCTTTTTCGATACCTTCGGGACCGCTCAAAGCCTGTTTGCCAACGAGAAAGTCACGCAGGCGGCCATAGGCATTACGGTCCAGAATGCCAAGTTCATCATCACGGTCCTTGGCCAGGCGTTCAATTTCTTCACGCTCGATCGCCATGGCGCGTTCGTCCTTGTCGATACCGTGGCGGTTAAACACACGAACCTCAACAACAGTACCGGCAACACCAGGCGGCAGTTTGAGTGATGAATCACGCACATCCGAGGCTTTTTCACCAAAGATTGCCCGCAGGAGTTTTTCTTCCGGCGTCATCGGGCTTTCACCCTTGGGCGTAATCTTGCCCACCAGAATATCACCGGGATGCACTTCAGCACCAATATAGACGATACCGGCTTCATCCAGATTTTTGAGGCTTTCCTCACCCACATTGGGAATATCGCGGGTGATATCTTCAGGCCCAAGCTTGGTATCGCGGGCCATGACCTCAAATTCCTCGATGTGGATCGATGTAAACACATCATCACGCACAATGCGTTCGGAAATCAGGATGGAATCTTCAAAGTTGTAACCATTCCACGGCATAAACGCCACCAGCACATTGCGGCCCAGAGCCAGATCACCAAGGTCGGTTGAAGGACCATCGGCAACGATATCATTGGCAATAACCCGGTCACCCACATGCACCAGCGGGCGCTGGTTAATACAGGTATTCTGATTAGAGCGCTGGAATTTCTGCAGATTGTAAATATCAACCCCGGATTTCGACGGATCGGTCTCATCCGTTGCCCGGATAACAATACGATTGGCATCAACCTGATCAACAATACCGGCGCGTCGTGTCACCACGGCTGCACCTGAATCACGTGCTACAACAGCTTCCATCCCGGTGCCAACCAGCGGCGCTTCGGCTTTCACCAAAGGCACAGCCTGACGTTGCATGTTCGATCCCATCAAGGCGCGGTTGGCGTCATCGTTTTCCAGAAACGGAATAAGAGCCGCAGCTACCGACACCAGCTGTTTGGGTGATACATCCATAAAATCAACGCGTTCAGGCGCCATCAATTCCACATCATGCATATGGCGACAGGGTAACAGATCACCTTCAAGTTTACCCTTCGACGAGATCACCACATTGGCCTGAGCGATGACGTTTTTTGATTCTTCCATCGCCGACATATAGACAATTTCGTCTGTAACCTTGCCATCCTTGACGCGACGATAGGGACTTTCAATGAAACCATACTGGTTAATACGGGCAAATGTCGCCAGCGAATTGATAAGCCCAATATTAGGCCCTTCAGGTGTTTCAATCGGACAGATGCGACCATAATGGGTAGGATGCACATCACGCACCTCAAAGCCTGCACGCTCACGTGTCAGACCACCGGGGCCAAGCGCTGATAATCTGCGTTTATGGGTGATTTCAGACAGGGGGTTTGTCTGATCCATAAACTGTGACAATTGTGATGAGCCGAAAAATTCACGCACCGCTGCCGAAGCAGGCTTGGCGTTTATCAGATCATGCGGCATCACATTATCGATTTCAACCGAGCTCATCCGCTCCTTGATTGCCCGTTCCATGCGCAACAGGCCGATGCGATACTGGTTGTCCATCAATTCACCGACCGAACGCACCCGGCGGTTGCCAAGATGGTCGATATCATCAATTTCGCCTTTGCCATCGCGCAGATCAACAAGCGTTTTGACAACTGCCAGAATGTCTTCCTTACGCAGAACCCTAACCGTGTCTGCAGCATCAAGGTCAAGGCGCATGTTCATTTTCACCCGGCCAACAGCCGAAAGATCATAGCGGTCGCCATCGAAAAACAGACTGTCGAAAAGGGCCTGCGCGGTATCACGCGTCGGTGGTTCACCGGGGCGCATCACTCGGTAAACATCAAACAAAGCCTGCTCATGGCTGGTACATTTATCAACGGCGAGCGTATTGCGGATAAAAGCGCCGGTATTGATATGATCAATATCCAGAACGTTGATTTCCTTCAAACCTGCTTCGCGAATGATCTCCAGCGCTTCAGGCGTTACTTCGTCGCCTGCTTCCACATAGATTTCACCGGTCTCCATATTAACCAGCTCTTCGGCAAAGAAATGGCCGCACAACTCATCATCTTCCACCAGAAGATCTTTGAGACCTTCCTCCTGAAGTTTTTTGGCCAGACGCGGGGTGATTTTGCGACCGGCTTCAACTACGGATTTACCGTTCTTGGCGTTAACCAGATCCTTGACAGGCTTAATGCCGCGCATTCTTTCGGGCACAAACGGAGTTTTCCAATCGCCCTTCTTGGTTTCGATGTATTTTACCTTGTCGTAAAAAACCTCGAAAATTTCTTCGGCATCAAGCCCAAGCGCACGCAAAAATGTCGTCACCGGCAATTTGCGGCGGCGATCAATACGACAATGAACAATATCTTTGGCATCAAACTCGAAATCGAGCCAGGAACCGCGATAAGGAATGATACGCGCAGCAAACAGCAGCTTGCCGCTTGAATGGGTTTTGCCACGGTCATGATCAAAGAAAACACCGGGTGAGCGATGCATCTGAGAGACAATAACGCGCTCGGTGCCGTTGATGACAAAAGTGCCGTTCTTGGTCATCAATGGCATATCGCCCATGTAGACGTCTTGTTCTTTGATGTCCTTGACCGAACGTGCGCCGGTGTCTTCATCCACTTCAAACACAATCAGGCGCAGCTTCACTTTTAATGGTGCCGCAAACGTCATGTCGCGCTGCTGGCATTCTTCCACGTCATATTTTGGCTTATCAAATTCGTAGGATACGTATTCGAGCGAGGCTATATCGGCGAAATCACTGATCGGCAGAACAGATTTAAAAACCGCCTGAAGCCCCTGCTCGAGTCTGCCGCCTTCCGGGATTTCCATTTGCAGGAATTTATCGTAGGAAAGCTTTTGAACTTCGATGAGGTTTGGCATCACTGCAGAAGCGGCAATTTTTCCAAAATCCTTGCGAATGCGTTTGCGACCAAGAAATGATTGCGACATGTTCGTCCCTTCAAGCAACCACGCGGACATCAATCCACGTGCTAAAAAATTTGTAACTTTAACCTGAACTAAACTGGCGGTTAATTGGGTTAAACTCTTGAATACATGTTAGAATAACGACCTTTTAAGGTCTTTGAGTGGTCCGGAAAAGCTTCAAAACTCACCCGGACCACCTGTATCACTGTTTGAACACCAAACTTACTTAAGCTCGACAGTTGCACCCGCAGCTTCGAGTTTTTCTTTGATTTCGTTGGCTTCGTCTTTTGTTGCATCGGCTTTAATGTCAGACGGTACAGCTTCGACGAGGTCCTTAGCTTCTTTCAGTCCCAGACCTGTGATGGCCCGGACTTCTTTGATGACGTTGATTTTCTTTTCGCCAAAAGATGTCATGACAACGGTGAATGCGTCTTTTTCTTCAGCAGCAGCTTCGCCACCACCAGCACCGGCAGCAGCAACCGCAACAGGAGCTGCAGCAGAAACGCCCCATTTTTCTTCCAGCATTTTTGAAAGCTCAGCAGCTTCCATAACAGTAAGCGCGGACAGATCATCCGCAATTTTTTCCAAATTAGCCATTTTATTTCACTCGATTTCTAAAGTTTGAACCAAAAATTATGTTAATCGCGGCAATCAGGCCGCTTCACTCTTGGAGGCATAAGCACCCATAACACGGGCAAGCTGTCCGGCCGGAGCCTGCAGCACACCTGCAACTTTGGTCGCCGGAGCATTGACAAGGCCAACAATTTTGCCTCTCAATTCATCCAGCGATGGCAAGGCTGCAAGTGCCTTAACACCGTCAACATCCAGCAAGGTCTCACCCATGACACCGCCGAGAAGCACCAGCTTCCCATTGCTCTTGGCAAATTTGGCAGCAATCCTGGGGGCAGCAACCGGATCGTCTGAATAGGCGATCACGGTCGGGCCGACAAACAGGTCTGAAATCCCGCTAGCGGGTGTACCTTCAAGAGCAATCTTTACAAGGCTGTTTTTGGCCACTTTTAAAGTAGCACCAGCCTCGGCCATCTGGCAGCGAAGATCAGTCATCTCCGAAACCGTCAAGCCTTTATAGTGGCTCACAACGATAACGCCTGCGCCTGCAAACACACCGTTGAGAGAAGTCACGAGCTCTTGTTTTTGGGCTCTATCCACTTGCTCTCTCCAATTTTTGTGGAATACACATTCCACGGGGGTTACACCATGCTGCACAATAACCAGCCGACAAGGGGCTGGCTCAAATGCAGCTCTTATCTGCCGTTTCCCCGCTCACGCGTTAAATCGCGATACGGGAAAATTACGAGGTTCAAACCGAAAGTCAGGACACAAACGCTTGAAAATTCGAAGCATACCTGTTTTTCGTTTCTTCCCTTGTCTCATGCAGGCCCTCTTTAGTGGCTTAAAGCTGAAGTTCTGTTCTAAAAACCTCAACCACCCGCAATCTCGGACAGGTCAAAACCGGCTCAACACTCCAATCCTGAAATCAAAGCGTTCAACCAGTTTCTCATTGCCGAACATCCCAAATTTGAGAGGTCCGGCAAAACTCAATTCACCTTCAAGCGTTTAAACTTGAGGGGTCTACCTTCACACCGGGGCCCATAGTCGAGCTCAGTGCTACTTTTTTAACAAACGTTCCCTTGGCACCAGCCGGTTTTGCCTTCAATACCGCACTGCCAAAGGCCCTGATGTTACCAACCAGATCGTCTTCAGAAAAACTCAGCTTACCAACGCCGGCCTGAATGATACCGGATTTTTCAACCCGGAATTCAACGGCACCGCCCTTGGCAGACTTTACCGCTTCACCTACATCCGGCGTTACAGTACCAACGCGCGGGTTTGGCATTAGACCGCGAGGGCCGAGAATTTTACCCAGTTTGCCAACCACGGCCATCATGTCAGGGGTGGCGATACAGCGGTCAAAATCAACTTTACCCTTCTGGATCATTTCAGCCAGATCTTCGGCACCAACAATATCCGCACCAGCAGCCTTGGCTTCTTCAGCTTTGGCATCCCTGGCGAAAACCGCAACCTTGACGGTCCGGCCCGAGCCATTTGGCAATTGACACACACCGCGGACCATCTGGTCGGCATGACGGGGATCAACACCAAGGTTCATGGCAATTTCGAATGTTTCATCAAATTTTGCGCATTTGTTGTCTTTGATCAGCTTGACAGCCTCTTCGAGCGTGTAGATCTTTTTGCGATCAATATTCGCCCGCGCTGCTGTAATTTTTTTTCCTGCTTTTGCCATTGTCTTTATCCTTCAACCTCGTAGCCCATAGAGCGGGCGGAGCCTGCGATAATCTTGGCTGCCGCATCAATATCATTCGCGTTAAGATCAACCATCTTCAGTTCGGCTATCTCACGTATCTGGGCCATTGAAACCGTGCCGCCAACTTCGCGACCGGGCGTTGATCCACCTTTTTCCTGCTTGGCTGCTTTCTTGAGAAAGTAAGAAGCCGGAGGTGTTTTGGTTTCAAACGAGAACGACTTATCCTGATAAATCGTAATGATGGTTGGTATCGGTGAACCTTTGTCCATATCCTGCGTGGCTGCATTGAAGCCTTTACAGAATTCCATGATATTCAAACCACGCTGA
This sequence comes from Alphaproteobacteria bacterium, assembly GCA_024278055.1. GTDB lineage: Bacteria > Pseudomonadota > Alphaproteobacteria > Rhizobiales > JAJFHR01 > JAJFHR01. The sequence continues at coordinate 1,390 of JAJRTY010000209.1, read as the reverse complement.
CCGAGTGCCGGTCCAATTGGTGGCGATGGTGTTGCAGCACCTGCCGGTACCTGGAGCTTCAAGTAGCCCTGAATCTTTTTTGCCATTTAATATCCCTTTCGTTTCATTTGCGCATTGCTCACCTGAGCAATGCATTTAAGGGGTTGTGGTACAGTTTGACCGGCGGCAATTCCGACCTAGCCTCCCACATCCGACCAGCGCTCTATATTCAGAGCTTTTCGACCTGGCCAAATTCGAGTTCGACCGGGGTTGCCCGGCCAAAAATTGATACAGCGACTTTAAGCCGTTCTTTTTCTTCATCCACTTCTTCAACACTGCCGTTGAAAGAGGCAAACGGGCCATCGGCAACACGAACCTGCTCACCGATTTCAAACGAAATCGTAGAACGCGGCCGCTCCACACCTTCCTGAACCTGGTGCAGGATGCGATTGGCTTCCTCATCGGAAATTGGAATAGGTTTGCTTTCCGTTCCTAAAAACCCGGTGACTTTTGGCGTATTCTTGATGAGGTGATATGCCTCATCAGTCATATCCAGTCGCACCATGACGTAGCCTGGGAAAAATTTACGCTCAGATGTCACCCGGCGTCCGCGGCGCATCTCGACCACTTCTTCGGTTGGCACCAGAACTTCTTCAAACAAATCGGCGATACCAGATGCGTCCGCCTGTTCTTTAATAGATTCGGCGACGCGCTTTTCGAAATTCGAATAGGCCGTCACAATATACCATCTCATGCTCATCAAATAACGCCTGCTTTAATTTCCTATGCCCAACACGAGACCAACTCCCCAACTGAGAACCTTGTCGGCCAGTAGGAAAAACAGCGAGGCGAGTGTTACCATGATCAAAACCATCACGGTTGTAACAATGGTTTCGCGTCGCGTTGGCCAGGTTACCTTGGAGGCTTCCGCGCGCACCTGCTGTAAAAATTCAAATGGGTTCGTTTTTGCCATTTTATTACGTCCGTAAAACTCTGGTTTCTATCAAATGCAGCTAACATTGTGTCGCAACCATCTAAACTCAAGCCTACAATCTCGATTTCCAAACAATTCCGCGCGATGTTCCGCTCTTATTTACTGGCAGGAGTGGAGGGACTCGAACCCACAACCCCCGGTTTTGGAGACCGGTGCTCTGCCAATTGAGCTACACTCCTAGATACATGACCAAAGCTTTTGGTTACCAAAACAGGCCGTAACGGGCACCACGATCCAGGATCGCAATGCACGCTAGAGCCATAATCATCATTACTTCTTTACTCAATAATCCCGGCAACGACGCCAGCACCTACGGTGCGGCCGCCTTCACGGATGGCGAAGCGCAGCTTCTCCTCCATGGCGATGGGAACAATCAATTCAACTTCCATCTGCACATTATCACCAGGCATCACCATT
>JAJRTY010000208.1 GCA_024278055.1 Alphaproteobacteria bacterium | reverse complement strand
GTGAACCTGATTACCAACATCAAGTATCAACAACTTGCCATAGGAGCGAAATGCTCCGGCATAGACAATTCGTGCATCAACCGGCGCAATGACCAGAGCGTTGGCCCTGGTTGCCATAAATGCGCCTTTGACCATTATACCGGATGTGCTTTTTTCGCCAAACGATAACACCTCAACACCGCGCACCGGCAGCTGCAGGCGGCCTTTGGCTTCATCGAATTTAAGCGCAGGCATCATTCGCACCAGTCTGTTGCCCTTGTCAGGTTGACCGGTTTGAAGCCGGCTGCGGGTTGTGGCAAGTCGTTCATCGGTTTTGCGCTTCTGATTTTCAGTCTTTACGCGGGCAAGTTTGGCGATGCGTTCGGTTTCAGCAATTTGATTGTTCAGCGATGCTATAAGCTGCTTCAAACTTGTTGCCCGGGTGGCCAGGTCTCTGATTTTATTTTCCTGGATTTTGAGAGCACTGCGCGATTGGCCCTCCAGTTTTTGTTTTTCTTCAACAAGAAGTGATAGCCTGGCGTTGTCTTCGGTTAGCGTGGTTATATTAACTGCGTATTTTTTGCGTTCAGTTTGAATGCCGGCACGCAGACGTGCCAGTTCCTTCAAATCGGCGATCAAAATGCTGGTTTCGGATTGCAGTTCAGGAACCACGGCGCCAAGCAGAACCGCACTGCGCACCGATGCAAGTGCATCTTCAGGGCGCACCAGCAGTGCTGGAGGCGGTTTTCGCCCCATGCGCTGGAGTGCTGCCAATACCTGCGACAACAGGTTTCTGCGTGCATAAAGTGACTTTTTAATATCGATTTCCTGATCTGTCAGAATTTCCAGCTTCTGTTCGATCGCACTCAATTTTTCTTCAAGTGCCTGGCTGCGTTTGGCGGTATTGATCAGCGCTTCGGTGATGCGGGCGCGGTCTTGCTTAAGAAGAGCGATTTCTTTTTTAAGCGCCTTTTTTGCCACCTCTCCCAGTTGCAGTTGCTGGGTGATATTCTCAAGAACGGTAACGTTCGAGTTTTTTTGCTGCTGTAACTCTTGCGCACCGGCAACGCTGAATTGCCCGGCCAACAGCAGAACTGCGAGAAAAGCTACAAATTTTCCGAGGTGTATTGATCGGCAGTTCTGGCGGATGTTCAACATGACAGATCGCAGGTTTTGGCGGTTTTATATCAATAGCCGAGACCGATTAATAAAAACAGACCAAGTTCTGATCAGGCAAAATAGTTTGTGGCTGTTAATGCAATGGTGGTGCTGCTTGCCGCGCTATTGCCGGTGATAGGGATGACCGGAAAGTATCGTCATTGCCCGATACAATTGTTCAACCAGTAACAATCTCACCAGTTGATGCGGCCAGGTCAACCGGCCAAATGACAAGGTGACATCGGCTATTTCGGCTATTTTTTTGCCATGACCATCGGCGCCGCCAATCAGGATTGCAAGGTTGCGGTGACCGTTTTGCTGGGTTTGGAGCAATTGGTTTGAAAATTCCTTGCTTGAAAGGTTCTTGCCATTTTCATCGAGCGCGATGACAAAGGCACCGTTCGGAACCGCGGCCAGCAGTTTTGCAGTCTCGTCATTTTTTCGCTGATCTGGCGATGAAGCGCGGCTTTCCGGGATCTCAATTATCTCCGGACCGGTAAAACCAAGGTTGTTACCGCTTGTCCTGCACCGCTTTTGATAGCGGGCGATCAACTCGCGTTCCGGCCCGGCTTTCATCTTGCCAATCGAGATGACGACAATTCGCAATTTACACCGCTCCGGCCGAACGCCTGATCAAGGCTGGTTCTGGTTATCAAGGTCGGCCGTCATCCACATTTTTTCAAGATTGTAAAATTCCCGAACTTCCGGCCGGAAAATGTGGACAATGACGTCGCCTGCGTCGACCAGCACCCAGTCACAGGCGGGCAGACCTTCCACTTTGGCGCCAGGAAAGCCGGAGACCTTGATGTCACGCAACAGATGATCGGCGACCGCGCCGACATGGCGATGCGAGCGGCCTGAGGCAACAACCATGTGGTCGCCAATTGATGATTTTCCTTCGATATTGATCGGAATGATATCTTCAGCCTTGGATTCATCAAGGCTTTGCAGAATCGATTGCAGAAGTGCCGTAACCTTTGCTTTGTCAGCGCCGGACTTCGAAACAGGAGCGGAAGGTATGGTGGCTCCAGTGTGAATTGCAGAGTTCAGGTTCGTAGTCTTTCTTTTGTTGTGGCGGGTGGTTCTGTTCATCAGATTGAGGGTATTAACCTGAAGCTCACGACCACCTACCTAATTTGATAGGCCTTTAATCTGGGGCAAGGCATAGTTCATTATAAACACTTTCGCCGCAGACGCAAAATAAATGGATCACACAGTCCGGTCATTGCCAATTGTCGGATTTTGACGGTTTCGAAGGGTCGTTGACGATAGCGAGGAGCGCGGCCCGTGGATGAATGTCCATGCCGGTGGTGTTGTGACCGGCAATAGGGACGCATCGCTTTCATCAATGCGGAAGCGGGCGAGCGCCAGTGCGGCTTT
>JAJRTY010000021.1 GCA_024278055.1 Alphaproteobacteria bacterium | reverse complement strand
GCCAACTGGTAACGATCTGTCGGTAAGAACCGGCTGCCATGCGCCAGATAGAGCAAAATAGCATTTGATTCCGCCACAAACCTGCCGTCTGGAAGTTCGAGCAACGGCAGTTTGCCATTCGGGTTTTTGGCCCGGTATTCTGCGGTGCGCGTGCTGCCATCATTGGCATCCATTGAAATATGGGTAAACGCCACTCCCAGATGGGCCAACAAGAGCCGCGGTTTGTAACTGTTGCCGGAGCTTGGCATCGAATAAAGTGTAATCATTGTTCCCTCACCTTTTTGGCGATTATAACGAAACCGGTCGCGCTGTCGTATGAATATCCCTGATCCACCTATCAACATGCTAAATGAGCCAATTCAGTAATCGCGTGCGTCAATGAAATCCATTGATATCAGCCGATCAGCGCTTGCTAATTGGACGTTCGCGGCATAGTTTCGCCCCGCCTTTGATGTTCTGGATTACAGGCGTCAACCACCGGCAACGAATTCAATTTGGAGATTACAAAATGGCCTTCCTCGCCGATATCCTCTCGCGCGTACAACCATCAGCAACAATCGCTGTTGCCCAAAAAGCCCGTGAACTGAAAGCCGCAGGCGTCGATGTTATCGGCCTTGGTGCCGGTGAACCGGATTTTGACACGCCGGACAATATTAAACAGGCGGCCATTGACGCGATCAATCGCGGTGAAACCAAGTACACCCCGATTTCGGGCATTCCGGAATTGCGCCAGGCGATTGCGGCGAAGTTCAAACGCGAGAATGATCTCGACTATGAACCCTCGCAGGTAATTGTTGGCACCGGTGGCAAACAAATCCTGTTCAATGCTTTTATGGCGACGATGAACCCCGGCGATGAGGTGATCATCCCGACCCCTTACTGGGTCAGCTACCCGGAAATGGTATCACTTTGCGGCGGCAATCCGGTATTTGTTGAAGCCACAATTGAAGATGATTTCAAACTGCAGCCAGAGGCACTGGAAGCAGCGATTACTCCAAAAACCAAGTGGTTCATGTTCAACTCACCGTCAAACCCTTCGGGTGCAGCTTATTCACGCGCTGAATTGAAGGCGTTGACCGATGTGTTGATGCGCCATCCCCATGTCTGGGTTTTGAGCGATGATATGTATGAGCATCTGGTCTATGGCGATTTTGAATTCACCACCCCGGCCCAGGTTGAACCCGGTCTTTATGACCGCACGCTAACCATGAACGGTGTATCAAAGGCCTATGCAATGACCGGATGGCGCATTGGTTATGCGGCCGGGCCGCTGGAACTGGTCAAGGCAATGGATATGATCCAGGGACAACAGACTTCAGGTGCCTGCTCTATAGCCCAGTGGGCCTCGGTGGAAGCATTGAATGGCACCCAGGATTTTATTGACGAACGCCGCAAAGTCTTCGAGGAGCGCCGTGATCTGGTGGTCTCGATGCTCAATCAGGCGACCGGGCTGGATTGTCCAACGCCGGAAGGTGCATTTTATGTCTACCCGTCTTGCGCACGTTTGATCGGCAAGGCAACACCAGAAGGCAAGGTCATCGAAAACGATGCGGACTTCATTGAGGCGCTGTTGGAAAACGAAGGTGTTGCAGTGGTTCCAGGCTCCGCCTTCGGCCTTGGACCGAACTTCAGAATTTCCTACGCCACATCCACCGAGGCCCTGCAGGACGCCTGTGCCCGTATTCAACGATTTTGCGCCAGTTTGAAATGATCAATTCTCGTCGATTCCGGCACTCTTTGCTGGTAACGAAAGTCGATTGGCTTTACTGATCAGGAGCAACCCCGAATTCACATATTGTTTTTTGAATATATAAGCATATATTGGCCAACAGGGCTTGCAGCATAAAGCCACCCCTTACAAAATAACAGACCGGAGCAAAACCATGGCCACGATGAGGATGTTGACAAACCTGTTGTTTTTGCCCGGCACCATGGTGTTGGCGATGCTTGGGGTAACGGTTGAAGAAGACAGCGGGATTCTGCGTTCGTTCATCAATTCTATTTTCTGGGGAATAATTATTTTGCTGATCGCGCTGGCATGGGTCGATTAAATGGCTGACAATTCGGCAGATTTAGTGAACCTTGATGCCAGACCTGCAGGCAACCGCGATCCGGTTCATCCATCGATCACTGAGGAATTGATTTCCCGACTGGTCGAACAGTTTTATGCCAAAGCACGTCAAGACGAGCGCCTCGGCCCTCTGTTTGACACCCGGATCAACGACCGCTGGCCAATGCATCTTGACCGGATGAAGAATTTCTGGTCCTCAGTGCTGCTCAAAAGCGGTCGCTACAAGGGAAAGCCGGTGCCGGTGCACATGGCAATCGAGGACATTAAATCAGACGATTTCCGCCTTTGGTTACGGCTGTTTCGCGAGACCGCAATCGATGTGCTGGGGCAGGACGCCGCAGTGCCGACAATTATTGCCGCCGAGCGTATCGCCCAAAGTCTCTGGCTGGCAAAATTCGCCACACCTTTTGATCCTGTGCCAGACTGGATGTTTTCCAAAAGCGCTTGAATTCACCGGATCACTCACCCTAAATAGGCGATAACAATAACATATAACGGTTCCGGAGCGCCCCATGGCTGAACATCACTCAAAAGTCCTGATCATCGGATCCGGCCCGGCAGGTTATACCGCCGGCATTTATACTGCCAGAGCCCTGCTTGAGCCGATACTGGTGGCCGGCATGGAAAAAGGCGGCCAATTGACCATCACCACCGATGTGGAAAACTATCCAGG
>JAJRTY010000207.1 GCA_024278055.1 Alphaproteobacteria bacterium | reverse complement strand
CGACCATAACATTGCTGACCCTGGAACCGGCAGGTTTTGACGGGTCATAGGTAAATGACATGCCGGAGACCTGCGGGAAACGACCGGCAGTTTTTTCCACCTGGCTGACGCCGTTTTCAAGCACTGCAAGCACGGTTTTGCCATCCACTTCAAGCAGGATATTCTTGTTGCCGAAGGGCAGTTCGGTCAGAATATCGCGGCGGGTGAGGGTGGTTCCGGCGTCATAGATTTTGTTGCCACGAATGCCGCCACCATTGGCAAAGGCAATGTCGGCACCAACGGCTGCGCGCTGGGCATCGGCAATGAGATTGCCAATTGCGGTTTCGCCGGTGCGCACCGAGGTTTTCTTGGAATCAAGCTCGGTGGTGGTTTTGCCGATCGCAACATCAAGTTCCTTGGACAAGGTGGCCTGATAGCCTTCAACCTTGGCCAGAGTTTCCGGGTCACGGGTTAATGTGGCGCTGTCGATGATGCGGAAATTGGGCCACCATTTGACCCGGCGTTTGCCGCGTTTTTCCTTGATGGTAAATTTGACATCGAGCACGACAATCAAATCGCCTTCCGACTTGGATTCAGCCAGTACCGACTTGCCGTTGTAAAGTACTGCAAGATCGTGATCATGGCCGGACAGTACGAAGTCAAATTTGCCGGACTTGTAGAGATCGAGATCGACATCGAGACCTTAATGCAAGATTGCAACAACGATATCCGCGCCTGCCTTGCGCAAAGCCTTGGCGCTGGCATTGGCGGTTGCAATGGTCGGCGAAAATTTAAGATCGCCAGGGCTTGAAAGCACGTCTGAGTCTTCTTTTGTCAGGCCGACAAAACCAATCTTGACGCTTTTCATCGGGTCGGAAGCATCGCCAAATGTCATCATTTTGGTGTCTTCAATGCCATCGACTTTTGAGCCGTCAGCGCGACGCAGATTGGCCGACAATATCGTCGACTTCATTTCGCGCATGCGCTTGAGGAAAATTTCCTTGCCGAAGTCAAATTCATGGTTGCCGGGGGCAACAAAATCCGGTGGCGCGACATTGGTCAGATCAACAATATGTTCGCCCTTGTCAAAACCGGAAAGCAGCGACGGGGAAAGGAAGTCGCCGGCATGGGAATAAACCACATTGCCGCCCTTGGCCCGTTCCGCCTTGACCAGCGCATTGACCCGGGCAAATCCGCCACGTTTGGACTTTTTTCCAGCCATTTCATAGATGTCGCTGATGGTCACAAATGTGACATCAACTTCAGCCGCAATCACATGGGCCAGAGATGCTATCGACAATCCTGCGGTCAGCAGCAGTGTCCCTAATAGTTTTCTCATCGGAATTCTCCTCTCCGTCTGGTTCTTGTTTTTGGTTGTGGGATGCAGTTTTGCAGGTATCGCGGCATGCGTCACCTGTTATTTTTGGTTTTTTCCCCTGATTTACGGCTGGCTGGCTGTTCTGCAGAAATAATGTCGCAATTGCACTCAATGGTGAATGATCTATGGTCAGCGTTAGTCAGGGTCTTGACCCTAAACCGTAAATGCCTTGATACCGGAAAGTTGCAATGAGCAGGGATGAATCTCACCCGCCGATAAAATTCGGCAAGGTTGGCGTATTGCTGATCAATCTTGGTACCCCCGATGGCACCGACAAAAAATCGATGCGGCGGTATTTGAAAGAGTTTTTGTCGGACAAAAGGGTGATTGAAACGCCGCGCATTTTGTGGTGGCCGATCTTGAACGGCATCATTTTGAATACAAGACCGAAAAAATCCGGCGCGCTTTATGCCTCGATCTGGAACAATGAAAAAAACGAATCGCCGCTGCGAACCTTCACCCGTGCGCAGGGTGAAAAGCTTGCCATTGCGCTGGAGGATTATCCAGATGTGATCGCCGATTGGGCGATGCGCTACGGGCAACCATCTATCGCCTCCCGGCTTGATTGGCTGAAACAACAGGGATGCGAGCGCATTTTGGTGTTTCCGCTATACCCGCAATATTCGGCCACGACCACGGCGACCGTCAACGACAAGACATTTGATGCTATGAAAACCATGCGCTGGCAACCGGCGCTGCGCACAGTGCCGCCTTATTTTGATGATCCTGCCTATATCAACGGGCTTGCATCATCTATCGAAACGCATCTGGCCGGATTGGATTTTGAACCGGAAAAGGTCATTGCGTCCTATCACGGGATACCAAAATCTTACTTCAAAAAGGGTGACCCCTATTATTGCCATTGTATGAAAACCACCCGCTTGCTGGGCGAACGGCTGGGCTGGCAGGAAGGGCGGCTGATGGCGACTTTCCAGTCGCGTTTCGGGCCGGAGGAATGGTTGCAACCCTATACCGATAAAACGGTTGAACAACTGGCCCGCGACGGGGTGAAAAATGTTGCGGTGTTCAATCCGGGCTTTGTGTCGGACTGTCTTGAGACGCTTGAAGAGATTGCCGGAGAGGTGGCCGATGCATTTCGTGCCCATGGCGGCGAGAAATTCAGCCACATTCCCTGCCTTAATGATTCAAAAGATGGTATGGCTGTTATAGAATCTGTGGTGCGCCAGGAACTGCAGGGTTGGGTTTGAAATATTTTGGTTGATTGTCGATTGAAATTCGATAATCAAATACCTATTTGTAGTATAATATAACTCGAGCGGGGAATAACCATGCCATTTGAAGGTTTAGATATTGCGGTCGTAGCAACCGTAGTGCTTATTATTTTAGTTTTGCTTGCCGGTGTTAAAACCGTTACGCAAGGTTTCAACTATACGGTGG
>JAJRTY010000206.1 GCA_024278055.1 Alphaproteobacteria bacterium | reverse complement strand
TCAACCCCGCTTATTCTGCTGATTGGGCAAATTCCCTCAAGCCAACGCGACCGTGAGGCTTTTCAGGAAATGGATTACCGCCGCACTTTGGGGCCCATAGTCAAGTGGGTGGCTGAAATTGATGATGCCGCACGCATTCCCGAATACGTCAACCGTGCCTTTCACGTCGCCACCTCCGGGCGACCCGGCCCGGTGGCACTGGCGCTACCGGAAAACATGTTGTTTGACACAAGCGCTGTTGATGATCTTCCGCCGGCAAAAGCTACACCGGCCTCCCCCTCACCTGAAGATATGAAAACCCTTGGCACAATGCTGGAAAGTGCTGAAAACCCCCTGTTGCTTCTTGGCGGCACCTGCTGGACCAAAGCCGGACATCAGGCGACCATCGACTTTGTCGAAAACCACGACATTCCCGTTGCTGTGGGCTTTCGCCGTCAGGGTCTGTTTGCCCATGATCATCCAAATTTCATCGGCAATATCGGTTTTGGCGGCATGCAGGGTCCTAATGACTATGCCCGGAAGGCTGACCTGATTATTGCACTGGGTGCCCGGCTCAACGATGGCACCACTTTGAAATTCAGCCTGATTAATTCACCTGTGCCGCAATGCAAACTGGTCCACATTCTGCCCGGAGCGGAAGAACTGGGCCGACTGTATCAGGCCGATCTCCCCATTCTCTCAGATCCAAACCAGGCCGCCCTGGCGCTGGCCAAATTACCCGCCCCCAAAAAGCACAGTGCCATCAGACAGACCGCCCGCAAAGCGTATGAGCAAATGCGCACCCTGCCGCCTCAGGATGGCCCCGTTGACATGGCCGAAGTCATGGCCGTTTTGAATGCCAGGCTGCCACGGCAAACCACCGTGACGACAGGTGCGGGTAATGCCGCCGACTGGCCCAACATTCATTATGACTACCGCCGCTTCCTTGGTGCCCTCGCCCCGGTTTCCGGTGCTATGGGCATGGGCGTTCCTGCCGCTGTGGCAGCTAAAATTGCCCATCGCGACGCACCAAGTATTTACATCGGCGGTGATGGTGATTTTCTGATGAACGGGCAGGAAGTGGCAACGGCGGTCAAGTACAATCTCGATCCGGTTTTCATTGTCGTCGACAATGGCATGTACGGCACAATTCGCGGCAATCAGGAAATCAAATATCCCGGACGCGTTTCAGGCACAACCTTGAGCGAAGTCGATTTTGCCACCGTGGCAAAAGGATATGGTGCCCATGGCGAGCGCGTTGAGGCAACACAGGAATTTGCTCCGGCGCTGGAGCGTGCCTTGGCTTGCGGCCGCGCTGCCGTCATCCACATCATTGTCGGGCCCGAACATCTCGGCCCCAACCTCACTATCTCAAAGATCGGTAATTAAAGTGCTCTCAAATATAACCGCATCATTGCCACCCTCCGCTATCGTTACAGTTTTCAACCGGGCAATTGAATTACGCGCTCAAGGCCGTGATCTCATTGATTTTTCTATCGGTGAGCCTGATTTCGATACGCCGGAGCATATTTGCCATGCCGGAATGGGCGCAATCCGCGATGGTGCCACCCGTTACACCGCCACCGATGGCACGGCTGATCTTAAAGATGCTGTGCGGCGCAAATTTTCCCGTGACAACGCACTTGATTTCAGTCGTGACGAAATCATTGTCAGCTCCGGCGCAAAGCCTCTTCTCGCCACCGCGGTTCAGGCCGTGCTCAATCCCGGAGATGAAGTAATAATCCCGACCCCGGCATGGACATCGCACCTTGGTATGGTGACGGTTGCGGGCGGTCATCTGAAACTGATTGAAACCGGAATGGCCACCGGCTTTAAAATGTCGGCGCAGCAACTGCAAGCGGCCATAACACAAAAAACCCGGCTTTTGCTGCTGTGTTCCCCGTCAAACCCTACCGGTGCAGTTTATTCCCAACAGGAGCTGGAGGAGATCGCGGAAGTTTTGCGCCAGCATCCCAATATTCTGGTAATCTCGGACGACCTTTATGAGCACATTGTCTTTGATGACATAACATTTGCAACGCTGGCCAGCGTCGCACCTGACCTGTCCAACCGGATTTTGACCGTCAACGGTGTTTCAAAAGCCTACGCCATGACCGGCTGGCGCATTGGCTATGCCGGCGGACCCCAGTGGTGGACAGACGGCATACGGGCGATTTTCTCCCAGACCAATGGCGGCCCCTGCTCGATCAGCCAGATTGCCGCAACCGCTGCCCTTGACGGGCCGCAGGAACTGCTGGCCCGACGCTGTAAAACCTACCAGCAACGGCGCGATTTTGCTCTCGAAAGACTAGCGAAAATCCCAGCACTCAAAGTTGCCAGACCCGAAGGTGCCTTTTATCTGATGCCTGAGTGCGGCAAACTGATCGGGCGGCAGCGGGTGTTAGATGGTGGCATAAGCACAATTGAGACTTCAACTGACCTTGCTGATTATTTCCTCGACTGGGGGATCGTAGTTGTTCCCGGCACAGGATTTTCATGCGACCCTTACTTTCGTCTGTCAATTGCAACCTCACAAGACCTTATCGAAGAAGGTTTGAACCGACTGGCTGAGGCCTGTGAAGCTTTACAGTGAATTTTCTGTGCCCCCCTCAGAAGCGCTACCCTGCAATTCATAGCCACGTCATCGGGGAAACAGGTTGGCGTTCCATAGCCTGTCTTGTTTATACGGAAGCATTTGACAGATATTAAAATTTAGATGCATTCACGATCAGGACCGGCTAAAGCTGACTTGACTTGGTTGGAATATCTTGTGGAAGGTGTTTAAAGGTGCGTAAAATTCCCCCTTTTGCTGCATTGCGCGCCTTTGAGGCTACAGCACGCCTTGAAAAACAAAGTCAGGCAGCAGAAGAACTGCGGATTTCCACCTCCGCCATCAGCCATCAGATCCGCGCTCTTGAGGCCTTTCTTGGGGTTCCGCTGTTTGAACGCAACCCCTCCGGCCTGATCCCGACACCCGAAGGTCATGCCTATTACGAGCATATCTGTGGCGCTCTCGACACAATTTCCACAGCAACTACTGAACAGATGGATGCGGTTGATGACACGCCGCTAAAACTTCATATGTATCAGTCCCTGGTCAATCTGTGGTTGATACCCAACTTGCGAAACCTCACTGAGGGCCTGCCTGATTTGCGTGTTGCAATCGTCACCCAGCCCGAAACCATCAACCTGTCGGGCAGTGATGTAGATGCTGCCATCGTCTATGCCCGCGAGAAGCCTTCATCCAGTTTTGCCGAAAAGCTGTTTGACGAAGTCATCGTGCCTGTGTGTTCGCCGGAATATCTCAACCGTAATGGCCCGATTGACAGCGTCGAGGACCTGGTCAAGCATCCGCTCATCGGCTCCGAACATTACAGCAATGAGTGGCAGGAATGGGCATCTGACAGTGGTGTCACTTTTCAGCCCGGTCCAAGTATCCTCACTGTCGACAATCGCTCCAACGCTCTACAGGCAGCACGCGAAGGATTGGGACTGGCCATGGACCGGCGACCGTTCGGCGACTGGCAAAAATCCCGTGGCACTCTTTTGGAACCGGCACCACGTCATGTGGCCACTGGCGGGGCCTATTATCTGGTCACAACAGACCGCACCCACACCCTCCAGCGCGTCCGTAAATTTCGCCGCTGGCTCATAGCCCTGTGTGCAAAGTTTAACAATACGCACGCATAATCAGGCTTGCGCTCTAAGGGTTCGCAACCGGCTCTCATAATCGGCGTGGTTGTGATAACAACCATAGAAATATCGTTTACCCACATAGCCCATGCGCCCGTGCAGACAGCGCCAGTTGTTGAAAATCAGTGCTGTGCCGGGGCGCAACGGTATCTTGCACCAGTTTTCCTGATCCATAGCCAGACGGTTAAATTCAGCGTAAGCCGTATAAAATGCCTTCATTTCATCAGGCTCCAGCAAAAACGGTGCCCGGTCATAATTGTTGAACGAAACCTGGGTAAGATCACCTTTACCATTATGCCGGAACATCGGGCGCTCAGCAGCCAGATGCACGCCGGGTTCAATATACTGTGCCGGAACCATGACCCTGGTCAGCGTCCGGTATAGTTCCGGGTGTTCGCGTTGCATTTTTCGCGCCAGTGCAAAGCCATCAACCACGACGCTTTCACCCCCCTTGCCGTCAAACTCAATACAGTTAAACATCTGCAGACCCGCAGCGTTGTGATAATAGGTGTTATCCGTGTGAGGTGACAAAAACTGGGTTGTATAGGCAGAATCCTTATGGTCCTTGATCTCGGCTGACAGTGGCCAGTAGGTACCAAAAACAGTGCGCTGGGCCGGGGCAATTCTCTTTGCCAGCTCTACTGTTGCTTCTTCCGTCGCCACAGTGCCACTGACAACCGCAAACCCGTAATTCTCAATCAGTTCAAGCCACGCCAGTGTGCCTTTTTCCGAATCCATAACATCTTCATAAGAAATTGTCGGGACAGGTTCAGGCATGTTCCCGGCCATCCAGTAAGTCTTGTCACCGGGGTCAGAAAGCGAAGCTGCATCGAGTTCAAATGCTGCTGCCTGAGCCAGTCGCCGGGTTGTAATTTCAGTGGCTTCATCACCGGGCCAGTCGATACGGATAAGACCATTTGCCTTATCAAGGCTGGCGGAAGATGCTCGAATATCGCTGTCGATGGCAAACGTATCAATTTTGCGCTGCTGGGTGTGAGCATCCAGACTGTTGTCATCTTCACCATGATCACGTACCCAGAACCATGGAAAAGTCCTGGTCAGCGACTTTCCACCACCTGAACTTTCCCAGACAACCGTTAACCCGTCCCTATCGGCACTGATGTGTTCCGGCATCATGATCTATACTCCTGTTTCAAGCTGAGTATATGGTTTTCAAATCTGCAATAATTTGTCAAGCTGATCTGCGCGAAACCTGGGTTACAATTACCGCCAGCAAAATCAATGAACCGCCAATGAAAGTAGCCGCTGGCGGAATTTCCGCAAAAAACAGCCAGCCAAACAGAGGTGCCAGCGGTGTTTCCAAAACGCTCAGTAAAGCGGTTTCACCCGCTGGAATACATTTGGCCCCTTCAGCCAGCGTAACCGAGGCAATGGCGAACACCAGCCCAAAGGCAATTAAAATTACCACTTCTTGCCACAAAACAGAAAACGGTATCCCCAACACCAGGCCGGGCGGCAATAAAACCAAAGAGGATAAAGCCGCAGGTCCAGCCGCTGGTGTATCGGGATAGCGGCGATAAATGGCCATCATAATGGCAAGCGCGCACGTCATCCACAGGGCCAGCAAATCACCTTGAAGATTGATACTGCCCGCCGAGCCCTGAAAGATGACAGCAACACCAATGAACGTTGTGACACATCCCGCCACAAGTTTGCCTGACAGACGCTCGCCTATCCAAAGCCAGGCCAACACAGCCGCCAACAATGGTGCTGAAGCATAGATAAGAGCGACATTGGCCATGGTGGTGAGCTTGAGGGCGGGGATGAAGGCGGCAATTCCCGATGCTCCAACAATTGCAACACTCAAACCGCTCTTACCCATCGCCATGAATTCACGCCTGAACGTGCCGCGCCAGATGACATACACAAAGGTAAACCCGGCAGCAAAGATACCGCGCCAGAATATGATTTCCCACGCGCCTGCCTCCACACCCTTGGTAAATATCCCGGCGGTGCTGAAGACAATCGCAGAAACCACTATCAGGACGACGCCGGTCAGATGTGTGTTGTCATGCCGGTTCATTTAATTGGTTCGCCATGGAGTTGATCGCTGTCAGGGCGATTCCAGTAGCGGTTTGGATTGTCCCTGTCGTCAACGAATTTTGAGCGGCTGCCCCACACTTCCTCTACACGAATGGCGGGTTCTTCATTGACATGAACCGAAAAAATGACATCAAACGCCTTTTTCAGCAGTTCGGGATCAGGCGGAATGGAAATAACGATCTGGCAGGCCGGGGTTTTTTGAATGATACCTTCCGCACCGCTATGAGACCCTTCCAGCGCCCGAAATCGTATGTAACCGTGTTCACGCACATACGTGCAATTGTCATAAGGCCCCTGGACCAGTGGAAGTTCACGGCCAAGTGCTTCAAGAACTATGTCGACACC
>JAJRTY010000205.1 GCA_024278055.1 Alphaproteobacteria bacterium | reverse complement strand
TTTTATCGCCGCTTCGGCAACAGTTTGACGGTTGGATCTGCGTGGCCTTGAAACCCGTTCACGCTTGCGGCTACCGGCTTTGCGAATTTTTTCCTCATCTTCGCGCTGGCGCTCGGCCTCTTCCGCCTTGGCGCGTTCTTCAGCGCGTTTTTTGAGAATTTCAAAAGCTGATTCGCGATCATCAGTCTCATCATACTGACCGGCAACCGGGCTCATATCGATAATTTTGCCGCGTTCACGTTCGGTCAATACCCCAAGTCTTGATTGCGGCGGGCGAATAAGCGTGCGCTGAACAATTGACGGTACGCCTTTCTTCATCAAGGTTGAAACCAACGCTTCGCCAACCCCAAGTTTGGTAATTGCCTCATAGCAATCGAAATCCGGATTGGGGCGGAAAGTATCGGCCGCGGTTTTAACCGCTTTTTGCTCACGCGGCGTGTAGGCGCGCAGCGCGTGCTGAATACGATTGCCCAGCTGCGCCAGAACACCGTCCGGCATATCAAGCGGGTTCTGGGTGACAAAATAAACACCAACGCCCTTGGAACGGATCAGCTTGACCACTTGTTCAACCCGGTCGACCAGAATGCGTGGTGCATCGTTGAACAACAAATGCGCCTCATCAAAAAAGAACACCAGTTTCGGTTTGTCCTGATTGCCGACTTCGGGTAGTTCCTCAAACAGTTCAGACAACAGCCAGAGCAGAAATGTCGCATAAAGCCTTGGTGCCATCATCAGCTGATCGGCGGCAAGAATGTTGATCGCGCCACGACCGTCGCGGGTGGTGCGCATGATGTCGTTAATGTCGAGTGCCGGTTCACCAAAGAAATTATCACCACCCTGATTTTCAAGCACCAGCAGCGAACGCTGGATTGCACCAACCGACTGTTTGGTAACATTGCCGTAACGGCCTGAAATTTCAGCCGAACGCTTGGCAATGTTGGCAAGCAGCGATTGCAGATCTTTCATGTCGAGCAACAACAGACCTTCTTCATCAGCAATACGGAAAGCGATGTTCAACACCCCTTCCTGCGCTTCCGAAAGATCCATCAACCGCGACAACAGCAACGGCCCCATGTCTGAAATGGTGGTGCGGATCGGGTGGCCCTGCTTGCCAAACAGGTCCCAGAACACGGCAGGAAATTCCTGCGGCTGATAGTCATCGAGGCCAATATCCTCGGCCCGCTTGACGAGAAAATCCTCCATATTGCCAACTTCGGCAAGACCGGCAAGGTCACCTTTCACATCGGCACAAAACACCGGCACACCGGCATTGGAAAACCCTTCGGCCAAAATCTGCAAAGAGACGGTTTTACCGGTACCGGTAGCGCCGGTAATGAGTCCGTGGCGGTTGGCGTATTTGAGTTTGAGAAATTCCGGCTTTTGTAACGAGTCATCCGGCTTGCGGCTGGTGCCAAGATAGATCTTGCCTTCTTCAAACATGCCTTTTTTGGCAGAACCCCAATCTACGGCCATCGATTACCTCATAACTTGTAAAAAAATTGATTGCGCTGCTTATAGATTGCCGTCGCCATTCCCGCAACGGGTATTAGCCTGTTGATCAAAGGCAGATTTGGCACCTGCCCCAAAACGGCACATAATTCTGGCACGGCGATTGCGAGGCTTGTTGGGAAACCAGTATTGCGTGGGAGCGGTGGTCAATGGCAACAAATCGCCGGAATTTTTTAACAGGCCTGAGTGGCGGAATTGGCGCGCTTGCGCTCAGCGGGGCCGCAACAGGTATCTCACCTGCAAATGCGGCGGGAGATGTTGCTTTATTCAAAAATGTCTCGCTTAGAGGGTCGCTTGATGCAACCCGGTTGGGACTGCGCGCAGACGCATGGGACGACCAGAGCAAGGTTTTGCAGTCGGTACTTGAGCGCGCCAGCGAGGAAGACAAACCGCTGTTTTTACCACCTGGCACCTATGTTGCCTCCAATCTGAAACTGCCAAAACGCACCCGCATTACCGGCGTTCCGGGGGCTTCCAAGCTGGTCTATGGCGGTGGCGGGCATTTTTTAACAGCTGAAAATGCCGAAATATTGTCACTTGATGGCGTGGTCATTGAAGGGGCCAATAATGGCTTCAATGACAGTGCTGCCGGGCTTGTCCATGCGATCAACTGCCGTCAGGTCGTCATCGATAATTGCGATATTCGCGGGTCGCTGGTCAGTGGCATCAAGCTCGAACGCTCGGGCGGGCGCATTGAGCGGTCGCGCATTTCCGGTGCGGGCGGTGATGCCGCCATCTATTCGGTTGAGGCAACCGGGTTGCAGGTTATCAACAATGAGGTGAGCGATTGCGCCAATGGCGGTATTCTTATTCACCGCTGGACAGCCGGCGAAGACAATTCAATCGTTTCCGGCAACCGGATAGAGCGGATCAAGGCAATAAATGGTGGCACCGGCCAATATGGCAATGGTATCAACATTTTCCGCGCCCATTCGGTAATTGTCAGCGACAACCGTATCAGCGATTGTGCATTTTCGGCGGTACGCGCAAATGGTGGCAGCAATGTCCAGATCCTCGGCAATAATTGCACACGCTCGGGCGAAACCGCACTTTATTCGGAATTTGAATTTGAAGGCGCGGTGATCTCCAACAACATTGTTGATGAAGCCACATTGGGCATTTCGGTGGCCAATTTCATGCAAGGCGGACGGATGTCTGTCGTCTCCAATAATCTCATCCGCAATCTTAAAACAACCGGACCTTACAAAGCCGATCAGCCGGGATTTGGCATTGGTATTACGGTCGAAGCCGATACCAGTGTCACAGGTAATGTTATTGAAAACGCCCCGCTTTACGGCATCAATCTTGGTTGGGGACCATATCTCAGGGACGTTGTGGTTAATGCCAATGTCATTCGCAATGCGGGTGAAGGTATTGCGGTCTCGGTGGTCAAGGGGGCCGGTGAGGCCTTGATTTCCAACAATGTCATTCGTGATGCTGTGAACGGGGCAATTGTCGGCCATGAATGGTCCAAGCCGGTGACCGGTGATCTGGCTCTGAACAGTTCAAGCAGTTACCCACATTTAACCATTGGCGGTAATCGGGTCAGTTGACCTAATTCAGCGACTTTGCCGCACAATGGCCAATACCGATCACCAGAAATATTGCCGCAAACCGCGCAATCTGTATAATTCGCGTAATATTGCGAATTCAGGCTGACCCGGCTTGAAACTTTAATACCAGAAAGTAATTTCAGCATGCCATTTGCCGGACAATCAAAAGACACACCAATTCCACCAAATCTCGACCGCTGGAACTGGGGGGCTTTTTTACTGAACTGGATATGGGGCATCGGCAACAGCACCTATATTGCGCTTTTGATGTTTGTGCCAATTGTCAACATTGTGATGATTTTTGTGCTCGGCGCAAAGGGAAGCAAGTGGGCATGGAAAAACAGGTTCTGGGTTGATGAGGCGCATTTCATTAAAACCCAGCGAAACTGGGCACGAGCAGGTGTCATAGTTTTAATTGGATTGCTGCTTTTGATAGGCTTCATGTTCTTTGGCATCGCCTCGTTGATGAAGGGAAGTGATGCCTATAAAATATCTATGCGCGAAGTGCGCGCCAGTAGCAGGGTTGTTGAAGCGATGGGCGAGCCAATTGAGAGCGGTTGGCTGGTGACCGGAAATATCAATTTAAATGGATCTAACGGCAGGGCAAATTTGTCGATTCCCGTATCCGGGCCGAAATGTGCCGGAACGATCATCAGTCAGGCAGCTAAAACAGCCGGTGAATGGAATGTATTCCTGCTGGTCGTACGGCTTGATTGCAAATCTACGCCGATTGTATTGATCAATAAAAGGAACATCGCGATTCCCAACAGTGGCCTTGGTGCCTGAATAAATCCGGTGCTGGATATTTTCCGGGGTTTTGGCGTTGATGGTGCACGCTCACAGTAAATTGCCTTGTATAAGACTGCACAGGCATCAAACTGTCTTCTTTCTAATCCGGCTTTCCAAACTGGACTATCGTGAATTGTTATGAAACGAATTCTCTACCGAGTTACGCTGTTTATCGGGGTTTTGTTTGTTGCCCCAAGCCTTACCCATCTGGCAATCTGGGCAGCCAGCGACCGTCCGGCAAACTGGCATGAGGCCGACTGGTCGAGCGCAGGGATATTTCCCGACGCGCTCAGCGAAGAACGGGCGAAAGTTTACATCATGGCGGCGCGTACAGGTGGTCTGAAAGGCGCTGTTTCCAAACATTCATGGGTCGTCATCAAGCGAAAAGATGCCGACGATTATCAGCGCTTTGATGTGGTTGGCTGGGGCAATCCGGTGCGCCGCAACGGTTGGCCGGCCGACGGACGCTGGTATTCCAACGAACCGGAAATCATTTTTGAAGCAAGTGG
>JAJRTY010000020.1 GCA_024278055.1 Alphaproteobacteria bacterium | reverse complement strand
CTTCAAACGCGCCATTGAGATCAACGATGTGGAGATAATCAAAGCCCGCATCCTCAAAGGCTTTTGCCTGGGCATGGGGGGTGTCGTTAAATACTGTGGCCTGGTCCATATCGCCCTGGATCAGGCGCACGTATTGACCGTCTTTCAGATCTATTGCCGGGAATAATTTCAACTGTCTGGTGTCCATTTAAGAAAATTGCCAATCAGGCGCAAACCCAGCTCCTGACTTTTTTCCGGGTGAAACTGGGTGCCGATCATATTGTCTTTGGCAACCGCTGCAAAGATAGTGCCGCCATATTGAGTTTCAGCCAGAACATCATCGTGATTATGTGGGATGAGATGATAGGAGTGGACGAAATAGGCATGCAGGCCGTTGTCACCCGTTGTGATATTTTCCAGCACCGGATGTTGTTTGCACGGATCAATCGTATTCCAGCCCATATGGGGGATTTTAAGGGTTTTATCGTCTGGTGCAATCGCCCTGACATCTCCCTTGATCCAGCCAAAACCTGGGGTGGTTTTGTGTTCATGGCCATACTCGGCCATCAGCTGCATACCGACACAGATGCCAAAAAACGGTTTTTTGTCGACGCTAACAGCTTCATCAATTGCCGCCCAAAGCTCCTCGATTTTCTGTAATCCGGCGCGGCAATCGGCAAAGGCACCAACACCGGGCAGAACAATTCTGTCGGCCTTTTTGACCATTGCAACTTGTGACGTCAGGACAATTTCAGCATCGCTGCCAGTTTCCCGGGCGGCGCGTTCGAATGATTTTACTGCTGATCTAAGATTGCCTGAGCCATAATCAATTATGGCTATTTTCATGGTTTTGGATCCGGCTCGGGAAACAGTCCGACAACACTTTCACTTTCCTTCGCAGGTTGGCGCAAGGTTGCCAGGGTAGACTGGATGCCAGAGGCTGGATGAAGCTCGCGGCGTTGCGGAAGTTTTTTGTATGGATCAAGCAGGCTTTCAAAAAATCGCCTTTCACAATGTTCCAAAGAGCGACCGGTGACGACGCCTATTTCCTGAAAACCGCCACGCTTAAGGGTCCAGCGCCGCAAATTGTTGCCCTCAAGTGCAATGATAATATTGACCACAAGAACAAGACTTAAAGCAGGCCCGGCATCAAGGCCGACGGCATTAGCGGCAGCGATGGCGATGACGTACAGCAACAAGGTTGCAAATAAAACCAGCCACATGCGGTGAAAAATCAACCACAGGGGAGCGAAAAAAAGTGCCATCCAGGAAATGCCCTCTTTAACAAAGCGGGTTTCCAGCCCTTCACTCAATATGAGCGCCGGCTCCGTGGATTTGT
The DNA here is from genome assembly GCA_024278055.1 of Alphaproteobacteria bacterium. Lineage (GTDB taxonomy): Bacteria > Pseudomonadota > Alphaproteobacteria > Rhizobiales > JAJFHR01 > JAJFHR01. The sequence goes on along the minus strand of JAJRTY010000020.1, from coordinate 4,143 downwards.
GGTGTACCGAAAATATTTTCATACCTTAAGCCAACGCTATTAACTATTGTCCCATCAACTCAGTGATCCCTTGGTAGACGGTATCACATCTTTCTGGCGTTCATCAATAGCTATAGCATCGCGAAGGCTGCGCGCCAGACCTTTGAAGCAGCTTTCGATGATGTGATGATTATTATCACCATAGAGATTCTCAACATGAAGGGTGATGCCGGCATTTTGTGCAAACGCCTGAAACCACTCCTTGAAAAGCTCACTGTCCATCTCACCGATTTTTGGTCTGGAAAAATCAACCTTCCAGATCAGATAAGGCCGGCCGGAAATATCCAGCGCCACACGGCTCAGGGCTTCGTCCATCGGCAAATAAGCATGAGCAAACCTTCTAACACCACGACACTCACCCAGTGCCTGCCTGACCGCCTGGCCAATGGCAATAGCGCTGTCTTCAGTGGTGTGGTGCATATCAACATGGAGATCACCTTCGACCTTGAGGTCAAGGTCAATCAGCCCATGTTTACTCAACTGTTCCAGCATATGATCGAGAAACCCAATGCCGGTATCCAGGCTGCTTTGCCCGCTGCCATCGAGATTAACGGTGACGGAAATTCTGGTTTCGCGGGTGTTACGCTCTACTGTGGCAGTGCGCATTTTTCAAAATCCTGATATGATTTAAGTCGCTTTACTGACAGGGGTCTTAGCAGGTCCAATGCGTGGACGCCAGCCACATGATCCGGTTTCGTTTTATATAACTAACACGCTATCTCTTTTCAAACGGCTGTAAACCCCTTACATGGTTGTAATTGACGGCACCCGCAAATATTTTTACTGAAAGGCATCACAGTGACCACCATCCTAACGGTTCGCAAAGGCGGCAAGGTTGTTATTGCAGGCGATGGCCAGGTATCCGTCGGCGACACAGTCATGAAAGGTAATGCGCGCAAGGTGCGCGGCCTTGGCAGTGGCAATGTTATCGCCGGTTTTGCCGGGGCAACGGCGGATGCGATGACGCTGTTTGAACGCCTTGAAACCAAACTTGAACAATACCCGACACAGCTTACCCGGGCGTGTGTCGAGCTTGCCAAGGACTGGCGCACTGACAGGTATCTGCGCCGTCTCGAAGCCATGTTGATTGTCGTCGATAAGTCCGCCAGCCTGATTATCACCGGAACCGGCGATGTACTGGAGCCTGAAGGCGGTGTTATCGGCATCGGTTCGGGGGGCAATTATGCGCTTTCTGCTGCACGCGCCTTGATGGATACGGATATGAGCGCTGAAGAAATTGCCAGAAAATCCATGGCCATTGCCGCTGAAATCTGTGTTTATACCAATGACAAACTGGTTCTCGAAATAATTGACGAAGAAGAATAATCCGCCATGGTCTCCAAGTCCGATTTAGAACGCGGCGTTGAGCAAGGTATTATCTCGCCCGATCAGCTGAGCAAGCTGGCCTCCATCGCCTCCGACGACGAAGACAGCGCAGCAATGCAAAACCTGCAACGGGACATGTTGCGAGAAGCCGAAGATGAGGCCCCGCGGTTTATTCGCTCATTCGGCGATCTGTTTATTGCTATTGGAGCGGGGTTTTTGGGCGCGGGCGTCATGTCGGCAGTATCTTTCCTCGGCAATACAATCGCTGCACAGGTGGCCGGGCTGGCCTTGATCTGGATGGCGGCTGAATGGCTCACAGGTTATTTGCGGATTTCCGCCCCCAGTATTGTCCTATCCGTGCTTTTTACCGGGTTCAGCGCTTATTTTATGGCAACGGCTCTGGATGCGCCCAGATGGAGCACTCTTGCAACATATGAGACTTTCATGATTGTGAGTGCCGCGGCACTGGTGGCTGCGGGTCTGTTTTTTCTGCGGTTTCGCTTGCCATTTGCTCTTGCAATCGTCGGGCTAACAATTGTTGGCCTGGCTTTCACCGCTATCGGCACAATTTCCCCTGATTTTCTGCTGTCAAACTTTCGCTGGATAATCGGACTGGGCGGTTTGAGTCTGTTTGCAACGGCAATGTGGTTTGATTTCAAAGACCCGTTACGTAGCAGTACGAATTCTGATTGCGGCTTCTGGCTCCATCTGATCGCAGCACCGATGCTGACGCATGCGGTTTTGTGGGATTCTCACCCGGCCATCACCAACCTGCAAAAAGCATTCGGGCAAACCCCTGTGGTCAACAGCTGGATGATCATCGCAATTTTCTTTATTCTGTTTGGCATCATTGCGCTCATCATTAATCGCCGTGCTTTGCTGGTCTCTTCACTTGGATATGTTGGCAGCGTTATCGCCTATGGTATCTGGCAGCTTAATTTACCCTCAGGGTCTGCCACAAGTATTGTGTTGTTGATCATTGCCGCCCTTATCTTAACCTTTGGGGTTGGCTGGAAACCGTTGCGGCGTCTGGTTTTCAAACTGCTGCCATCAGGAAAATATCTCGATAAGTTGCCGCCTGCCCATGCCTAGATTTTAACCACTGTGGAAACCTGTTTTACTCATGACTGATTTTTCTCCCCGCGAAATTGTCTCTGAACTCGATCGCTACATCATTGGCCAAAAAGATGCCAAACGCGCTGTTGCCATTGCCTTGCGCAACCGCTGGCGGCGCAAACAGCTTGAAGGTCAGATGCGCGAGGAAGTTTTGCCCAAAAACATATTGATGATCGGGCCTACCGGTGTCGGTAAAACCGAAATTTCGCGGCGGCTGGCAAGGCTGGCCAATGCGCCTTTTATCAAGATCGAAGCGACCAAATTTACCGAAGTCGGTTATGTCGGTCGCGATGTGGAGCAGATCATCCGCGATCTCATGGAAGTGGGTATCGGAATTGTGCGTGAACAAAAACGCAATGAGGTCACCGCTGCTGCTCACCTCAATGCCGAAGAACGGGTCTTGAGTGCTATTGTCGGTGAAAATGCCAGTGAGGCCACACGCGACAGTTTCCGGCAGAAGCTGCGTGATGGTGAGCTTGATGACAAGGAAATCGAAGTTGAAGTAGCCGACACCAGCTCTGCCATGCCCGGGTTCGATATTCCCGGCATGCCCGGTGCGCAAATGGGCATGATCAATCTGGGTGATATTTTTGGCAAGGGCTTTGGTGGCAAAACCAAAACCCGGCGCATGACAGTAAAAGAAAGCCATGAGGCGTTGATGGTGGAAGAATCCGACAAGCTGCTCGATGATGAGCAACTTGTTCAGGAAGCCATTCACTCGGTTGAAAACAACGGTATTGTTTTTCTCGATGAGATTGACAAAATCTGTGTGCGTTCAGATCGCAGCGGCGGTGATGTTTCCCGCGAAGGGGTTCAGCGTGATTTGCTGCCTTTGATCGAGGGTACCAACGTCAGCACCAAACACGGTATTGTCAAAACCGACCATATTCTGTTTATAGCTTCCGGTGCCTTTCATATTGCCAAACCGTCTGATCTGATGCCGGAACTTCAGGGCAGGCTACCCATTCGCGTTGAGCTTCGTGCGCTGGAAAAAGAAGATTTTCGCCGGATTTTAACCGAGCCGGAAGCCAGTTTGATCAAGCAATATATAGCATTGATGGCAACAGAAGGCGTGACACTTGAATTTAAGGAAGATGCGATTGAAATGCTGGCGTCTATTGCTGTTGATATAAACGCAAGTATTGAAAATATCGGGGCGCGCAGATTGCAGACCGTTCTCGAACGCGTGCTCGATGAAATAAGCTTTACAGCAACTGACCGCTCCGGCGATACCATCATTATCGATGCGGATTTTGTTGAAAGCAACATTGGCGATCTCGCCCGCAACGCTGATCTTTCAAGGTTTATACTTTAAGTTACGTTCAAGCGCCACTGGGGCTGCGGGCCCCTTGGGCCCTAGTCCAACGCTTGCGCTTGTCCGGCTGCCATACGAATAATCTGGAGTGTGGTCTCCGGGAACTATGCAGAAAATCCGGCGGGTGGCCATCGAATGACATACGAAAAACCCGTCGTTGTGGCACCCGGAGAAGCGCAGCGAACGACTAGAGCGTTTCTGATATTTATTGAATCGCTTAGGATTCCCAAATCATTTGTTTTATGCTTCAAGATATGGGCTGGAGCGGATGCCAGCCTGTATGGTACGAGCTTATTCGATTGATCTTCGTGAACGTGCTGTCTTAGCTGTTTCATCTGGGGACAGTT
>JAJRTY010000204.1 GCA_024278055.1 Alphaproteobacteria bacterium | reverse complement strand
TAAAACATGTTTTCTCTTGGCCTCGATACAATGAATACAACAACCCTGATGATTGCCATTGCATCAGCGGTTGCGGTGTTTGCTACCATTATTTCCCTCACCTTGCCCTACCTAAAGCAGGATGAGCTTGCAGTGCGGATGAAATCGGTTGCACTGGAGCGGGATAAAATCAGGGCACGCGAGCGGGCCCGTTTAGCTTCGGAAAAAAATAATCGTGGCAAGAAGGCAATCAAGACCGAACCCAAAGCCTATATGAAAAATCTGGTTGACAAACTTAATCTCAAAACCGCATTGGCCGATGAAAACACATTGCTGGCACTCGATCAGGCCGGTTTTCGCGGACCAAACCCGCTGTTTATATTTTTGTTCCTGAGGTTTGTGTTGCCGATCGTATTCTTTATCGCAGGGGCATTTTATATGTTGGTGCTGGCAGACCCGAAACACGGCATGATGACCAAACTTCTGGTATCATTGATTTCAGCCTATGCGGGGTTTTATGCGCCTATTCTTTTTGTCAAAAACAAACTCAAGGCCAGACAGCAATTGATACAGCGGGCCTGGCCTGACGCGCTTGATCTGACTTTGATCTGCGTTGAATCGGGCATGTCTATTGAAGCTGCGTTTCGCCGCGTATCTGAAGAAATTGGCAAACAATCAATTCCACTGGCAGAAGAACTGGTTTTGACGACTGCTGAACTTTCGTTTCTTCCCGACCGGCGTACGGCTTATGAAAATTTCTCCAAACGCACCGGAATGGAGACCGTCAAGAATGTGGTAACCGCGCTGGTTCAGGCTGAACGATACGGCACCCCGCTTGGCGCGGCCCTGCGTGTGCTGTCGGCAGAAAACCGCGAAATAAGAATGATGGCGGCTGAGACCAAGGCAGCAGCGCTTCCACCTAAATTGACCGTGCCAATGATCCTGTTTTTCCTGCCGGTGCTGTTTGCTGTGGTGCTGACCCCGGCGATCATGCAGGCATCCGGATCAGGGTTTTAGGTCATGCTTTGACTGTTACGCTCTGTTCGCTTTCGCTCACGGCTATTTGGGGCTCCGCCCCAGCCTTCCCCCTCGGCAAACTCAGGAGGAGCGATGCATTCGCATCGGGCTGCCTCTTCGCAGCCTGACTGCTTCCATGAAACATGACGCAGTCTAACCTACCCTATTTTTCAAGTTCCTGAATACGCAATAGCCCCGGAAAATCCGGGGCTATACCGACTGGAGATCGATTTTGCGGGGGAACAATGTTCCCCAAATTTCAAACTCTATCTGGAATAGGGTGAGCGGCAGGTCCGTACTATACCGCGATAGGTGACCCAGGTATCACTGCCAGGATCATAGCTGTTGTAGCGATCAAGGCACCATGAAACATGGGCACTGCGATAGCTGCGGCGCGATGTGTAGACAGGCCGCTCGTCATAATAATAGTCGTCATCAGAATATCCGCGATTGGCAGCCCCGGCGATGGCTGCTCCGGCAACAAGGCCTCCAACAACGCCAAGGGCAAAATTACGTTCCCGCCTTCCGGCATCTGCAGTCAGCGTGCTGATTGCAAAGGTCGACACGGCAACTGCGGTGATGGCTGTTTTTTTCCAGATAGACATATGAGCGGTTCCCTCTTTTGATCAATTGTTTGAAAGCAGTTTTGGCTGCCTGATGAACAAAAGATAGGGAGGCTCAATATCTATTCACGTGCAATATCGCACATTGGACAGCAGGCAAACGGGCATGGCAAAACCTGCAATCATTTTCCCCCGCATGTTCAAGGGATTATCTGGAAAGCCTGTATTGCCGTTTCGGCATTGCTCAATTGGTCAATTTGGTTGGTTTTTTTGATTTGTCTTTTAGTTGTGTCCAGGCATTCTGCTCTGACAATATTTTGCGAAGATAGGCGATATTTGCTTGCGCCTGTGCTGGCCGCAATTCTCCGGCTGCAATTTTTTCAGCCTCTCCAAACCGGCCCTGCAGGCCTACCACCAGCGCCAGATTTTGCCGTACCCGGCTGTCGGCCCGCGGAGCGCCTATTGCATCACGTAAATAGGTTTCTGCGGTCTGCAAATCACCGGTAAGCAAATAGGACATTCCAAGATTGGACAGAACTGTTGGCTCAGATGGTGAAAGATCCAGTGCTTTTTGATAGAATGACCGGGCCTTTTTCGGTTTACCCATCTGGTCCAATATGGCGCCTTGCGCCGACAAAAGACGCCAGTCAGGATTGTCCGGGGTAAATGCGCGCTCAATGACATTAAGCGCCTTGGCCAGATTACCGGCGCTGGCAAGCGCCTTGCCATAAGCTGCCAGAACCGCGCGGTCTTTTGGATTGGCAATAACAATTTGCTGCATAACAGCGAGTGCCTGCTCGTTTCGACCCGTCATCCGCAACACATTGGAGTAATTCACACCGATGGTCTTGTCTTTCGGGTTTTTTGTGTATGCGCGCCCCCAATAGTCCCGCGTCTGATTCAGTTCGGGGACGGTCATCGCATAAATTGATTTCGATGGTCCTTTGCCAATCGACCCGGTGGTAATCCGTTTCGACGCACAGCCGGTTAATGCCAGTGTCGCGGTCATGAGGGCCGTGACCACAATTGCCCGGCTCGATAATTGCCGTTTTTGACCAAATATTTGCTTATTCAGGTTTTGCAGAATAACCATTGATGAACTCCCGGGCGAACTGCTGCTGCTTTCATCAATATTCTGTTAACCCTAATGCATCGTTAATGCCGCCTTAACAAATCACTAATTTTAGGATACCTGCCAAAAATGACAGATGAATTACTGAACCAAAAGAGTGCCGGATCTGTACCAATTTGGATGTTGGCACCATTAGACCTTATAAATCCGCC
>JAJRTY010000203.1 GCA_024278055.1 Alphaproteobacteria bacterium | reverse complement strand
TTGGAGAACAAAATTAGAACATCAATGCGAACAATTCAAGAACAAATTTTATTTATCCTGATATTGCGCTTTCAATAACCGTTTTAGCGGTTCGGGCAATGGCGGAGCGGGATTATCATCTGCCGCCTGCTTGTAGAGTTCAAGACAGCTTGTTTCTATCCGTTTTTGCAGTTCTGTCTGAAAGGTTTCCGTATCGAGGCCCGGCATAATTGGTTCAAGAATATTGACCCTGATTGTCCCTGGATAGCGCATGAATTTTCGCCGCGGCCAGTATAGACCGGAATTCAGCGCAATCGGCAATACCGGGCAATTGAGCTCCTTATACATATGGGCAATTCCATATTTATAGGCAGGCTCCGCCCCGGGGGCCCGCCGCGTACCTTCCGGATAAATCAGGATTTGCCGCCCTTGCTTAATTTCCTTTGCCGCCTGTCTGGTCATATCGCGCATGGCCTTGCTGCGTTTGCCGCGGTTGATCGGAATCATTCGGGTTTTGGCCACATACCAGCCAAACAGCGGGATCCACATCAATTCGCGTTTGAGGACATAGGCAGGATCGTCAAACAGCGGCAAAATAGCATAAAATTCCCACATCGACTGGTGTTTAATGGCAATTATGCACCCGCCATCAGGTATATGTTCAAGCCCGGTAACCTTGTAGCTTGTGCCGACAATAAGCCGGTGCCACCAATTGCTCGAACGGCACCAGTTCTTGACAATCACCAGCGCGCCTCTTCGCGGCAATAAAAAATATAGCGGCGTCTGCACCAGCATCTGAATGGTCAAATTGAGATAGAACACAATGTTAAAGACAAGGGCGCGAATGACCAGCAACAAATCTCTCCGGGAAATTTTTAATTTTATTCCAGATACCGCAGTGGCAATACGCGGTCTGTTGTACGGCTGTCCATGATAAAATCGCCCAAAGGCCCAATTTACCTCACAGCCCGGTCAGGCTGGCGCGAATGGTCTTGATGGTTTTGCCGGTTAAAACCGGCCTGAACTGAGCCGCCACATATTTGGTATATTCCGACAACAACAACCGCAAAATCTTGCGATCCTTGTACCAACCGTCCTTATCAAAATTATGGGTTGCCACCGGATAGGCAACAAGTTTTACCTCCGGCAAACGGCGGTTGGTTTCAAGCATGCTACGCGGCATATGATAGTTGCTGGTGACAATAATCAGGCTGTCAAATTTGTGAACTGCGTTCCACTTGCTGGTTTCAACCGCATTGCCGTGGGTGTCGGGGGCTTCCTTGTCTATATCGACACAACAATCAAACAATGCGGGTTCAAGTCCGGAGCGTTCAAGCAAGACTTTTTTCGATGTTTTTGGATTAACTCCGCTTATCAGCAGCCGCTTGCCCTTTCCTTCCTGCAACAACCGCGCCGCCTCTTCAATACGCGACGTGCCGCCGGTATAGACGACAATTGCGGCCGATTTTTCCGGATCAACTTCAAGATCATAACTGGTAATGGTGTCGGTAAACTTCAAAAAACCACCGATCAGGAAGCCTGCCCCGACAATAATAGCCAGGGCAACCGCACCAAATGCCAGTTTGAACATTCTGCCCAGCGTTGCAAAGACGCCGCGGCTGCGTGGCATCTCGTTTTTGCTATATTCAGTTGTATTTATGCCGGTCATGCAGATTATCCGATGCCTAGGGAAGCAGGGAACTCACATATCGCCTAAATGAACAATAAATGAGGCAGGGCTTGGACGGTGCCAAAAGTTTTTTTCAAGGTTATCTTCAGATATTCAAATTGTCACCTGGTTTCGTTCCTCCTCGTTTTGCTCTCCTGGTTTCGCTCCCCCTAGTTTCGCTCCAAAGTGCCAATATGGCGGAACACAGTCAGGCGCGAAGTTGCTGCGGTTAAAAAGGCAACGAATATCACAATAACCACAATACCGGCATAGCCTGTAAGACCAACAGAAAATGTTCCAAACAGTGCGGTTACCTGATCGCCCCCTGGCGTGGCGGAATTTTGTCCGGTCCAGTACCCGATCACCAAAAAGAACAGAATTGCCATTGCACCGCCAATTGAACCACCTTTCAGGCCAAGCAGCAAAAAATGCCTTTGAAACTGATCGGCTATATATTTGTCTTCCGCACCGACGAAATGCAAAACCTCGACCACATGCCGGTTTCCCGACATCGCCCCGCGGGTCGCAAATATAACCGTAAGCACAGTCGCCGACATCACCAGCACCATGATCGAAACCCCGATGACAATTGTCGCACCGGCCATTGTCGTCAACCGGCTGGTCCATGCCTGATGATCATCAAGGCTGGCCCCCGGAATTTCGGCGGTCAACTGCCGGCGCAGATCTTCAAAATCCGGACGCTTGCCGGTTTCAAGTTTTACACTCAGCAGCCGCGGCACCGGCAAATCATCGAGGCTCAACCCGGTGCCAAGCCAGGGTTCAAGCAGCCGCGCAGTTTCCTCTTCACCAATGATCGAAACGCTGGCAATGCCCGGTCGGTTGCTGGCAATTTCCTTCGCCTTGACAAGCGCTTGCTGCATGTCGACCCCGTCAAGCGGCCTGATTTGAATGGTCACTTCCCGGGCAATATCATTTTGCCAGGATAACGCCGTATCGGCAACCAGACTGACCGCACCAAATGTCACACAAACCAGAAACGACATGATCCCGATGACCAGAGTAAGGGCATTGCCGGCAATTGTTTCGCGCGGCACAATCGACGACGATTTTTTCCACGATAGTTTTGATGTTTTTCCCGGTCCCGGCTTTTCATTTTTGCGCGGTTTTGGTAAGGGCGGCGGTCTTTTGGTCGACACAACCCGGTTGATCGCTGAATCAGGTGCCGGAGGCCTGATCTGGCGCGGTTTGTCATCACGGTTTTCTGTGTCCGCGGGCCTGACAATGCGTATTTTCTTTTTCTTATCAGTCATAGATCTGCAACCGCCCTTCATTCAGGACAAGTCGCCTTGCCTGAAACTGATCCATCAAATCCAGGTCATGGGTCGCAATTACCACCGAAGTACCCGAGCGGTTAAGCTCGGCAAACAACCGCAACAACCGGCGGGCGAGGCTCGGGTCAAGGTTGCCGGTCGGCTCATCGGCAAGCAACAGCTTCGGCTGATTGATCAGCGCCCGGGCGATCGCCGCCCGCTGTTTTTCGCCACCGGAAAGCACCGGCGGAAATACATTGATACGATCGCTAAGGCCAACCCAGCTCAAAAGCTCGATGACATCCTTGCGATAGCTTGCTTCCTCTTTGCCGCGCACTCTTAAAGGCAGGGCGACATTTTCAAACGTGGTTAAATGATCAAGCAGGCGAAAATCCTGAAACACGATACCGATGCTGCGGCGGATCGCCGGCAGCGCTTCACGGCCAAGGCTGCTGGCATCCTTGCCAAAAACATTGATCAAGCCGCGAGTAGGATTTAGCGACAGGAACAAAAGCCGCAACAGGCTCGACTTTCCAGCACCAGATGGCCCGGTTAAAAACTGGAATGAACCCGGCGCGATTTCAAACGACAAATCCCGCAAAATTTCCGGACCCATGCCATATCGCAAGCCGACATTTTCAAATTTGATCACAGAACTTTTCTGAACCACCTGTATCCCCGGTGCTCGCTGAATATGGAAGAGACAATCCAGAGCGCTGTATTGCGGTTTGTCTGGTTTCGAATCCAATGCAAATTGACCAAAACAATTTACCAGCAGAGATCGAACATGCGCAAGCAATTGCAGCATCAATCACGTATTTGGCAAGGGGTTGGCGCCAACTTGTGCGCCAACGAAGGGCGAAACATTCCCTGATCGCATATTTCAATAAGGGCAACCGGTTGGCCATCACAGCATTATGGCACTAATCAGTGGATTAATCGGACGCAACCGCATGGATTTGTGAAACCAGCCCTGGCGGGCCTTTACAAAACGACCGGAATCACTGTCAATTCACCCGGTGAAAAACCTGCAGGCTGCAACCTTCTGACCACAACCTTCCAGGCAGGCTGGAAGAGCGTGGCAATATCCTGATTGTTGAAGACGAGACACAGAAGCAAACGATACCCGGCTTGCAATTGCCGCAATACACCTGTTAATGCGCAATTTCGACCAAAGCGAATCGTCTGGCTGGATATTTCAGCCATGAATTAATCTAAACACAGGAACGAACATGAAGTTCGAGTGTCGGTTGAAAAGTCCTCCCCTGGAAGGCGGGTGCAAAAGATTTGCTCTTACCTCCTGCCCCAAACAACAAGAAGAATTCTAATGGCCATTGTTCGCGGAAAAAATATCGATGTATTGTTCAGCGCCGAGCAGATTGCCGAGCAAAACCTTCGCATGGCATCCGAGATCGCGGCAAACGATCACAACAATCTGATCGTCATCGCAATATTAAAGGGATCGTTTGTCTTTGCCGCCGATCTCATTCGTGCCCTCCATGCGGTTGCGGTCGAACCGGAAGTGGAATTTATTTCGCTTGCCAGCTACGGGGCCGGGACAACCGGTGGCAAAGTGCGGATTTTGCGCGATATCGAAAGCGAAGTTAAGGACCGTGATGTCTTGCTGATTGATGACATTCTGGAATCGGGCAATACCTTGAAATTTGCCCGCGACCTGATGGAAGAGCGCGGCGCCCGCAAAGTCGAAATTGCGGTTCTGCTCGACAAACATTCCAAGCGCAAGGCAGCGGTTGATGCCGATTTTATCGGTTTTGATTGTCCGGACTATTTCGTTGTTGGATACGGCATGGATGTCGGCCATGCTTTTCGAGAGTTACCTTATGTCGGCGTCGTCAAGGGTGACGACTGAGCTTGCATCAGAATTGGCAGGTATATAATGGCCAGAATTTTACTGACTGAAGACGATGCATCGGTGCGCAGTTTTGTTGCCCGGGCGCTTGAAATGGAAGGGCACAGTGTCGACCTTGCAGAGGACGGGGAAGCCGGACTCGACACCCTTCGCATGAAAAACGGCAATTATGATTTACTGCTGACCGATATCAAGATGCCGCTGATGGATGGCATTGAGCTTGCCCAAAACGCCGCCAAACTGTTTCCCGGCCTCAAAATCCTGTTTATGACCGGTTATGCCGACCAGCGTGAGCGCGCCGACGGGATTGATGAATTCGTTGTCGGGGTCGT
>JAJRTY010000019.1 GCA_024278055.1 Alphaproteobacteria bacterium | reverse complement strand
TGGTAATTTGATGAAATACGCTATTCTCATGCCGCATGATATCAATCTCCATTTCGTGCCTCAAACGCGCTCAAACGCTTGAAACCAAGTAGAATCAATATCATGCAACTTGTCCACTAACTTAAACCGGACAGTAGTGGGACAAGCCCGGGGATGACAGATGGGAGGGGATTGAATTTATGAAAACGCGAGATTTTCCAGTCTGAAGAAAGTTAAGACTATGAGATTTTCAACTGTGTTAGCGGGCGTGACCGTGACCATAATGCTTATTTCTGGTCTTACTGTCGCAGTCAGCGCCCAAGAGGCTGATCTGGTGTTTAAGAAAAGCACCACCTTCAATTTGCTGACGCCCAACAACAAGCTTGCCACCTACGGTATTGATGATCCGCTGGTGCAAGGGGTTGCCTGTCATTTTACCGTGCCGGAAAAAGGCGGGGTGAAAGGATTTTTTGGGCTGGCGGAAGAACTTTCTGATGCCTCTCTCGCCTGCCGGCAGATCGGACCGGTCACTTTCAAAGGGAAATTTGAGCAGGGCGATGAAATGTTCCGGCAAAGACGCTCGATCTTTTTCAATAAAATGCGCATTGTGCGCGGCTGTGACACCAAAAGAAATGTTCTGGTCTATCTGATTTACACCGACAAACTGATTGATGGCTCACCCAAAAACTCCACCTCAACCGTACCGATAATGCCATGGGGCACGACCGCTGCACCCAAATGTGGGGATTTTCTGGAAAAGTAGATTGTACCAAAGAGGCTGGACTTTGAACGTTTCCTAACATTCGTCATACCGGCGAAAGCCGGTATCCAGAAGTGGGGTATGAACTTGTCGCACTGGATACCGGCTTTCGCCGGTATGACGAATATGAACTAACACTCAAACGCCCACGCCTTTGGCAATATTGCAGGGGAGCGGGCTGGCTGGGAAATCAGATAAAAATCCAATAAAAAACCAGACGATCACTCAATTCATCCCCGAAGGGAGTAAATCTCGCATTCAGTCTGGTTAAAAAGCCAAGACTACCTCCAACCTGGGCTGGAGGCAGTTGCTTGTTTTGTCTGTTACTCGACGATGGCCAGTTTTTCGGCAGAAGTTTTGCCGTTCTGTCCAGCCTGAAGTTCGTAAGAAACTTTTTGGCCTTCGTTCAATGTGCTAAGTCCGGCAGCTTCAACAGCTGAAATGTGGACAAAAGCGTCATTTGAACCATCATCAGGCTCAATAAATCCATAGCCTTTTGTGGGGTTGAACCATTTTACAGTACCAGTAGTCATAGTATTTTCCTCTAACAAGGGAGTTGTGTCCGCGCACCGTAACGTCGTGTTGGTGCGATCGGGGGTAACGTTCACATTGCCAGGGGATAACATGGTAAATCGGCGGACCGCTTAGTCAAGTAACACGAAACAAATGCAACACGTATGAAGTCTATTTAGACGATGTGGGGGAGATGTCAATAACTTGTGTTAGCAAAAGTGCGTAAAATCGACCACATGACCGCGAAAACAGCTATTATTTTCGCGGATCAATCGGTACAACCGTAGAAATCCCGAGAATTTCTTCCAAAACCCTTGCACCGCTCAATACTTGAGCCTCCCCTCTTGCCGGGCCCGCCAGCTGCAGTCCAATCGGCAGATTTTCAGCTGTAAAGCCTGCGGGTAGAGACATTGCCGGGCTGGAGACGATTGTCAAAGCGTAGGCAATACCCAGCCATTCGACGTAATTGTCAAACTTGTGGCCATCACATTCCGCCACAAATCTTTGCTCAATCGGATAAGCTGCAACAATTGTTGCTGGCGACAGCAAAAGATCATATGTCTGGAAGAATTCAGCAATGCGATGGAACAGTTTTGTGCGCGCCAAATGCGCTTTAACAATATCGCCTGTGCTCAGGTTCAGTCCTTTTTCTGTGTTCCAGACTATCTCAGGCATGAGTTTGTTGCGGTGTTCTTTAATCAGGCCACCAAAACTGACGGCATAAATGAGGGCACGCAGGCATTGAAATATCTCATGGGCATCGCTGAAGTCCGGTGTCGCTTCTTCGACAATAACACCGGCACTTTCGAAGGCATACGCTGCCTTTTCGCATATTCGCGCCACTTCAGGATCAACGGCTGTGATGCCGAAATCCTTGCTAAAGGCTATTTTTATTGGTTTTTTATCTGAACGCACGATTTTCTGGTAAGAAATCGAAGGTTTTGGCAAAGACATGGGATCACCCGAATCAACGCCGGTCATGGCATCCAGCATCAGGGCAATGTCGCTGACATTGCGCGCCATCGGCCCCTGAACACCAAGAGTTTCATCAATCATCCGGTTGGGCGTTCTGGCCACCCGTCCCGGTGTCGGGCGCAGGCCGACAACACCGCAAAAACTGGCGGGATTGCGTAAAGATCCACCCATATCGGAGCCATGCGCCACCCAGGCGCTGCCGCTGGCAAGGGCTGCCGCCGCCCCGCCTGATGACCCCGCACAGGAGCGGGATAAATCCCACGGGTTCAATGTTGGTCCGAAAACCTCATTGAAAGTGTTGCCGCCCGAGCCAAATTCCGGGGTGTTGGATTTTGCATATATGATCCCGCCTTCACGCTCCAGCCGTTGCACCAAAATGTTCGATACTTTGGGTACATTGTCAGAAAATATTTGTGAGCCATACGTTGTCCTGACCCCGGCAACCTCGCTCAGGTCTTTGATTGGAACCGGCAGGCCGGCCAAAGTTCCTCTTTGATCAACCGGTTTTGCCATAAGGCCATCGGCACATTTGCGCGCCCGCTCAAAACACAAGGTCGGCAGGGCGTTAATGTGACCATCAACCTCAGCTATGCGCCCTTCCAGTGCATCGAGAAGATCATGACAGGAAATTTCTTCTGATTTCAGCAGCGTCACAATTTCTGTTGCGGTTTTATTTATCAGTGAGCGGTCATATGACATGTAATCAATCCTTGCAGAAATTCTCCTGCCCCGATGATAGGCGAAAATAAATTTGGAAAACAGCACTTAAGTTCTTTGACATTTCGATGGGTTCGCAGGCAATATGAGGCTCATCAAAATTTGCTGGCTAAGGTACCGTTGGTACGCTGGTACCACTAAATTTTACTCATATACCTATTGGCAATCCATTATCAGGAGGAAACTGTGATGGCAAAGTTGAGTAATGCGGCAACCCGCGATATTGAAACCGTCATTCATCCCTATACCAATCTCGCCACCCACCGTGAGGTCGGCCCGTTCGTGCTAGAGCGTGGTGAAGGGGTCTATGTCTATGATACCCAGGGCAACCAGTTCATTGAAGGCCTCGCCGGTCTGTGGTGTACCTCTTTGGGGTATAATAATCGCGAATTGATTGATGCGGCAACCGAGCAGATGCACAAGCTGCCTTATACCCATATTTTTGGCGGCAAAAGCCATGATCCGGCAATTGAACTGTCAGAAAAACTCAAAGAACTGGCACCGATGGAAGTATCGAAGGTGCTGTTTTCATGTTCTGGTTCCGAAGCCAATGATGCCCAGGTAAAGCTGATGTGGTATTATAATAATGCTATCGGCAGGCCGGAAAAAAAGAAGATCATTTCCCGCATCAAAGGTTACCACGGCGTAACAGTTGCCTCAGCCTCCATGACAGGCCTACCCGCCAATCATGCGGATTTTGACCTGCCGCTGCCCCAGATGCTGCACACCGATTGCCCGCACCATTACCGCTTTGCCGAAGACGGTGAAACCGAACAGGAATTTTCCACCCGGCTGGCGGAAAATCTTGAAAAAATGATCCTTGAAGAAGGTCCCGAAACGGTCTGTGCCTTTATCGCCGAGCCGGTGATGGGGGCTGGCGGGGTTATTTTTCCACCGGACGGGTATTTTCCCAAAATTCAGGCAGTGCTGAAGAAATACGACATCATGTTTATCGCCGATGAAGTTATTTGCGGCTTTGGCCGGCTGGGTGAATGGTTCGGCAGCCAGGCCTACGGTATTGTGCCCGACACAATGTCAGTGGCCAAGGCGCTGTCGTCGGCCTATATGCCGGTGAGTGCCGTGATGATACCCGAAGTGATGTATCAGGCGATGCTCGATGAAAGCCGCAAAATCGGCACCTTCGGCCATGGCCATACCTATGCGGGTCATCCGGTGGGAGCCGCAGTGGCACTCAAGACCATTGAGATATACGAGCGCGACAACATTGTTGGCCGCGCCAAAGACCTCAGTTCAACTTTCGAACGCCGCGTGAAAGCGCTGGGCGATCATCCGCTCGTTGGCGAAGGTCGTGCCAAGGGCATGCTCGGTGGCGTTGAGCTGGTTGCTGATAAAGCATCCAAAAAACCGTTTGATCCAAAAAAACTGGTGGGCGCAAAAGCCAATGGCTTTATTCAGGACGAAGGTCTGATTTTGCGCAATATGGGCGATACCATCGGCATCTGCCCGCCGTTGATCATCACCGAAGAACAGTTAAACACGCTGTTTGACAGGCTGGAAACCGCGCTGGACAAAACCGAGCAATGGGTGGTGAGTGAAGGGCTGAGGTAGGCGGCAGCGTAGCTGACGGACGGGGGTCTCACACCAGTGGGCGCAGCAGCGAATATGCCAGCGCCCACATCACAGCAGCGATTGCGAGGTCTAAAATGCGCCAGGCCATTGGTTTGGCAAAAAGAGGCGCAAGATATCTTGCGCCAAAGCCGAGTGAATAAAACCACACGCCAGATCCGGCTATTGCACCGAGGCCAAAAGAGAATCGCTCTGTGCCGGGGTACTGAGCCGATAACCCGCCGATCAGCACCACAGTGTCGAGATACACATGCGGGTTGCCCCAGGTCAGCGCCAGAGATGTTAAAACTGCTACGGACAAAGTACTTCTGCTGTCTTTTGTCGGTTTCAGTACGGTCGGGTGCAAAGCGCGTTTAAAGGCCAGTGCGCCATAGGCAAGCAGGAAAAACCCGCCAACCAAAGCGACAATTGCGAGCCAGTCCGGGTTGCTCTGAATGAGAGCTCCCAACCCCAGAATACCGGCGGTAATCAGGGCAGCGTCTGATAAAAAACAAATGGTGGTGATGGCAAAAACATGGCTGCGCAACAGGCCCTGTCGCAGCACATAGGCATTTTGCGCCCCAATGGCGATAATCAGGCTCGTCCCCAGCAGCAGGCCGCTGATGAAAGGGCCGGCGACAAACAGATCAGGCATTTACATGATTGCCTTTAGTTTCCCCGGCCAGCCCGCTCCCCCGCCCAACCACCCCATAAGGATTTCCTGGGGTGGTTGGGCGGGGGAGCGGGCTGGCCGGGGAAACTAAAGGCAATCATGTAAATGCCTGATCTGTTTGTCGCCGGCCCTTTCATCAGCGGCCTGCTGCTGGGGACGAGCCTGATTATCGCCATTGGGGCGCA
>JAJRTY010000202.1 GCA_024278055.1 Alphaproteobacteria bacterium | reverse complement strand
CAAGCCGCTACATGCAGGTCGAGGCCTTCGCTCAGATCGACAACGAGGAGACCGACCCCATTCTCAGCATAACAACTCAAGCCGCTTGATCATGACCTCAGGCCATCCGGAAATTTACACCATCTTGACGGACGTGACCTCTACTTTTATAGAATTCTTGCCATCAAATAGATTCAATTCTACATTAAAGATTCCACGCACGTGCAGAAATATATATGCTTCCCTATATCAAAATTCGATATTGGTGCATCGCAGCGGATCAATACATCCTACGAAGCGGAAAAATCTCGACCATTCTGAAGGAGGCCCGAAAGAACAGAGGGCTGAGCCAGCAGCGACCTGACCGACCGCGCCGGCGTGCCTCAGTCCCACATCTCGAAGATCGAGAAGAGGGCGTCAATCTTACGGTCCCAAGCCTTGCGGCCCTCGCCAACGCTCTCGATCTGGAGATCGCGTTGGTGCCGCGCAAGGCCGTTCCGGCCGTCCAGGCGATCATCCGAAGCCTCAAAAACGCGCTGAGAGCCTTACCGGATGTGCGCAAGGAATTTGACCGCATTGCTCTTCAGATCGATGACATCACGGGAGCGGACATCGACCCGTCGGAACTCGAAAGCCTGCGACGCCGGTTGCGCGAAATTCGCCAGTTCGAGAACCTCGTCGGGGATATGCACGCCCTGCGTGGCATACGGAAGGTCCTGCGGGGATTGGAAGCAACCGGCAACACGGAGGCCCTGCGCTAGGTGGCGTCACGCATCCCAGTATGCACACCGATCCGGCGAGCCCGTCAAGCCCCGCCCACCGTCCGGATGAAGACGATACTGACGCCTCCGTCCTGGACGTGAACCTATATGACCAAACCATCGGGACACCGGCCAATGTGGACGGCGACCGGGCGATCTTTGCCTTCGCCGAGCAGGTCCGTATCGTGCAGTTGTTGGTGGACTGGCACCGGACATCGTCGAGATGATCCTTGACGGGGGCGGCAGCCGGAGATGACACTGACGGTTCTGCTGGAGCCGTTTCCGGTGGAGTGGGAGGGGCAGAAAAGCCTGATAGGCAGGTCTATCTGCTGAACTATGGCCCTTGTTCCTTCATCCGGCTTCAACTACTTTCAATCTGTATACCCCGCAAAGGACATATAGGCGATGCCCGACAATGACATTATGACCGTGAAAGAACTCGCCGGATTTCTCAAGATTGCCGAGAAAACAGCCGACCGGTTCGCATCCGAGGGCAAGGTTCCGGGGTTTAAAGTCGGTAGCGCGTGGCGGTTTCGCAAGAGCGAGATAGATCGCTGGATTAGTGAACAAGAACAAAAAAGGATGAAGTATGACAGGCAATCAACAACGCGCCGAACTGCACCGCCAGATCTGGCAGATTGCCAATGATGTGCGTGGCGCAGTCGATGGCTGGGACTTCAAGCAATACGTGCTGGGCACCCTGTTTTACCGCTTTATCAGCGAAAACTTTGCCATCTATATCGAGGCCGATGATGACAGCATCAACTATGCGAAACTGTCCGACGACGTTATCACGCCGGATATCAAAGACGATGCCATCAAAACCAAGGGCTATTTTATCTACCCCAGCCAGCTGTTTTCCAATGTCGCGGCAAAAGCGAACACTAACGAAAGCCTGAACACCGATCTGGCCGCCATTTTTGCCGCGATCGAGGCCTCGGCCAGCGGTTACCCTTCCGAGCCCGACATCAAAGGCCTGTTTGCCGATTTTGACACCACCAGCAACCGTCTTGGCAATACGGTGAAAGACAAAAACACCCGCCTGGCCGCTGTGCTCAAAGGTGTGGCCGGCCTGAATCTGGGCGATTTCCATGATAACCAGATCGAGCTGTTCGGCGATGCCTATGAGTTCCTGATCTCCAACTACGCCGCCAATGCGGGCAAATCGGGGGGCGAGTTTTTCACCCCCACCCATGTATCCAAGCTGATTGCGCAGATTGCCATGCACAAGCAGGACAAGGTCAACAAGATTTACGATCCGGCCTGTGGATCCGGCTCGCTGCTGCTGCAAGCCAAAAAGCATTTTGACGCACATGTTATTGAAGACGGCTTTTGGGGGCAGGAGATTAACCACACCACCTACAACCTTGCCCGCATGAACATGTTCCTGCACAACATCAACTATGACAAGTTCAACATCCAGCTGGGCAACACGCTGATTGATCCGCATTTTGACGATGACAAACCCTTTGATGCCATCGTGTCCAACCCGCCTTATTCGGTGAAATGGATTGGTGCGGATGATCCGACCCTGATCAATGACGACCGCTTTGCCCCTGCGGGCGTGCTGGCCCCCAAATCCAAGGCCGACTTTGCCTTTGTGCTGCATGCGCTTAGCTACCTGTCTGCCAAGGGCCGCGCCGCGATTGTCTGCTTTCCCGGTATTTTCTATCGTGGCGGGGCCGAACAGAAGATCCGCAAATACCTGGTTGATAACAACTTTGTGGAAACGGTAATTTCGCTGGCCCCTAACCTGTTTTACGGCACCACGATTGCGGTGAATATTCTGGTGCTGTCCAAACACAAGACCGACACCCTGACCCAGTTCATTGATGCCAGTGGTGAGGATTTCTTTAAAAAGGAAACCAATAACAA
This sequence comes from Alphaproteobacteria bacterium, assembly GCA_024278055.1. Lineage (GTDB taxonomy): Bacteria > Pseudomonadota > Alphaproteobacteria > Rhizobiales > JAJFHR01 > JAJFHR01. Next base: position 6,137 of record JAJRTY010000202.1, on the reverse strand, counting down.
CATCATGACCGATGACCATATCGGGCAGATCATGGCGATGTTCGACAGCAAAGCGGATGTGGAACACGTCGCCCGCTCCGTACCGTTCGAGAAGATTGCCACACAAGACTATAACCTGTCCGTCAGCGCCTATGTGGAGCCGAAAGACACCCGCGAGGTGATAGATATTTCAAAGGTGAATGCCGAGCTGAAAACCACGGTCGCCAAGATCGACCAGCTGCGCGCCGATATTGATGCCATCGTTGCGGAGATCGAGGCATGAGCGATCTGAGCTATTTGGAAAAGCTGCTGGATGGGGCTGTGGTGGAGTGGGTGCCGTTGGGGGATGAGCGCGTTGGGAAATTCACGCGTGGCGGCGGATTACAGAAAAAGGACTTTGTTGAAGAGGGTATTGGCTGCATTCATTATGGCCAAATTTATACCCACTACGGGACCTTTGCCCACAAAACCAAGACATTTGTCACAGAAGAATTTGCCAAGAAAGCACGCATGGCGAAACGCGGCGATTTGGTAATCGCGACAACAAGCGAAACCGACGAAGATGTCTGTAAGGCCGTTGCCTGGTTAGGTGATGAGGATATTGCCGTTAGCAGCGATGCTTGCTTTTACTCTCATAAACTCAACCCGAAATACGTTTCCTATTTTTTCCAGACTGAGCAATTTCACAAACAGAAGAGGTCATATATTACGGGTGCAAAAGTCAGGCGCGTGAACGCAGATAGTTTAGCCAAGATATTAATCCCCATCCCATACCTACAGAACTCGGAAAAATCGCTGGCGATACAGGCGGAGATTGTGCGCATTCTGGACGCTTTCACCGAGCTTACCGCCGAGCTTACCGCCGAGCTTACCGCCCGCAAAAAGCAATACAACCACTATCGCGATCAACTGCTCACGTTTGAAGATGGGGAGGTGGAGCATTTACCGATGGGGGATGAGCGCGTGGGGAAATTCACGCGCGGCGGAGGCTTGCAGAAAAAAGACTTTGTAGAAGAGGGTGTTGGCTGCATTCATTATGGCCAAATTTACACCCACTATGGAACCTTTGCCCACAAAACCAAAACCTTTGTTTCCGAAGAGTTTGCCAAGAAGGCGCGTATGGCGAAGCGCGGCGATCTGGTGATTGCGACAACAAGCGAAACCGATGAAGATGTCTGCAAGGCCGTTGCATGGTTGGGGGACGAGGATATTGCCGTTAGCAGTGATGCTTGCTTTTATACTCATAAACTCAACCCGAAATACGTTTCCTATTTCTTCCAGACGGAACAATTTCAAAAACAAAAGAGGCCATATATTACGGGTGCAAAGGTCAGGCGCGTAAACGCAGATAGTTTAGCCAAGATATTGATCCCTGTTCCATCACCAGAAGAACAAGCGCGCATCGTTGCCATCCTCGACAAATTCGACACGCTCACCGCCTCGCTCAGCGAAGGCCTGCCACGTGAAATCAAGCTGCGGCAACAGCAATATGAATTTTACCGCGATTTGCTGTTGAACTTCCCGAAACCAGAGGCGGCGGCATAGGATGGGCCAGACACTCGAAGAAATCGCCCAACAGCTGCATGACACCAATAAAAAAGTGCAGCTGATCTATGCCTTCAACGGCACCGGCAAAACCCGCCTTTCGCGCGCATTGAAACAATTGATTGACCCGAAAACTGAAAACGGTGAAGGCCCTGAAGATCGCCCGCTGAAAGTTCTTTACTACAATGCCTTTACCGAAGACCTGTTTTTCTGGGACAACGACCTGGATGGGGATACTGAACGTAAGTTGAAAATCCATCGTAATTCATTTACCGACTGGATTTTGAAGGATCAGGGACAAGACCAGAATATCATCGCCAACTTTCAGCATTATACGGATGATAAGCTAACCCCAAGATTCAACGATGAATACAAGGTCAGGGACCAAGACGACAAAGAGAAAACGATCAAAGCTTTTTCAGAAGTGACGTTTTCCCTTGAACGCGGCACAGATGAAGACATAAGCAACCTGAAGCTCTCAAAAGGTGAAGAAAGCAATTTTATCTGGAGCATTTTCTATACGCTTCTTGAAGAGGTGATTGCCGTTTTGAATGTCGCCGAACCTGAAGCAAGGGGCACCAACCAGTTCGATCAGCTTGAATATGTGTTTATTGATGATCCGGTCAGCTCGCTCGATGAAAACCATTTGATTGAATTGGCGGTGAATTTGGCTGGGTTGATCAAAGATGCACCAACGGGCCTGAAGTTCATTGTCACAACCCACAGCCCGCTTTTTTACAATGTCTTGCACAATGAGCTTGACCTGAAGAAGCAGGGCAAAAAAGAAGGCTGCTATCTGCTTGAGCGGTTGGAAGATGGGAGTTTCAATCTGAACGTAAAATACGGCGATGCGAACAAGAGTTTTTCCTATCATTTGCATTTGAAACGAGTGTTGGAGGAAGCGATCGCTGAAAACACTGTCGAGCGATACCACTTCACTTTGCTTCGGAATCTTTACGAGAAAACGGCGGGGTTCCTGGGCTATGCGAGATGGAGCGATTTATTGGATACCGTGGAGGGCAGCAAAGATGCCTATGTGCGGGCCATCAACACTTTCACCCATTCAGCACTTTCAAACGAGCAGGTGAGCGAGCCTTCGCCCGCTGAGAAAAACACTGTGAAGCTCTTATTGGAAAACCTGGTGAACAATTACGCCTACTGGCAACAGGGAGAACAAAATGGTTGAGCAGACAACCCCCATCGCAGAAACCAGAAATTTCATCGTTCTGGATAAATACATCAGAGAATGGCAAGCGGCTGAGGGCTATCAATCCGAAGCTGATCTGGAACGCGAGCTGATTGCCGATCTGGTCAAACAGGGCTATGATTTCCTGCCCGACCTGACCACGCTAAAGGCCATGCTGGCGAATGTGCGGGTGCAGTTGCAAGCCCTGAACGATGTTGCGTTTTCCGATGACGAATGGCAGCGTTTTGTTGAAACCTTTCTGGACAAGCCCAGCGACAGCATTCTTGATAAAACCCGCAAGATCCATGACGACTATATTGATGATTTTGTCTTTGATGATGGCCGCATCCAGAACATCTATCTGCTCGACAAAAACAACATAGCCCGCAACAAATTGCAAGTGATCAAGCAGTTCGAGCAGGCCGGAACCCACGCCAACCGCTATGATGTGACCATTCTGGTGAACGGTCTGCCGCTGGTTCAAATCGAGCTGAAAAAGCGTGGCGTTGCCATTCGCGAGGCCTTCAACCAGATCCACCGCTACAGCAAAGAGAGCTTTAACAGCGAGAACTCGCTTTATAAATTCTTGCAGATTTTCGTCATATCCAACGGCACCGACAGCCGCTATTTCGCCAACACCACGAAGCGCGACAAAAACAGCTTTGATTTCACGATGAACTGGGCGCGGGCGGATAACAGCCTGATCAAGGATCTAAAGGACTTTACCGCAACCTTTTTCCAGAAAAACACCCTGCTTAGTGTGCTGCTGCATTATTCGGTGTTCGATGTCGGCAATACCTTGCTGGTAATGCGCCCCTACCAGATTGCCGCCACCGAGCGGATTTTGTGGAAGGTCAAAAGCTCCTATGAAGCCAAAGGCTGGAGCAAGCCGGAAAGTGGTGGCTATATTTGGCACACCACCGGATCGGGCAAGACCCTGACCAGCTTCAAGGCCGCGCGTCTGGTGACCGAGCTGGACTTTATCGACAAGGTGTTTTTTGTGGTCGATCGCAAAGACCTCGACTACCAGACCATGAAAGAATACCAGCGGTTTTCACCCGACAGTGTCAATGGTTCTGACAGCACTGCCGGGCTGAAGCGCAATCTGAGCAAAGACGACAACAAAATCATCGTCACCACCATTCAGAAGCTCAACAACCTGATGAAAAGCGAGAGGGATCTGGCGGTTTACGGGCAGCAGGTGGTGTTTATATTTGATGAATGCCACCGCAGCCAGTTCGGGGAAGCCCAGAAAAACCTGAAGAAGAAATTCAAGCATTACTATCAGTTCGGCTTTACCGGCACGCCGATTTTTCCGCAAAACGCTCTGGGATCTGACACCACCGCCAGCGTGTTTGGCCGCGAGCTGCATTCCTATGTTATTACGGACGCCATTCGTGATGAAAAGGTGCTCAAGTTCAAAGTCGATTACAATGATGTGCGCCCACAGTTCAAGGAAATTGAAGCCGAGCAAGACGAGAAGAAGCTCAGTGCGGCTGAAAACAAACAGGCCCTTTTGCACTCCGAGCGCATCCGGGAAATATCCCGCTACATCCTGAATAACTTTCGCCAGAAAACCCATCGCCTGCATGCAGGTCGCAGCGGCTTCAATGCCATGTTTGCGGTCAGCAGTGTGGATGCTGCCAAACTGTATTATGAAACGCTTAATGACTTGCAGGCGGATAGCGACAAGCCCTTGAAAATCGCAACGATCTTCTCATTTGCGGCCAATGAAGCGCAGGATGCTGTTGGCGATATTCCCGATGAAAGCTTTGATGTGTCGGCCATGAACAGCAGCGCAAAAGAGTTTTTGAACGCTGCCATTGGCGATTACAATGCTTTCTTCAAAACCAATTTTAGTGTGGATAGCAACGGCTTCCAGAATTATTACCGCGATCTGGCCAAGCGGGTTAAGTCCAAGGATATAGACTTGCTGATCGTGGTGGGCATGTTCCTGACCGGCTTTGATGCGCCCACGCTCAACACCCTTTTTGTGGACAAAAACCTGCGTTACCACGGCCTGATCCAAGCCTATTCCCGCACCAACCGCATTTATGATGCTACGAAAACTTTCGGCAATATTGTCGCTTTTCGGGATCTGGAGCAGGCTACCATCGACGCCATTACCCTGTTTGGCGATAAAAACACAAAAAACGTGGTGCTGGAGAAAAGCTATAAGGAATATATGGAAGGCTTTACCGATATCGCCACAGGTGAAGCCCGGCGGGGCTTTGTGGACATCGTCAAGGAATTGCAGCAACGCTTCCCCGATCCTGAAAACATTGAGAGAGAGCAGGATAAAAAAGAATTTGCCAAACTGTTTGGCGAATATTTGCGCGCAGAAAACGTGCTGCAAAATTACGATGAATTTGTCAGCCTGAAAGCCTTGCAAAGTGTGGATTTGAATAATGAAGCGGAGGTCGAGGCCTTTAAAGAAAAGCATTATTTGGATGATGATGATCTGGCCGCTCTGCAAGCGATTACATTGCCCGTCGAGCGAGAAATTCAGGACTATCGATCTACATATAACGACATTCGCGATTGGCTCCGCCGCGAAAAATCTGCAGGTGAACAAGAGCAATCCACCGTCGATTGGGACGACGTGGTGTTCGAGGTGGATCTGCTCAAATCCCAGGAGATCAATCTTGATTATATTCTGGAACTGATTTTTGAAAAAAACAAAAAGACGAAAGATAAATCAGAGCTGGTTGAGGATGCCCGCCGGGTCATCCGCGCCAGCCTCGGCAACCGTGCCAAAGAAAGCCTGTTGGTGGATTTCATCAATCAAACCGACCTTGATCTGATTGACGACAAAGCCAGTGTGATCGATGCTTTTTTCTCTTTTGCCCAAGCGGAACAGCGGCGCGAGGCCGAGGAATTGATCAGGGCTGAAAACCTGAATGCAGAAGCTGCAAAGCGTTATATTACCATTTCTATCAAACGTGAATTTGCCAGCGAAAATGGCACAGAGCTGAATGATATCTTGCCTAAAATGAGTCCGCTCAATCCCCGGTTTTTGACCAAAAAACAGAGTGTTTTCCAGAAAATCGCGGCGTTTGTTGAGAAGTTCAAAGGCATTGGTGGGAAAATATAGATGTAGAGATGAAGATTGTTCGCTCTCAGCGCCGGCTGCACAGCGCGCGGAGGTTCGAACTAGGGACCTGAGAACTCTTAATTTCTACTGCTTTACAACGCCTTACAATCCCTCTCTACGGGAACTGTCGCAACGGCCGGCAAGTTTTCATGAATGAGCGTTTCGACCGACTCTTGAACGGATCGCGTGTCTATTGAACCGCGCCGGGTTTGCCGGAGGCTGATTTGTCTTAGTTACGCGGCCATGTCTGATCTTTCCAGAGATGCGTAGAAGTTAGCCTCCGCTTCTGCGGGCGGGATGTTTCCGATGGGTTCCAGGAGACGGCGGTTGTTG